>CAJXLX010000026.1 GCA_913056335.1 uncultured Rhodothermaceae bacterium
GCCCGGATGCGCTCGTTGTGGGCATCCCACTCGACTACGGTGTGCTCGGTGATTACCTCCTTGAAGAAGGTGGCCAGGTCGTCGCCCGAAATGGGAGCCGCCAGCCGAATCTGCGCCTCGCGGTCGCGCCCCGCCACCTGAGCACATGCCAGATACTCGGATTGCGAGAGCAGTTGCGGACGATCGAGCGCGGCGGCTTGTCCGTTCGATAGCAGAAAGCGCGTATCAGAGCCGGAGCGGCGCTGGGCAATGCGGTCGGGATACGCAAACGCGGTGAGGAGTCCGCAGGCGCTGGCGTCGCTACGAGCAGTGCGATTAATGCCAAGTTTGCGGCGCCAGTGCCCGGCCATCTTCTGCACGCGATGCAGCGTGCCCCGCGCAATGCGACTGCCCCGGAGCGCATTCGGCGTTGGGGAATCGCCATTGCGGGCGCGCTGCAACGCATCGAGCCGCAGGCGGAGATCCGCATCGGGGGCCTCTCCCTGTCCGCGAAAGATGTCGCGCTCGCTCAAGAGGGCCGCCACGTCGCATCCCACTGCCGCATAGCCCAGGTCTTGCGCCCGCACCAGCAGATGTGCCAGTCGTGGATGCATGCCGAGGCCCGCCATCTCGCGTCCGTGCGAGGTGACGGTGCCGTCGTCGGCGAGAGCGTCCAACTGCGTGAGCAGATCTTGAGCCTGCTGAAACGGCCCCGCGGGCGGTCGCGAGAGCCAGCGCAGTTCATCCGGATCGGTGATGCCCCAGGCGGCCAGCTCCAGCGCCAGCGGGGCCAGGTCGGCCTGCTCGATTTCGGGCGGCGTGTGCTCGGTGCGATTCATGTGCGTGTGGCGCGTCCACAGCCGGTGGCACACGCCCGGCGCGGTGCGTCCGGCGCGTCCGGCCCGCTGGTCGGCTGACGCCCGCGAGATGGGTACGGTCTTGAGTTGCGTCATGCCGCTGTTGGGATCGAACTGCGGCGTACGGCGCTTGCCGCTGTCGATGACCACGCGCACGCCATCAATCGTCAGGCTGGTTTCGGCGATGGGCGTGCTGAGCACAATCTTGCGCTCGTTCGCATCGCTCGGTTCGATGGCGCGGTCCTGCTCGCGGTGCGGCAGGTTGCCGAAGAGCGGATAGACGTTCACCCGAGCCGGCACCTTCGCCTCCACCTGCCGCTGTACGCGTTTAATGGCGGCCGCGCCCGGCAGGAAGACAAGCACATCGCCTTCGGTGTCGGGCAGCACCTCCATGATTTTGCGGGATACGTGGGGTTCGATGTAGCCATCGGGGCGGCGGTCGGCATAGTGGATATCGACCGGATACGTGCGCCCTTCGCTGGTGATGCGCGGGGCGTCGTCCAGGAGATCGGCGACGGGCCCCACGTCGAGCGTGGCGGACATCACGAGCAGCCGTAGATCGGGGCGAAGCGACTCGTGGACATCCAGCGCGAGGGCGAGGCCGAGGTCCGCCTGCAGACTGCGTTCGTGAAACTCGTCGAAGATGACCGCGCCCACGCCGTCGAGCAGCGGGTCGTCTTGAATCATGCGCGTGAGCACGCCTTCGGTGACAACCTCGACGCGGGTCTGGCGGCTCACCTGCGTATCCATGCGCACGCGGTAGCCGATGGTCTGGCCCACGGATTCGCCGCGTTCTTGCGCCATCCGGCGGGCTGCGGCACGGGCCGCCAGGCGACGCGGCTCCAGCATAAGGATGCGCTCCTCGCCCAGCCAGTCGGCCTGGAGCAGCGCAGGCGGCACACGGGTGGTTTTGCCCGCGCCGGTGGGGGCTTCGAGCACCGCGCGAGGCGTATCGCGCAACGAAGCACGCAGCTCCGGCAGCACATCGTCGATAGGAAGGGGCGTCATGCAGAAGCAGCAGCCGGTTCAGTAGGATACACGGACGACACGAACGGGGTACGAGTGGCTTTTGTTGGTAGAAAATGTGCTCATTCGAGTGCCCTAAATACACAAAATGCCTCACCTGGCGCCGGGCCCGATGAGGCATTCGTTGGTGTATAGCTCGCGCTACGTATTAGAAATATACAGATACGCCAAACAGGACAGGACGAGCGCCGACATTCCACTGGGTGTTTGTCGAGTCAAGAACGGTGGTGCCATTTCGCTCGATTTCGCTACTCTCGTGCGTGTATGTTGCCTGGACTCCATACTCTGCACTGATGCCGATAGCCGAATGCACCATCCACTCGACGCCAAAGACGCCTACAAGTCCGCCACCATATAAACGACCGGTGTCTTCCTCAGTGCGAGTGCTGACCTGCCTCTCAGAGCGAGTACGTTGCATTAGCAAGGTGGGCCCGCCTCCTACATAGGGACGGATCGCCGATTCCCGATCTGAGGTGTACAGGTATTGAGCGTCGATCTGAAGTTGTTGCCGTGCCTCGTCATTGCTATCGGGCCCATCAGTAATGGCGTCCTCATTGATCTCGCGGGATCTCGATATTACGTCGAAGTTCGCTCCCAGCCGCAGGGCCCGCTGATCTGCAATCTGGTGCTTTACAGAGAGCACGCTGCCCTGAAACACGCTGCTCTGAAACGAGCCGAGCGTAAAGTTGTCATTCACCTGGAACTGAAGCGCCCAGTCTCCGGGAGATGGGGCTTCGTTTTCAGATTGGGCTTGAGCGAGAGGCGGAAGGACACCTGTTGCAACGATAAGCGCCATTCCGATAAGCAGCGTTGGAATCATCCGTGAGGATGAAATGGGCTGCATCGTACGGGCTGCTGGTATATGCATAGAACATAGGGAGACGAGTGCAAGATACATTCGAAAGCGCTGTAGACAGGTACACAAGTCCTGGAGCCAACTTGGTTTGGATCTACCAAAAATCGTCCAGAAAAGGACGTTCAGGATTTTTTGTATGCCTCAATAACACTTATTAATTAATGCCGCGATCAACACCTAAGTCGTAACACAGTGCTATTGGGTCCACATATCAGCGATTTGCGGGCTAAGCCTTTACTTCATATAATGAAATGAAGTGTCATATCCAATTGCGCGCATTTTTAGTGGTGCGCCGTTTCTGGTTGGCCGTCGCTTCCCGTCTACTTTTTCTGTTGTCTGCATAGCGTTACGCCCTTCTCATGTATCGTTCGATACGTCCTATTCTCGCCGTCCTTCTTCTCATCTTGGCTGTCCACGCCGTTCCTACAGAGGCCCAACCGATTGACCCGCCTGATGAGCCCGCCGAGTGGGGCGAGGTGTCGATGGAGGAGCTGGAGATGGATCACTATCCCGCCGACTCCAATGCCACCGCAGTCGTTCTGTCGGACTATGGCAAGACCTCGTTTCGTCCGAACGGACGCCTCTCGTTTGAGCGGCATCGTCGCATCAAGATATTGAGCGAGGAGGCGTACGACGACTGGGGCACCGTCGAAATTACGTACTACGACGAGGACCGTACCGAACGAGCCGACAACATTGAGGCCCACACGGTGGTGCTTAACGCTCAAGGAGAACAAGAGACATACGAGCTCGACGAGGACAACATCTTCGAAGAGGATATCGACGACACGCATCAGCGCATTACGTTTACATTGCCGAACCTGCAACCCGGTGCCGTGATCGAGTACGCCTATCGCATCCGCTCGTACCAGCCGCATTTCTTGCGGTCGTGGACCTTTCAGACGACCGAGCCGACCCTGTACAGCGAGTATGAGACGCGCATCCCCCAAATTTTTGACTACGCGATCTTGTCGCAGGGGAGTCATCCGTATGACGTACAGGAGCGCGACGAAACGAACTTCAGTCCGCAGTTGCGCGGGACCGACTACCGGTGGGTGATGAAAGAGGTACCCGCTCTGCGCGCCGAGCCCTACATGACGACGCTGGAAAACTACCGCGCAAAGATTCGCTTCCAGCTGCAGTCGGTGAACCTGCCGAATCGCCGCTCGACGTCGGTGATGGGCTCGTGGGAGGAGCTCACTGAAGATCTCCTCGACCATGACAAACTGGGCGACCAGATCGGTGATCATCGTTCCGTACGCAATGCGGCCCGCGACGTGATCGACGGCATAGAGGCGCCTGCCGATCAGGTACGCGCAATCTACAACCACGTGGTCGATGCGATGAGCTGGAACGACACCGCAACGCTGTACGCCCAGAGCGATCTTGATGACGTGCTCGAACGCGGGAGCGGGTCCAGCGCCGAGATCAACCTGCTGCTTGTGTCCATGCTTCAAGAGGCCGATGTCGACATGGCCGCACCCGTGCTCACCAGCACGCGCAGCCACGGCAAAACCATGCCGCTGTATCCGTTCCTGTCGCAGTTCAACGATGTGCTTGTTGCCGTGTCAATGGGCGAACAGACCCTGCTGCTGGATGCAACCAACCCGCACCGCCCGATGGGCATGCTGCCGCTACGGGCCCTCAACGACAGTGGATACCTGCTACACGAAGACAACGCACAATGGGTGCAGATTCCGCGCAATGTAATGCGCCAGCATATGTTTTTTGCGCAGGGCACACTGCGCCCCAATGGTACGGTTGACGCCAATGTCCGGGCCACCTACAGCGGAGCCAGCATTGCCTCGCACCGAAGCGAGTATGCCCAGGCTGACGACGACACTTCTTTTGTGAAAGAGGCCGTCTTCGACCATTATGACGATGCCGAAATCAGCGATCCCACAATCGAAATTCCTGATGTTCGCAGCGAGGCCATCACTGTAGATGCCGGGGTTACGCTGCCTGGCTACGCGCGTACAGCGGCCGACTTCATCTACCTGAACCCTGTGCTGCTGGGACGATGGGGCGAAAACCCGTTTCAGCGTCCAGAGCGCACGTATCCCGTCGACTTTGGCTACCCGATTCAGATTCAGCAGACGTTGTCGCTTCAATTGCCGGAAGGATACGCTGTAGAAGAGCGCCCCCAAAACGCCCAGATCCAGTTTGGAGACGACGGCGGAACGTATACGCGTCTGGTCCAAGCCCAGGGCAATCGTCTTACGGTACGTATGGTCTACACGCTGCGTCAACCTGTCGTCGGACCGACGAGCTACGAAGGGTTACGAGAGTTCTTTGCGCGCATTGTGGATATGGAAGCCGAGCCCGTTGTCTTACGCAGCGTCGCCGATTCCGACCCCGATGCTGCCCCGTCCAACGTGGCACCAGAGGCCTCATCAGCATCGGCCCCCGAATCGGAAACCGGGCGATAACCGAGGCACACTCTGCTATCACACTTCGCTCACTCCACCTCGTTTTGCATGCATATATCTCTCTTACGCTGGGCGAGCCTCTTGTTAGGAATGCTACTGGCTCTTCCAGCGTCAGGACAGGACCTCGGCCCGCTGTCCACCGACTTCGCCCCTGAATCGCTGGCGCTGCACCATGTGCCGCTTCCACTCATGGAGGACAATCCAGATGCGATTGTGCGCCGCGACCTGAAGCACATTGAGGCCCACGAGATCGGCGCCGTCTCGCAGCACGTGCGCCGGGCCGTCACGATCTTCTCGCGTGCAGGGCGCGAGTCATTTGGCACGCTGCGTCTTATGCACGACACCTTCCGCTCGGTCGACGACCTGGAGGGCTGGGTGTTAGATGCCAGAGGCACCGTCATGGCCGAACTCGATGACGACGACATCCGCGAGTATCCGGCTAACGACGGGTTTTCGCTCTATCGCGACCTGCGCGTGAAGCGGGCCGAGTTGCACCATGACGCGTACCCGTACACGGTTGTCTTCGAATACACCATCGAGCGCGATGGTCACCTGGGCTGGCCCACCTGGCGTCCGTACCACCCTACGGCTCCGGTCGAGCGGGCCTCGTATGTCGTAGACACCCCCAATGGCATGGACATGCGCTACGATCTCCGCCGCGGGGCCCCCGAGCCGAACGTGCGCTACGTCAACGACCGCCACCTGCACACCTGGACGATTGAGAATGCTGCCGCATGGGAGAGCGAGCCGCACGGTCCCCCCTGGTATGCGCAGGCTCCCGCGGTGCACGTGGTGCCGCGTCAGTTTGCTATTGGGGATACGCAGGGCACGTTTGCTTCGTGGGAGGCCTTTGGCAACTGGTACCACGCGCTCACCCGCGAGCGCCAGACGCTATCCGAGGCCGCGTCGGAGGAGGCCCACGCCGTGGTCGCCTCAGCGCGCACCCGTCGCGACTCGGTCCGCGCCCTCTACGATCACATGCAGTCGCACACCCGCTACGTGAGCGTGCAGCTCGGGCTGGGCGGCTGGCAGCCGTATCCCGCCGAATACGTGGAACGCACCGGCTACGGCGACTGCAAGGCGCTTTCCAACTACATGCAGGCCTTGCTCGAAGAGGTCGGCATTTCCTCATCCCCCGTCCTGATTCGATCGGGCCGCTATGCCCCACCACTACACGCCGACTTCCCCGAGAACCGCTTCAATCACATGATTCTGGCAGTGCCTACGGCTCAGGATACGCTCTGGCTGGAGACCACCAGCCAGCTGCTCCCCTTCGGGCATGTGCACCGCGGCATTGCCGACCGTGCGGCCCTTCTGGTCCGCGAAGATAACAGCCACCTCGTTAATGTGCCTGCTTCGACAGCCGATCAGAACAAGCGCCTCCGGCATGCCACAGTTGACTTAGCCCCCTCGGGCCATGCCACCGCCGCACTTACCACGACCTACACCGGCCAATTGCACGACGGCCCTCGTCGCCAGCTGGCCCATGCCTCCACGCGCGACCGCCGGACGTGGATGCGTGAACAACTTCGATTTGGCACCTTCAACATTACGCAGGTGGATTTCTCAGGGGTGAATCCACCGGACCCCAGCATTGAAATTCCCGTGTCGGTTGAGCTACCCCGCTATGCCACAGCAACCGCCTCGCGTCTCTTTCTGGATATTGGTCTTGCCCAGCCGCTTCCGGCTCTCCCTGCAGCAGCAGAAGGTCCACGCACTCAGCCCGTGCATCCGTTTACGCCCCCCGGCGTTTATGCCGATTCGATTACGTACACCCTGCCGGATGGATACACCGTAGAAGCCCTTCCTGAAGGCCTAATGCTCGAAATGCCGTTTGCTACATATATCGTCTCGGTGCACCACGACGCCGACAAGCAACAGATTTTATACCGGCGGCGGTTGGAGCTCACGGATACAGTCCTTGCTCCTGAGATGTACGAGCGCTAGCGCACCCTCCTGAACACAATGCGACGCACAAATGGGACGCAGCAAGCCGTGTTGGTTCAGGAATAGGCCTCCGCCTACTGCATCTGCTTCACAGCGAGGCTCCACTCACGGGCACACGATACATATCTACTTTAGTTATACCTCTGTGGTACCCCAAAAAGAAAAGCCCCTGCAAAACAGGGGCTTACGTTGATGCAGTGTGGGCCTTCCTGGATTTGAACCAGGGACCTCTCGCGTGTGAGGCGAGCGCTCTAAACCGCTGAGCTAAAGGCCCATGTGTCGTTATGGGATGCGCTTAGACCGCTGCCGGATCTCGTTGTGCCGCGTACTGCATCAAGAAGAGGCGAAAGATGGGGTCCGGATTCCCCTTCAAGTGCTGCGATCGTGTCAGCGCGGGGTGCGCATCAAGTGCAGGGCAGCAGGTGGCACGTGGAGCGAATCGACCATCGATGCAGGCCAGGCAGGGGACGTCGTCGCATGCCGAGCCGCACGGCGTTCGTTCTGAGCACCGACTGGCAGCAGTGGAGCCTGCATCGCAGGGCGGTTGGCCACCTGCATGTGCTCAACAGGCGCTGATTCAGCAGTTTCGGCCCCGGGTGTCACAGGGGCACCGACAACCGTTGCCCCAACGAGTACCCCAATCATGAGCGCAGTGAGCACCGACGCAACAAGCCCTGCCGAGAACTGTGGACGCTGCAGGAGCGCTTCGCGTAGCGGCAACTTCGCGCACAAAAGCTCCGACTCAACCTGATCGCACACGTCGTTTTGAGCTTGCTTCGTGGCGGCAGCATCGTTGGGGAAACGACACTGACTAAGCAGATTCCGCGTCTGCTGCAGCTCTTCGATGTGAGCCTTCAGTTCCGGATTTGCCTCTACGTACGAGGTGAACACCGCCTCCAGGGCGGGGTCCATAGTGCCATCCACGTACTCACAGAGCCACTCATCAATCCAACTGTAGGGCGGGTCGCCGTCG
This sequence comes from uncultured Rhodothermaceae bacterium, assembly GCA_913056335.1. Classification (GTDB taxonomy): domain Bacteria; phylum Bacteroidota; class Rhodothermia; order Rhodothermales; family Salinibacteraceae; genus Longimonas. Next base: position 8,068 of record CAJXLX010000026.1, read on the forward strand.
CCCGGTGGCGGGTCTTGGGCGCCGTCCGAGAATGATGCGTTGGTACTCATATCGATACAGACATGGTGAACCTCGCCGCTATCTTGAGAATAGATTTGCTGCAACGTGACGCAGCAGGCATCCCCGCAATGTGGTTCTGATGTAACACATCAGTAGGCATGCAGTCTGCAACACGTATGACCCGTTCCAATCTGTAGTTCCTCTTTGTCTCTCCTCGGCGTACGGATTCACATACCGAGAACCGTTTGCCGCGAATGGCCACTGCGGGCCCGTGCTCCTGCATCCCTTGGTACATTGACCGTACTGGTAGACAGGTAAACAGCAACGGTTCAATGCTAAATGTCAATGCTAAATGATAGAGAGACGGTGCCGGTAGCCGGAGACGGGGAGCATCCGTTAGCGCAGACATCTGCGGTGGAACGGCTGGGTTACTACTTAAGGTCTACCGGCATATGCTCTTCTACAAACACGATTATGTAACCTTGTGCAGCCCTACACCGAACGCATGCGTAGCACAATGCACTGCTCAAGCGCTCTCAAGCGGTTCACCGCCTCAACGCGAAACCAGCGCCAGCGTCCAGCCTGTGTTTGCAGACGCACCAGCCACGACGCCCGGCGCGTGTGAGCATTCACCATGTGAGCCAGGTCGCGCATTACACGATGCATGTTTTGCCCATGCACATGCGTAAAGAAGTAGGGCTCAATCTCGTCATGTCCACGGTACCCCAGCATGCGTCGTGCTGCCAGAGAAAGCGCCTGAATCGTGCCCGTATCATCTAAGGCTATCACAGGTACGGGAAAGTCGCTCACTCCTTTTCGGAAGCGCTTCCAAAACGAATCCGAAAAAATGGGTGGTGGTGTATCTTCTTTCGCTGTGGAGCGCGACGAAGGGCGCGAGGCCGGTGCCGATACAGGCGAAGCGTGCGTTGTCATATGCTATTATAGCCTTGTTGGAAAAGAATGTTGGGAAGCGTGCGTTACAAGACGCGGCATCGTCCAACAGGTTGCATCGCCTACTTGAACGATCTGTTTGAACGAATTCGGTGTAATGTTGAGACATCACGCAGGACTGTGTAATGCTGAACGCATGGGTTGATGGAAGCAACGGGAACATCGCTTCAGCGCAGAGGCCCCTGCCTCCAAATAGCTCCTATCCCATTATATGCCATCAGACAACCGCCTGCATGGACATGTCAACAGTCCGAGCCGCCTCCCCCGTATCGCTCGACGGATGTTCTCTTGTTAAGGCGGCTGTTAATAGCCTGCTGTCGATACCGTGTACGCTCGCCTTCAAATGCCTATCGCGTGTTAACATAGGTACGTCTCTGGTATGATGCAATCGAGATTTGGATACTGGGCTGTGCGCTTGCGCTCCTCCTGGTAGGGGATGTTAACCCATGACCGTCGCAACGCAGCCTGTATGCATCCAGTGCTACAAATGGTAACTCATGCGCATCGCTCGTCCTGGGACTGGATCCTCTGCCGGTGGCGTGGGTGTGACTTTACCATACAACTGTCTGCTTCTCCACTAAGTGTGTCTGTCTCCCTATGGATCGTGCTTCCATTCAAGAACGTTTCGGCATTGTCGGCTCGTCCGATGCCATCAAGCACGTCATTGACCGCGCGCGCCAGGTAGCCCCCACTGCCATTACCGTCCTTTTGCAAGGCGAAAGCGGCGTAGGGAAGGAGCTTATCGCAGAGGTCATTCATGAGCTTAGCAGCCGTCGCCATGAAGACATGGTGATTGTCAACTGCGGGGCCATCCCCGAAGGGCTGATTGAAAGCGAATTGTTTGGGGCTGAAAAGGGCGCCTACACCGGGGCGGTACAGCAGCGCAACGGCTACTTCGAGGAAGCGGACGGCGGCACCATTTTTCTCGATGAGATTGGCGAAATGCCTAAAGAGGCGCAGGTGCGCCTGCTCCGCGTTCTGGAGTCCGGCCAGTTCAGCCGCGTAGGCTCCTCCGAACCGCTCTACGCTGACGTACGCGTCGTAGCCGCTACCAACAAGAACCTGGCGGCCGAGGTGCAGGAGGGCCACTTCCGCAAAGATCTGTACTACCGTCTGAGCACTGTTCGCATCGACATCCCCCCCCTGCGCGATCGGCCCGACGACATCGTCCCCATCTTCGAGACCTATCTGCATCGTTTTACGCAAGAGTACGAATCGCGCCCCAAGTCGATTACCGATGCCGCCAAGGAGGCCCTGGAGGGCTACAACTGGCCCGGCAATGTGCGCGAACTGCGCAATGTGGCCGAGCAGTGCGTGGTGCTGCTTCGCAGCGACACTCTTGAGGCCTCAGATGTCAATCCGCTCCTACGCGACCTGACCTCGGGCACCGAACAGGGCTCGGCTTCCACTCAACTCATGCGCATCTCAGACGCAAACAGCAGCGGCGCGTCGGGGTCTGATGCCCAGGAACGCGAGTTGCTCTACCGCGCGATCTTGGAGATGCGTATGGAGATGCGCGAGATGAAGGACCAACTGCGCGCGCTTGCCTCCAACATTGGCGTGGTCGTGCCGCGTCGCATTGCGGAACGGACAGACTTTCCGCAGGACTACAGCGACTTTGTCGTGATGCGCAATCAAGATGCGCCGTCCTCCTCGGCTGACGCTCCCCCGTCCGATGAGTACCAAGACGATTATTCGGACGACTACGACTCGCTGATTGAGGACGTAGTATATGAGGTAGAAGGCGATGCTGATGCGTCGTCCCAGACTTCGCCCTCGGCTCCGTCGCCCCAGCCCTCAACCGAAGCCCCCAATCGACGCTCCCCTGCTGAGCGGCGCTCTGCCAAGAATGCCCCGCCCTCAACTGGCGGCACACCGGCTAACGAGGGCCTTACCGCACTTGCGGAGCATCCGGCTGATGCCCCGCTACCCACTGTGGAAGAGGCCGAACGCCAACTCATTCGCGAGGCCCTGCGCCGCTTCGATGGCAACCGCCGCAAAACCGCTGAAGCCCTCGATATCAGCGAGCGCACCCTGTATCGCAAACTCAAGGATATGGAAGACCTCGACTAATGGACTTTTCGCCTTCCTGCTACGCCGCACAGGTCCGTGCAACGCGTGCCTCCGTGCTGGTGCTTGCCCTTAGCCTTTGGCTGGGGGGATGCGGTGCGTATAGCTTTAGCGGCGCCACGATTCCGTCGGACATCGAAACGATCGCTATTCCCATTGTCGAAGATCGCAGCACCAGTCCATTCCCGTCGCTCAGCAATGACCTGACCGACCTACTCGTGCAGCGCTTCGTAAACCAGACGCGCCTCTCGCTTTCCACCGATAATGCTGGCGCAGATGCGCGCCTTGATCTGGTGGTGCAGCGCTACTCCAACGAACCCACTACCGTAGGGGGCGATGAGCGAGCCACGGCCAACCGCGTTACCATCACTGTGGAGGTAGAGTACCTCGACCAGGTAAACGACGAGGTCTTCCTGAGTCGCTCGTTTAGCGGAAGCAGTGATTACAATCCAGTCGAAGATGACCTGGAAGGAAGCGAGGCGGCCACTCAGCGCGCCCTAACCGACCTGGCCGACAATATTTTTACTCAGGCTACCTCAAACTGGTAACCCCGTCCTGTCTTATAACGTTTCTCTTACGCGTACCTAACGCAAAAAGCGGAGTCCCTACTGTAGAGACTCCGCTTTCTGTATTACTGGACGAAGTACAGGCTGTCCCTCTCCGGGCTTTGCACTCGGAAAGACGCGGGCCAGCTTACTCCGGTGCTACGAGTTCATCTGCTCCAGGAACGCCGCGTTGCTCTCGGTGCCGCGCATCTTGTCGAGCAAGAACTCCATGGCCTCACCCGGATCCATATCAGCAATGAGCTTGCGGATGATCCAGACGCGCTTCAGCGTGGGCTTGTCGAGCAGCAACTCCTCGCGGCGCGTGCCGGACTTCAGCAGGTCAATAGCCGGGTAGATGCGGCGGTCGGCCATCTCGCGGTCGAGGACGAGCTCCATATTGCCGGTGCCCTTGAACTCTTCGAAGATCACCTCATCCATCCGGCTACCCGTGTCGATTAGCGCCGTACCAATAATGGTGAGGGAGCCGCCGTCTTCCACCTTGCGGGCCGCACCGAAGAAGCGCTTGGGGCCGCGGAGAGCTCCGGCTTCGACGCCGCCGGAGAGCGTACGCCCCTGGCTGGGGGCCACCGCGTTGTGAGCACGGGCCAACCGCGTAATGGAGTCGAGCAGAATGACGACATCCTGGCCCGACTCGACCAGGCGCTTCGCCTTCAGCAGAGTCGTTTCGGCCACCTCCACATGACGCTGTGGCTCGCGGTCGAAGGTCGAAGCAATAACCTCGCCCTCCACATTCCGGTCCATATCGGTCACCTCCTCGGGACGCTCGTCAATGAGCAGCACAAGCAGGTGCGCATCGGGGTGGTTCTGCGTAACGCCGTCGGCGATTTTCTGAAGCAAGACGGTTTTGCCCGCCTTGGGCGGCGCTACGATCAGACCACGCTGCCCCATACCAATGGGCGCAAACAGGTCGAGCACGCGCGTGCCAAACTCTTCAGACTCGGTTTCGAGGGTCAGGCGCGTATTGGGAAAGACCGGCGTTAGGTGCTCGTAATCGGTCCGTTCCTCGGCATCGGTCGGCGGCTGACCGTTGACCAGGTCAACCTGAATGAGCGCGAAGAACTTTTCGCCTTCCTTCGGTGGGCGCACCTTTCCGGTTACCGTGTCACCCTCTTGCAGTCCGAATCGCTTAATCTGCGACGGCGACACATAAATGTCATCGGGGCTCGATTCGTAGTTGTACTCATCGGAGCGCAAGAACCCATAGCCGTCGGGCAAGACTTCAAGCATGCCCCGCTTGTCGATCATGCCCCGCAGTTCTGTCTCGTCAGCGTCATAGGTCGCCATGTAGTCAGGGCGGTCGCCATAGAGCCGTTCTTCGCGACGCGACCGCCGAGCGCGGCGCCCTCGCGAACGCGCCGACCCGCCCGACGAGGAACGGCCCGACGAGCGACTTCCAGAGCGGCTCGACGAGCGTTCAGACGAACGCTTGGACCGGCCCGCTGAACGCGATGACCGCCCCGAGCGGCTCGATGAGCGGCTCGCAGAAGCGCGCTCTTCAGAGGTCGAATGGTCGTCGTCATCAGCGTCGGCATCGGCAGGCTCGGCCTCACTTTCTAAGTCGGGGGCCGCAACGCCTTCTGCCTGTGCTTCCAGAATGCGATAGATGAGATCTTGCTTGCGGAGTTTGGAATACCCAGATAGGTCCATTTCGCGTGCCATAGCACGCAACTCGTCAAGCTTTTTCTCTTGAAGGGTCGAGATTTTCATAGGGGATGTTTTCAGATGATCGTCTTTTCGGATGCGAACTCGCAGCGCTACGTGTAGCCTGGTGGCCCAAGACGCTATCTATGTGGTGGGGAGAGATCAGCGCGGTGGGAGCGATCGGCGCGGGTTCAGATATCTGCAATGCAGCCAACCGGTGGTAGCTTGGAACGAATGCACGGGTACGATTCGTGCGGCAGCGGCGGTGAATACGAGGCCAGAGGACCCCGGACGCATTCAACTGTTACGCAGACATGACCAGTATGAGCCCGGTCAGTATGAGTCTGCGCTGCTATATGTCGAGGCTGAGCGTCAGGTCATCACGACGTTGTGAGATAGGGTAGGGGTAGATGTCACTGCATTTTGTGTAACATACAATGTGTACAGCAGAGCAGCAAGTCGAATCTCACGCATTTACTCTACGCTATTTCAGAGAAGCAATGTCCTCCAAAAATGGATATGTCGACTACTATAACGCAAATTATGAATGAAACAGGATAGATACAATGAACTCACTGTTCTTCTCGTCGGGCTCACCGCGCCATACGGCTTACGTTGACTCAACTTTTTGTTACTTTGACTTTTGGTGGTGGCCGGTACGTGATACGATACATACAGGATGTTTTCATGTAGCCGCCATCGTCATGCTAAACGAAGCAAAGTATCTCAGGCCACGCGGTCGGAGAACCTGCTCTGGGGATGTGGGATGCAGTGCTCCAGTGCAGGGCGCGATTCCGGGCGTGCATGTCGGCGTTGAGATCCTTCTCCCCAATAGTGGCCGGGGGAAGGATGACTTGCGGATGGGACTACAGCGATCACTAACCTCTACCCACTGCTCGACTTTTTAATGTATGGCACGTATAATGAGATGTAGCAGTTGCCCCAGCTTGCGCTCATTATCGCCTGGACATATTCTCTATTCGGTAGCGGTTCAACGCTACGTGATGGACCAAATATACCAGTAGCCGGAGACGGGGAGCGCCCCCCGGCGCGGACGTCTCCGGCGGGGCTGACGGGAGCGAACGGAGGAACCTGTCCCGACCGCTGCCGGGACCGTTCGCCCCAGGAAAGATTATTCTTGGGAGAGCGATCACTTAACGTCTATCCACTACCCTCGATTCCACAACCTATTTCGGGGTCTGTGCGTCGCTTTTGCACCGAAACGCTACGCTAATTCCCTCCCTTGTGGGTGGATCCTTCGTTTGGCCCTGTCGGTGCTCGCCTCTCTTCCCGAACCGCAAACAAACAGGTTCTGCGAGACGGCCCTGCTTCTTCTTTCTATCTGTCTTTGCCCGTTTTAGCCTACGCTTTGTATGACTTACCGCTGGATGCTCCGTACGCTCGACGACCCTGGCGTGGTAGCGCAGTTGCAACCGCGCCTCAATGATCTACCGGCGGCGCTCACGCGCGCCCTGGCTCTGCGCGACGTAGACTCGTTCGAGGCGGCCCGCGACTTTTTTCGGGCTTCGCGCAGTGACCTGCACGACCCACTCGACATGGCTGACATGCCGCGTGCCGCTGAGCGCGTGGCTGCGGCTATTGCAGATGGCGAGACCGTGCTCGTGTATGGCGACTACGATGTGGATGGCACGACGGCCACTGCCATGTGCACGCATTTTCTGCATCAGCAGGACGTCCCTGCCTCGTTTTTTATTCCCGATCGCTATGAAGACGGGTACGGGCTCTGCAAACGCGGCATTGATGCGGCGGTAGAGCGCGGGGCCTCGCTCATCATTGCGCTTGACTGTGGCATCACGGCCCATGCGGAGGCCGACTACGCTCGCGAGCAAGGACTCGACCTCATCATCTGCGATCATCACACACCCAAAGACACGCTCCCCAACGCGTACGCCGTGCTCGACCCGAAGCGCGACGACTGCGCGTATCCCTTTACCGAACTCTCGGGCGCTGGGGTCGGGTTCAAGCTGCTGCAAGCCACACAACAGGTGCGCGGCGCTGCTGAAGACCGCGTGTTCGACTACCTCGATTTGCTGGGCATCTCCATTGCCAGCGACATTGTGCCGATGTACGGCGAGAATCGCATCCTCATGCAAGAGGGGCTTGCGGCCCTGCGATCCACCAAGCGCGTGGGACTGCGCGCCCTGGCTAAAGCGGCCGACCTCGACTTAGCCTCTGTAAAAACAACGGGTAATATCGTCTTTACGATTGGCCCGCGCATCAACGCTGCCGGACGCATGGCGCACGCGCACAAGGCGGTTGCCCTGATGCTCGAAGGCGACCCCGCCACCGCACGCGAGCAGGCCGAGGAGCTGGAGCAGCTCAACAAGGAGCGCCGTGCCCTCGACGAGCGCATCCGGAAGGAAGCAACCGAGCAGGCCGAGCGGCAGATCACGGCGCGCACGGCGCATGCACTCGTGCTGTATGACCCCGACTGGCACTTGGGCGTTATTGGCATTGTGGCCAGCCGCATCGTGGAGCAGTTCTATAAGCCCACAATCATGCTCACGCGCAACGGCGATGCCGTGAAGGGCTCGGCGCGCTCCATCAGTGGCGTGAACATCTACCGCGCGCTTACGGATTGTGAAGATGTGCTCACTCAGTTTGGCGGCCATGACTACGCAGCGGGGATGTCGCTTCCCGAAGCCAACGTGTCGAAGCTGCGCGATCGCTTCAATGAGGCGATTGCTGAGCGCATCACCCCGGAACTGCTTACCCCGACCATTAAGGTGGATGCGCATGTAGATCTGGAGACGATTGGCACCGCCGATGATCGATTCTGGGCTGTGCTTCAGCAGTTTGGTCCGTTCGGGCCGTCGAATCCGCGGCCGGTATTTCATCTGGGGCCGTGCCGCGTAGCCCAATCGCCCCGCACTGTGGGCCGCGACGACGCGCACCTCAAGTTTACCGTGGCTCCCGCCGATGCCGACACCCCTCAGGTCGATGTGATCGGCTTTGGGCAGGGCGACAAGCTCGACCTCCTTCGCGAAAGCCGCCGCTCGGGCACGCCCATTGAGCTTGTGGCGAAGGTAGACGAAAACACGTGGCGCGGCCAAACCTCCATCCAACTCAAGCTGAGCGATGTGCGCCTGTACGATAGCGACAGCTCCTTGCGGGCAGCCCCTGCACAGGCTGCGGCGCAGTAACCGTGTCTTCGCGCTCCGGGTGTTATGTGTAGCGCATCACCGTAACGCGAATCGTACGCTCACGCGGCGTACGGTGCAACACAATGGGGCTCTGGTACCGCCCCTGCACCAACCGCGAGGTGCCGTTATCAGCAGGAGGGCGCACCAGAAGACGGACGGTGCCCTGCAGCCGCAATGCGGGCTCTTCGGTCGCAGGGGCTCTGGTGCCGGGATTCTCTACCATTGCGGAGGCAGGGACGGATACCTGTTCTGTAGATTGGAAGTAGCGCGGCGCGCGTAGCACCTGCGTCATGTCATAGCGCATAAGCTGCTTTTCGTATTCGTTTACCACCAACGCAGCATCGTCCGGGTCGTCCGTTAGCGCCAGCTGTACGCACCCAAAATGCACGGCGTGCTCAGCCAGCACAGCATGGATGCGCGCGATAAGGCCCAGACGCGGGTCACGCAGACTGGTAGCGCCTACGGTACGCGATGGAGCGGGAACGGTGACGTCAAACTCCGCAACCGTGCGCGCTTCCGTAAAGCCCACCGCTGTTACGCGGCGTGTGCGATGGCGTCCGGTCTCCTTGTTTACGCCGTCCATGTCAACGAGTGCAAGAGGCTCGGTGGGTACCGTTTGCAGGCACGCCACCAGCCCGGCCCCAATGTACGCAAGGTGCGCATCGGCATTGCGCGGCTCGCAGCGGCGCTGCTCCGGACGCAACTCGGTGCGCAGATGCATCTGGTCGTGCTGGTAGTCGGCTCCGTATGGAAAGAACATGTGATAAGGCGCCAGAAACTGACGGATCGCTGCCTCGCTGGGCCCGATCTGGGCACGCACCTCCGCATCCAGAAACCCCGCGGTGGTGTGGTGGGCGCTGTACGCCACCTGCGGCTGCTGGAGCACGGCGGGGCAGGCTCGGCGTACCGCCGTGCGCACCGGCAGGACCGCGTGACGGCGCGGGGGACGTAGACAAATGGTAACGTGCGGCAGGGCAGCAGGCATGCGGTGCGGCAAGCGGATGACAGCGAAAACGCACCGTTGTGTATGCGCAGCCCGGGTATCCGTTCAAGGGCCGTTTGGGGATGCGAAGGCTACTCGCTATCGGCAGAGGCATCGCTCGGGGCGTGCACCGTGGCCTGCCGCGTGCCGTCTTGAAAGCGAAGCGCAACGGGCACGTTGGGGTCCAGGTCGGCAGCACGCGTCACGGGCTCGCCCTGCTGTGTAACCAGAGCAAAGCCGTGCTGCATGGGCCGCTGCGGATCGGCACTGCGCAGGCGCTGTTGGGCGGTTTGGACGCGTGTGCGCAACCGATCGACTCGCGCCCGCATAGCACGATTCAGTCGTTCAACGACATGGTCGAGGTGCTGCCGGTGCTGCTCCACCTGGTAGCGCGGCGAATGCAGCGCCCGCGTATTCTGCAGCCGCTCTACCGTCTGCCGGTAGCGTCGTATCCGCCGAGCGAGCGGTCCGCGCATCTGCTCGTGCAACGCGCGAACCTGCGTGCGCAGTGCCTGCTGGTCGGGCACCGCAATTTCCGCAGCCATCGATGGAGTGGCCGCCGTGCGATCGGCTACAAAATCAGTGATCGAGGTGTCCGTTTCGTGGCCCACCGCGCTGATCGTTGGCACAGTACACGCCGCCAGCGCCCGCGCTACCGCCTCCTCATTGAACGCCCACAGATCCTCGGCCGAGCCGCCGCCGCGCCCTACAATGAGCACATCCGGGCGCTGTGGATGATCGGCGTCCAGCCCGCTAAACGCGTTGATGGCGTTGGTGAGCGCGGCGGGCGCGTCGATCCCTTGCACGGGCACCGGACACAGCACCACATCGGCCAGCGGGTAGCGGCGCGCCAGCACCGATCGGATGTCTTCGATCGCAGCGCCCTCGCCCGAGGTAATCACGCCTACCCTCTGCGGAAACGGAGGTAGCGACTGCTTCCGTCCATCGTCGAACAGCCCCTCGGCCTTGAGCGTGCGCTTCAGGCGCTTGTACTCGGCTTGTTTGGCCCCGCGCCCCGCCCGCTCCAGCCGCGTCGCCATCAGCTGCAACTGTCCACGCTTCGGGTACACCGTGGCCGTACCCGTAAGACGCACCTGCTGCCCGTCTTTCGGGCTGAAGTAGATGTTCTTTGTCTGGTACCGCCACATCACGCACCGCAGCTGCGCCTCCTCATCCTTAATCGAGAAGTAGCAGTGACCCGACGCCGCGCGCTTAAAGTTTGAGAGCTCGCCCTCCACGGTTACCGTGCCCACCGTCGTTTCCACCACGCTCTGAAGGCGCTGCGCCAGTTCGGTGACCGTCTGTACCGAGGCCCGAGAGGGCGCGTGCCCATTCGGCGTATCACGGGATGCAGAGGCGCTGCCAGCGTCGTCGTTCGGGGCATCGTCGTTTGGCGTGTTGTTAGGAGCATCGTCAGATGCGTCAGACGACGCGGTGCGAAACAGGTCGAGCTCGGCCATAACGGGTAGCGCCAAAGCGGCGAGGGAACGGTGGGCACAATGCGGGACAGCGTATCGTAAAGCATCGCGTGTGCAGCGGTGTTTCCGTTACGCACACTCTGCCGTTGGGCAGGGCTTCTTGTTTTCGCATCAACTGTTTGCTGTGTGATATGGACACTCCCATTCGCATCCAATTCGTCTGCCTGGGTAATATCTGCCGCAGCCCGCTTGCCGAGGGGCTGTTTCGCGAGAAGGTAGAGGCTCATGGGCTGGGCAACGCATTCGAGATCGACTCCTCGGGCACGGGCGACTGGCATGTGGGCAGCAAGGCCGATGGCCGCATGCGCAAAACGGCTCGTAAGCACGGCCTCTCCATCGAAGACCACCGCGCCTCGCAGTTTCAGCCTGCCGATCTGGAGGCGTACGATCACATCTTCGTGATGGACAAGAGCAACCTCAACGATGTCCTCTACCTCGACGAAAACGACGCCTACAGCGGCAAGGTGCGCCTCTTTCGCGAGCTCGACCCCGAACCCGGCAACTACCAAGTGCCCGATCCCTACCAGGGCGGCAAAGAAGGATTTGAGCACGTCTACCAGATTGTGAACCGCACCGCCGAGGTGCTGCTCAATCGCCTTATCGACGAATACGACCTTACGCCCCAAGCCGCATGAGCAGCGCAGAACCGTCGCCGTCTAACAGCGCTCCTTTTGCCGATGAACCGGCGCTGCGCCAGGCGCTCGCTGACGCCCTTGGCACTGAACTACGCACGGCCACCCCAGTGTCGGGCGGATGCATTGCCCATGCCTCCCAACTGGATACAGCCGCCGGGCTGTTTTTCCTGAAGTGGGGGCGCGGCACTGTGGCGCGCACCTTTGCGGGCGAGGCCGCTGGCCTCCATGCGCTGGCCACCCCCGACACCCCGTTTCGGATTCCCGAGGTCGTGGCGACCCAGCCAGAAACCGATGAGCGCCCTGGCTTCCTGCTCATGGAGTGGATCGAGACCGAGCCGCCCCCGCCCACCTTCGATGCCGATTTAGGGACAGCCCTTGCAGTGCTGCACCGCCACACCGGTTCGCAATACGGCTTTCGGGTGGACAACCACATTGGGCGGCTGCCGCAACCTAATACATGCGCCAACAACTGGGCTGCGTTTTTCCGCACACAGCGCCTGCAGCCGCAAGTAAAACAAGCGCGCGCCCGAAACCGCTGGTCTGCCGATTGGGATACGCTATTCGACCGTGTTATGGAACGGCTCTCTATGCTTCTCCCCCAGGCCCCTCCTGTTTCGCTTGTGCATGGCGATTTGTGGCGCGGCAACGTCATGGCTGCAGCCTCGGGCAGCCCCGCCCTCATCGACCCGGCTGTGTACTACGGACACCGCGAGGTAGATCTGGCCATGACCACGCTCTTCGGCGGCTTTGACGATGCGTTTCGAGATGCCTACCACGCGACGTGGCCCCTGGAGCCGGGTGCTGCGCTTCGCGCTACAGTGTACAATCTGTACCACCTTATCAACCATCTGAACCACTTTGGCAGCCCCTATGCCCAGCAGGTACGGCATGCGCTCAACCGCATTGCGCATGCCTAACTAACGCAGTGTGCAGGTTTTTCCTATTGTCTTTTCGGGGCAGGCATCTCCCTTTGTCGCGACGCGACATGTACCCCGCTTCGCGACGAGGGAAACACCCGAAGAGCATGAGGGAATGGGGGATGTTAGGATTGCGTATGCTGCTACAGGACGACCAACAAAATAGGAAGGAAACCTGCACATGCCGTTAACTATGCTCGTCTGCTCCTGTAGCCTCATCGCGAGGCATCGCCTCCGCATCATACAACAAAAGCGCCCCAGGCCTTTTACAGTCCCAGGGCGCATCCGTGATGTGCAAGATGCCTATCTGTCGGTTACAGATCTGGTAGGAAGCAAACGTGGCGCGCTCCCGTCAAGCACCTAAACAGCGTCAAGGTTACTCATTAGACGCTGTCGTGTCGTTCGATGCGGAAGCCTCCGACGAGGACTCGTCGAGCGATCCAACCAAGGCTTCGCCTTCCGACGTAATGGCTTCCAGCGACGCCAGCGCAGATTGCATCTCTTCGCCCAGCGCACGCAGGCGCTCTACATGAGTATCAAACCCAGAACGCAGCGAGGCATTTAGCATCGTCACGTACAGATCGTCGCCGTTGTTCAGATTAGCCCGCAGGGTGCGCAGCGCCTGTGTGGCATCGCCTGCTGTGTTGCGCCACGACGCATGAATCTCATCGTTGCGTTCTTGCTCCTCAGCACGGAGGTTGGCGTTGGAGATATTCGCGGTTTGCGCATCGAGGTGGTGGAAGTAGCCCACGGTACGGGCTGCAACCTCAGCGTATTGCGTAGCCAGCAGGTCGACCTCTTCACGCACAACATCCCAGTCTTCGCGCCAGGCACGTGTCGCCTCGCGCACGGCTCCGGTTGAAGGCGCATTTTCAAGTGCGTTCAATGCCTGACTCATAGCCTCTTCTACCTGGCTGGTTGTCTGGGCACGTTGATCTTCGTAGCTATTCAGGTCACTCGCAAGAGCCTCTGCTGTAGCAAGGGCATCGTCGAGCGTTGCTGCTTCCGTTGCCATAACAACAGGCGGCTCAGGGTCCTCGGCTTGCGCTTCAGAAGGTGCCGAGGGCGACTCGACAGCACCTGCACTGGCGCATCCGGTAAACAGCAAAGCAGCAGCAACAGCAAATAAGGATAATCGACTTGTCATGCAATTGGGGGACTGGTTGACAAATAAGGAGAGCGTGTGTTAGAGAGCGCACCGCCTCGCGGAGCATGTGGGGTGCTCCAATCACTGCGGCGTGTGCATGCTTTTGTATGCGACAACAAGCACGCCACAACATGCCAAGACATGCACAACCAGCTGCACTTCACAGAATTGATGCGAACTCGACGCAAGATAGGGCTACCGCTGCCAATTAGAGCAGGCGTTAGACCCGCAGTGCAGCGAGTCGATCTGGCATATCAACCTGCAGGGTTGTGGCGTCTGGCGATTCCGACGCGTCTGGCTTGCGTGGAATGGTAAAATAGAATATCGTCCCCTTATCAAGTGTACTTTCTACCCATACCGCGCCATGATGACGATGGACCATCTCTTCGCACAGTTGCAGCCCGAGCCCGGTGCCCAGTTCGCCATCGGTGCCGGGGACCGAGCGCATTCCGGTTGAAGAAGAAAACAGCTTCTGTTGGGCTTCTTTGCTAAGCCCAACGCCTGTGTCGGATACGGCGACAAGCACCCAGTTTTTGCTAACCGGCTCCCCTGAAACGGCAACCCGGCCTCCAGAGCCGGTGAACTTGATCGCATTCGACAGGAAGTTACGCAGCGCAATGGTTATCATGCGCGGGTCAACATACACCTGTAGGGTCGTGGGCACCTCGTTTGCCAATTCGATGCTCTTGTGTTGGGCCGCGCCCCCCAGCAATGTAAAGCATTCCTCAACCATCATGTGCAGCCCAACGCGATGCGGGTCAACATCCATTTTGTTAGTATCGAGGCGACTCCACATCAACAGGTTCTCGACCATGTCGAGCGCCTGCTGAGACGACTGCTGGATGAGGCGCAACATGCGTGTTTCACGCTCAGACCGGCCGTCGCGCTCGGTAAGCACCTCGGCCAGCCCACGGATACCGACCAGTGGATTCTTAAGATCGTGCGAGAGAATCGACATCATGCGGTTGGTGGCCGCGAGCGTATTTCGAAGCCGCTCTTGAGACGCTTGAAGCTCGTGATTAAGCGCCGCGATCTGGTCGGCTGTCGTAGCAAGCAGGTCGGTGTTCTGCTCCAGCACATGAGCCGACGAGGCCGACGGACGGTGTGTACGCGGCACCGGCGGTACCGCCTCTGGAGGCAGATACCCCCGCAAGCGCTTTCCGGCTTCGGCAAGCACCGACTGGGCGCGGTTGCGCTCTGAGATGAGCATGCCAACCAGCAGCCCGGCAGCAGCCAACACGATTAGAAACAGCTGCTCGCCCACCGCACTGGTTGGGTATCCCCCTGTAGCTTGTAGCAGCGAGATCCCCAGCGTGATCACAAATACTGCTGCCGACGTAGCGGGAAGCCCATGCCGCAGTGCAATCCACAGCACCGGAAGGAAGCAGATGTAGTACTGTGGAGGATGCAAGGACGGGACAAAGAACGCTCCATACAGCGCAAGGAGTACAATGCCCCACTCCAGTCCATATATCAGACGATCTACGGATGTAGAAGGCACCCATTCGATCCAGTCAATGCCCCGTTTTTCGTATGCTGGGTGCATCGACCAGCCTAATAGCGCCCCCAGCGGAGCCACCGTCAAGATGCCTGCACTGTCTGCCAGTGCCCATCGCGCAGCAAGCGTCCCCCACATTTCCCACTCGAACCCGGGTATCCCCATTGCACTGAAGGCGCTGATACTAAAGGCAGCCAACAGCACCGGGAATACCAGCGCCCCGATCAAGAATGTGTGGGCTGTTTGCAACGACGCCAGTGGAGGGACAAAGTAGCGCTGCATGCTTCGTGCGGCTGCCACGTACGCCCCTCCGTAGGCAGCCGCCATCCCCACAATGCCCCCAATGGGTAGTGCTGCCGACATGAACGCAAGTTCGAAGCCGGTGGCTATAGCAATGGCTCCCCCTGCGACCCATGCCGGGACAAGCAAGGCCAGCGCCAGGTGGAGCCCTGAAGCGGCACGCCATGTCGGAATCGCCGATACTGCATTCGGCACATACCCTCCGTGCTCAACGAGCACAAATAGTACTACGTAGGCAGTCACATAGCTAACGGTGTAAAGAGCATTGCGCCGCATCAGCAAAAAATGTTGGCAACGTGGTGGGAAGGGTCTGAGGGCTCTCACGCCTAATTAATTAAGACACAGAGGCATCCTGGCAGCGAGCCAGCATCTCTTTCCTTGGCAGTAACCCTTTTCTTCCCGTCAGTGGGTAGTTTAGCTGTTAGGTAGTTCCACGGTATTGTACCTAAGGCAAAAAGTAAACCACGTTTGAGACGCGTCATGCTAAATTGCGATACACACGCAATGACCTACAATGGAATAATCCCCTCGATGGAGGACGCCTCCTTATATACATCTACAACAGCCTCGCTGGACGTCATCTGGACGCGGGCCGTCACGCTTTTATATGTGCCCTTGCTTGATTCGCGAACCCGCACCGGATGACCGCCGAACACAGCTTTCACTTCGTCGATTTGCTCGGCTGGCACGATAAACTTGAACGTGTAGCGCGTAGGCCACTCATTCTGTTCATCAAGCAGCGTTTTAAATCGCCCCCATGATCCATCGCCGTCGGGGAGGTCTGAGAGGGCTCCGTTTCCCATCGATAGTAGGCTCATAAACAGATCGTTGTGATTATTCGAGAAGGTACGCTTATACGCTTACTGGTATTGGGGGATGCTTCGTGTAGGCCGTAGCCAATGGCAAAAGCATACAGGCGTCTGCTCCGCTGGATGCCGATCGCTCCACACGTACTGCACTTGTCTTCGCACTATTGAGGTTTACACGGCGAATCAGACATCGATTCAGAACAAGATCTACGCCATCTGCCCCGGTTTGCTGTAGCTGATTGGTAGAGACAAACGTTAGCTTGTCGGTAACGACGGTTCCACATATCTGTTTGTGGAAAATCTTATATTTTGAGAAGCTATTCGGCAAGCAGCCCACGGCTTCGTGGATCTCGCCCCAACATGTATCTTGTCAAGCTTCATGCCTTACCGTTCAACGTTGCCGTTGCTACAGGCTGTAACAATCTCCGACAGCGTTTCGTAATGACGATGGTGTACGCTTCAAGGCGTCACTTTCCTCATTGCCGCTGCTGATTCTCCCACGAGGCCCCCTTTCTTTCATGACTTCCTCAACACCTTCCCCGCCCCCCTTGCACATGTTGTGGGCAGTGCTGCTCATTGCCATTGGCACATGGGCCAGCATGGGCCCGCAGGTAAGCACATCGCAGGACCTGCAGCAGCAGTTTGAAGACCAAGTCACCACGTTTACGCTCGACAACGGACTCACGTTTGTCGTCATTGAGCGCCCCGAAGCACCGGTGGTGTCGTTCCATACCTATGCTGATGTAGGCTCGGTTGATGAGCCGTCAGGGCAAACCGGTATTGCTCATATGTTTGAGCACATGGCGTTTAAGGGCACCACGCGCATTGGCACCCAGAACATTGAGCAAGAGGTTGCCGCCATCGACGCGATGGAAGCCACCTACCAGGACCTACTGCGTGCTCAGGCGCCGCCGCAGGCCGATTCGGCTCGCATCGCTTCGCTGCAATCTGAGTTTGAGACCGCCCAGGAGGAGGCCGAGTCGTACATCGATGCGGGCGCTTTCGACGGACTGCTGGAACGCCAAGGCGCAAGCGGACTCAACGCGTTCACCAGCGCCGACGCAACGGGCTATCTGTACAGCCTGCCTGCCAACAAGATTGAGCTCTTCTTTGCCACGGAGTCGGAGCGCTTCCTCTATCCGGTCTTCCGCGAGTTCTACACTGAACGCGACGTGGTCATGGAGGAGCGCCGCCAGCGCACTGAGTCGAACCCGACTGGGCGACTGCTCGAAGAGTTTGTGGCTGCTGCCTTCAAAGCGCATCCATACGGCAACCCGGTCATCGGGCATATGTCGGATCTGGAGACGCTCTCTATTACAGAGGCCGAGTCGTTCTTCGAAGAATACTACCAGGCCAATAACCTGACGATTGCGATGGCTGGCGACGTCGATCCCGACGAAGCCCGCGACCTCGCCGAGCAGTACTTTTCGCGTCTGCCTACCGGGGAGCCCCCCCTTCCTGTAATGACCGAAGAGCCCGAGCAGCCCGGCGAACGCCGCGTTACGCTCGTTGAAAATTCGCAGCCGATTGTGCTCATCGGCTACCATCGCGACAGCATGCGCAGCCCCGATGCCCCGGTGTATCGCGTGCTGCAAGACGTGCTTACGCAGGGACGTACCAGCCGCCTCTACCAGTCTATGGTGGATACCGGAGAGGCGCTGCAAGTGCAATCCATCCCCAGCTTTCCGGGCAGCAAGTATCCCACGCTCTTTGCACTCATCGGCGTGCCTAACCGCGACGTATCGCCCGAGGCCATCGAGCAGTCGATCTACGACGAGCTCGACCGCCTCATTAATGAAGGCATCACCAGCGAAGAACTGGAGCGTGCGAAAACGCGCGTGCGTGCCAATCTGGTGCGGCAACTCGACTCGAATATGGGCCTGGCCCAGCAGTTTGCGGCGATGGAAGCCCTGACCGGCGACTGGCGCACTGTCTTTGAAGATGTGGATGCTGTAGAGGCCGTTACTGCCGAGGATGTGCAGCGCGTTGCCGAAGAAACCTTCGTCCGTAGCAATCGCACCGTGGGAATGATTAAATCGGCGGATGAGTCTGATACCGACTCTGACTCCAATACCAACGGTGATGCTTCTGGCGGCGATGCATCAAACTAACATGTGCTTGCGCTGACACGCTGCCCTGCTACCCTCCTTCTTGTCTTAACGATTCCCCTCGACTCATGACCCAACTTCGACTTCCTCTTTGGATGCTCGCCCTGGTGCTTGCCTGCACCGGCCTGCTCGCAGCGCCGACAGCGGCCCAGGCGCCCGACGACGTGCCGGTGTCTGAGTACGACGCCACCGAGCTTACCTATCCCGAGCTGCGCGACTTTCAGGTGCCCGAGCCTGAGCGCGTTGAACTCGATAACGGGATGACCATTCTGCTGCTTGAAGACAACGAGCTGCCGCTCGTTAATGCCACCGCCCGCATTGCCGGAGGCAGTGTGTACGACCCTGCCGACAAGGTAGGCTTGGCCAGCGTGGCCGGTCAAGTGATGCGCAGCGGCGGCACCGAATCGCTCACGCCCGACGAGCTCAACCAGCGGTTGGAGAGCCTGGGCGCCAGCGTTGAAACCGGCATGGGTTCCACCTCCGGCTCCGCGTTCATGTCAACGCTGAGCGACAACGTAGACGAGGTATTGCCCCTCTTTGCCGAGGTGCTGCGCGCCCCCCGCTTCGACCAGGAGCAGGTCGACCTTGCCAAGAACCAGCAGCGGTCGGCCATCTCGCGGCGAAACGATAACCCGCAGCAGATCGCCCAGCGTGAGTTCGAGCAGGTGCTTTACGGCGAAGACAGCCCCTACGCCCGCACCAGCGAGTACTACACCATCAACGCCATCGAACGGGCCGACCTCGTGCAGTTTCACGAGCAGTACGTGCATCCCGAAAACATCATCCTGAGCGTGTGGGGCAACTTTGATTCCGAATCCATGCGCTCGCGTCTTGAGAACGCATTTGCCGACTGGACACCCGGCGATGACACCGTTACGCCTGAGCCGCCTGAGCGCACCGCCACCAACGGGCCCTCGGTCAACTTCATCCCGAAAGACGATGTCAACCAAAGTACCATCTTCATTGGGCATGGCGGCGAAATCACACGCCAGCACGAAGACTACCCCGCTGTTCTTGCCATGAACGAAGTGCTGAGCGGCGGATTCTCAGGCCGCCTCTTTCAGAATGTGCGGCGCGACCAGGGGCTCGCCTACTCCGTCTTTGGCACCTACAGCGCCGGATACGACCGTCCCGGACGCTTCTACTCCGGCGTCTTCACGCGCAGCGAGCGCACCGTTGACGCTGCCCAGTCGGTCCTGGAAGAAATTCGAGGGATGCGCGAGGCCCCGCCCTCGCAAGAAGAACTCGACCAGGCGCGCGATGCCTATCTGAACTCGTTCGTCTTCAACTTTGACTCGAAGCGCCAGATTCTCTCGCGCCTCATGACGTACGAGCACTACGGCTATGAGCCTGACTTCTTGCAGGGCCTGGTGGATGCCATGGGCGAGATCACGCCCGAAGACGTACATCGCGTCTCGCAAGAGTATCTGCATCCGAGCGAGGCTCACGTTATGGTGTTGGGGCGCCGGTCTGACTTCGAGGGCGACCTCAGCACACTGGCCGATAACGGCACGGTAAACACGATCGACATTAGCATCCCCACGAGCCCCCCTTCCGATGAGGAACCTGCCGCGGCCACTGAGGAGGAGCAAACCCAAGGCCGGGCCCTGCTGGACGACGTGCAACAAGCCCTGGGCGGCGAAACGCTGGCCAATGCGAACGCGCTACGCATCGTAGAGGAAACGCGCATCCAGCAACAGGGGCAAGAAGTCATCACCGAAAGCCGCAGCACCCTGGCCGCCGATGGCCGGTTCTACCTGGAGCAAGATCTGCCCAACGGCATCACGCTTACCATCATTGACGATGGCGAAACACTCTGGCTGCAAGTGCCGGGACAAGGCACCCAAGAAGCTCCGCCGCAGGTCCGCCAGCAGTTCGACCCGCAGCGCTGGCGCGAACTGCCCTACCTGCTGGCTCGCCTCGACCATGACGACCTGACGGTGCAGGCCACGGGCTCCGAAACGGTAGACGGCACTGCACTGCGCACCGTACGCATTACGCCACCGGTGGGCGATCCGTTTACGCTCTACATCGATCCCGAGTCGAACCTGCCGCAGCGCATGGACTACACCGCCATGACGCAGCAAGGCCCTGCGCAGCTCACCGACCTGTTTGCGGACTATCAGGAGGTCGACGGCATTACGATGGCGTTCACCACTCGCACGCTTCGTGACGGCGAAGAGGCGCAGAGTGCCTCAGTTCAAGAGGCCACGGTGAACCCCGACATCGCCGATGATCTCTTTTCGGTTGATACGGAGGAGTAACGCCTCTCGCCCTACCTACACACACGTACACCATCTGTACACCGCCTGCGGGCCGCAATCCCGTAGGCGGTGTTGACGTTGTGTGCACGCATACACGTTGTGTACGCTGCCCAGCATTGTGTACGCTGCCCAGCATTTGCACGCGCCGAATGCCTTGGGACGCCTCCGATCGGATCCCAGCAGCCGCTTCTTCGTGTATAGCATTGTCTTTGTTATCCGTTCGTTACACCCCGTAGGGCACTATGGCACGCCACGACCTCTCGCCGTCGGCTCTGCCTTCGCACGTTACGCTGTGCGAGGTGGGCCCCCGCGACGGATTTCAGTTCGAGGATACGTTTATTCCCACGGAAGAGAAGGTGGCCAGCATCATCGCGTTGGCGGACGCCGGGCTCTCTCGCATCCAGGTCACTTCGTTCGTGCACCCCGATTGGGTGCCGCAGATGCGTGATGCCGAGGCGGTCTGCGCCGCCCTGCCCAACCGCGACGACGTGACGTACACCGGGCTTGTACTGAACATGGCCGGGCTGGAGCGCGCCCTCGATACCAATCTGCAGCATGTCGATCTGTCCATTGCCACGCACGATCGCCATAGCCGCGACAACGCCAACATGACCGTCGACGAGGCGATCGAACAGGCCGAGCAGATGATTGGCACCGCGCTGCATGCCGGGGTCAACGTGCAGCTCGGCTTCCAGACCGTGTTCGGCTACCAGG
This sequence comes from uncultured Rhodothermaceae bacterium, assembly GCA_913056335.1. Classification (GTDB taxonomy): domain Bacteria; phylum Bacteroidota; class Rhodothermia; order Rhodothermales; family Salinibacteraceae; genus Longimonas. Next base: position 29,312 of record CAJXLX010000026.1, read on the forward strand.
AGCCTGGCGATACGCCATTGCAGCAGGTCGTGGAGATGGCCCGCCACTTTGCCGACTACGACCTCGAATCGCTCTCGCTGGCCGACTCCACCGGCATGGCCAACCCGCGCATGATTCAGGAGCGTGTCACCGCCATCCAAGAGGTCGTGGGCGACCTCCCGCTCGTGCTGCACTTACACGACACACGCGGGCTCGGCTTAGCGAATGCAATGGAAGCGCTTTCATGCGGGATTCATTGGTTTGATGCTTCGCTCGCCGGCATGGGCGGATGCCCGTTCATTCCGGGCGCTACGGGCAATATTGCCACCGAGGACACGGTGTACTTGCTCGACCAACTGGGCATTGAAACGGGCGTGGACGGACGCGCTGTCGCTGCGGTCTCGCATCACCTCGAAGACCTGCTCAACAAAGAGTTTGCCGGTACCATGCATCGCCTGTGGGGCCGCGAGGTTATGGCGTAGCGCCGGCCGGGCCGCTACGCATCGGCGCGGTGCTTCTGCCAGAAGCGCTTCAGCCCCATCGCCGCCATCCAGCTCGGGTTTGCGGTTTCGTAGCGCGTCCACAGCGGTCCTTCCACCCCGTCTTCCTCCGCTTCGGATCGCAGCCAGTTGGTAACGGCCGTCTCAATTTCGTCGTCGGTGGGATTCGATGTCATCAGTTCTTCGGTGAAGGCTTCCACCGCATCCAGCCGGTTGGACAGTCGGTCAAGATGGTCTTCCGCATCCGTAAAGAGGCCGAAGTGCGTTGGTGCAATGTGCGTCAGTTCGCGCGCTCGCAGCCGGTCGATGCTTGCACGCCACGCATCCAGATTAATTTCGGGCGGCGCCAGCGGGGGCGACATATGCAGGGAGCCCGGCAGCCGCACGCCTCCTACGTCGCCCGTAAAGGCAATGCCATCAAGCAGATACGCGTGGTGGTGATACGCATGCCCCGGCGTGTTGAGCGCCTCCAGCGTCACGTCGCCTGCGGTAACCGTATCACCATCAGCAAGCGCGTTGAGCTGCGCCGTGGGCACCGGACGCATCTCGCCCCACAGACGGCCCATGTCGTCGCCGTAGATGCGGGTGGCGCTTTTCAGCAGTTTACTCGGATCGGCCAGATGCGGCGCGCCCACCTCGTGCACATGCACCGTAGCGCCCTGCTCCGCCCACCAGCCCGCCGCCCCGGCGTGGTCCAGGTGAATGTGCGTTACGAGCACATCTGTCACGTCAGAGGGCGCAAGCCCCATAGCGTCCAGGCGCCCAGCCACCGTGTCGGTGACGGTGCCGGGTCCGGTTTCGATGAGCAGTGCGCCCTGGTCATGCGGAATGCAGAACACCGCAATGGCTTCGGGCACCGCCTGAAAGTGCGTGTCGATGAGGTGAATGCGATCGAGCATAGATGCGCGTAGAAACTGTTTGTAAACAGATGGATCACGCATTACGAACGCTGCCCCGGTTCGGTTGCGGCGTAATTCATTCGTTCTGTTACACCCCCATCGTCTCCGCCAATCTTGGCAGCAGTATGCCCGTACGGCCCTCTATTCGGAGGCGCGCATGCGCATCGCCACGGGTCGGCCCCAGGTTGACGATGCCCACGGGACGCGCTTCGTTGGCCGCGCGGCGCACAAACCGCAGCCCGGAGTACACCGCCAACGAGGAGCCCACTACGAGCAGCATCTCGGCTCGCTCGAAAAGCTCCCATGCTGCATCCACCCAGCGGCGGGGAACCGATTCGCCGAAAAACACCACATCGGGTTTGAGGATGCCTCCACAGCGCTGACACCCGGGCACGCGGAACGACGTGGTGGCCGCGTCGGGGAGCACCGCGTCGCCATCGGGGGCGAGGGCTGCAGCATCCGGCGGCCACCCAGGGTTCACTTGCATCAGTCGGCGCTGGTACGCCGAACGGTCGGTGCGGCGCCCGCAGCGCAGGCAGCGCACATCGGCCAGCGCACCGTGCAACTCGACGACATCTGTGCTCCCCGCAGCCTGATGCAGCCCGTCCACATTCTGCGTGATGACACCGCTTACGTAGCCCGCCGCTTCCAGCTTCGACAGCGCCTCGTGCCCCGCATTCGGACGTGCTGCTGTAAACCGCGGCCATCCCACGCTGCTGCGTGCCCAGTACCGACGACGCGCTTCCACATCCCCCACGAACTCCTGATACGATATCGGCGCACGCTCACGGCGTGGGGAGTCGGGACCGCGATAGTCGGGAATGCCCGATTCGGTACTCACACCGGCTCCGCTCAGGACCACTGTACGGCGCGTTCGCATGAGATCAGCCAGGGTCTGTATGGTGCGCGGGCGGGTCGATACAGGCATACAAAAACCGGAACAAGTGCAAGGAGTGTGTATGAAGATCAACCCGTACATTTGTTTGTGCGTTCCTATTTGCGCTGCTCTATTTGCGCAACCCTATTTCTCAACGAGATTCAGCTATGGAGCCAACTGTCGCCATGTTTTTCGCAACCGTACTCGCCATATTCACCATTAGCATCGGCTATTCAGGGTTCAAGCAGTGGCTCAAGCATCGCGCCTCTACAGGACCCAGCCAGGATCTGGCAGATGTACAGGCGGCCCTTGAGGAGGCAGAGGCCGAGCGCACCGCACTCAAGAAACGGATCCAACACCTTGAGGCGATCGCCGCTGCCGAAGACGAGTCGCTTGAGGCAGAGTTTTCGGCGCTGGATGCGTCGGAGCCGCGCCAGCAGCAGTCGAATGAGGCGTCGCGGGGGCAGCGCCAGCGGTCGTAGGGCACGCGAGCAGGGCGTGTAAGGGCGGCGCTACGATCCATCCCCCGTGGGGACGTGCCAGTGGCGCGTCTCTACGGGTTGGTCTACCAACGACAGACCGTGAACGGAAACATACCCTACGGGGGTAAGGTACTTTACACATTCAAGACGCTCACTACTCTCGGGACCTGCCTATGCAGATGGACGACGACAAGCGCGAGGCTATTCTTCAGCGCCTGCGCCGCATTGAAGGCCAGGTGCGCGGCCTGCAGCGCATGGTTGAGGACGACCGCTACTGCGGCGACATCCTGAACCAGATTAGCTCGGTGCAGAAGTCGCTGCGCGCCACAGGAAAGGTTATCACGCGAAATCATCTGGAGACGTGCGTCACCGACGCACTGCGCTCCGGCGATACCGAGGCGGCCGAGCGCACCTACGACGAGATCATGGACTTGCTCTATAAACAGATTCAGTAGTTATGGCCCCCCAACCTCTTACTCTGCTTATCGACGGCATGAACTGCAACCACTGCGTGCAAGCCGTCACCGACGCCCTCGCTGACCTTGACGGGGTCGATGTCGGCAACGTCTCGATCGGAGAGGCCCAGATCCATTTTGATGCCGATGATGCGGCCCATGATGCGCTCTTCAGCGCGATCGACGATGCTGGGTTCGACCTCGTATCCGTCGAGGCGCGGTAAGCACACTGCTGCCCTGTGCGCGTCCTTCGCATCCACCCGTAGCCATTTATGCCTACCCAAACCGACCTGCACACCATTGAGCTGCCCGTACACGGCATGACCTGCGCCTCGTGCGTGCAGCGTGTGGAAGATGCCCTTGTGGAACTCGACGGCGTACATGCTGCTGAGGTCAACCTGGCCACGAATCGTGCATCCGTTCAGGTGGATGCGGAGGTCCATGCCTCAGAGCTGGTCAAGGTCGTAGAATCCGCCGGGTACGAGGTGCCCACCACCACCTCCACGCTCACCGTGCAGGGCATGACGTGCGCCACCTGCGTAAGCCGCGTGGCCGACGCGCTCGAAAACGTGGAGGGCGTCATCGAGGCCGAGGTCAACCTGGCCACCAACCGCGCTACCGTTACGCATCCCCCCGGAAGCGTAAACGCTGCGGCTCTACGCACGGCGGTCGAAGATGCCGGATACGAGGTCGTGGAGTCTGCTGACGGCCAAAGCCGGGCCGAGGCCGAACGCACCATGCGCGAGCAAGAACGCACCTCGCTCAAACGCCAGTTGATTATTGCGGCATCGGCGACCCTCCCGCTGTTTCTGCTCGACATGGGCACCATGTGGATTCCGCCGTTTGAGGCATGGGTCATGGATCTGGTGTCGGAGCAGGCGCTGCACATTGTGTTCTTTGCGCTGGCCTCGGTCGTGCAGTTTGGGCCGGGCCTCCGGTTCTACAAGAAGGGCTGGCCCGCACTCAAAGCGGGCGCGCCCGACATGAACACGCTCGTGATGCTGGGTGCCTCCGCAGCGTACGGCTACTCGGTTGTGGCTACGTTTCTGCCCAATGTGCTGCCCGAGGGCACCGTACACATCTATTTTGAGGCGGCAGCGGTCATCATCACGCTGATTCTGGTGGGCAAATACTTGGAAGCCATTGCCAAAGGCCGCACGAGCGCGGCCATGCAGCAGCTGCTGGAGCTGCAAGCCCGTACCGCTCGTGTGGTGCGCAACGGCGCCGAGGAAGAGATTCCGGTCGAAGACGTCATGCCCGGCGACACCGTCATTGTACGCCCGGGCGAGAAAATCCCTGTCGATGGCACCATCTTGCGCGGCGCCTCCTACATCGACGAATCCATGATTACTGGCGAGCCCGTACCCGCCG
>CAJXLX010000027.1 GCA_913056335.1 uncultured Rhodothermaceae bacterium
GAAGCAGAGGGTGGTGTGTCCCTCGGCGAGAAGGGTGTCTTCTCCGTCGCGGCGAACCGTGTACGCGATGGGGACGCGTACGCTGGGCAGTTCCTTGAAGGCGACGTCTACCACGAGCACATCGTCGTAGTAGGCGGGGGCGTGGTAGCGGACGTTGGCCTCGATAACGGGCATAATGATGCCGCTTTCTTCGAGGGTGCGGTAGGCCAGTCCCAGATCGCGCATGGCCTCGGTGCGGGCCATCTCGAAGTAGTCGAGGTAGTGCGTGTGGTAGACCACGCTCATGGGGTCGCACTCGCGGTAGCGCACGCGGTGCTCGTAGGTGTAGAGGTAGGCGGCATCGGCCATAGCACGGGCGTGCGGCAGTTGGAGGGCGGCGTAGGGGCTACGACTCGACGGGTGATTCGGCGGAACTGCGCTGGTCATACGCACCGATGCGGTCGAAGCGAGCCAGGCGGTCATCGAGCAGGGTATCGGTGGGGCGGTCGCTGAGCGTGTTGAGGGCGGCCCCAATGGCGTTGCCAACGGCGTTGAAGGTGGCCGTTGGGTCGCGATGGGCTCCGCCAATGGGTTCGGGGACGATCTCATCGATGACGTTGACATCGACGAGGTCGGTGGCGGTGAGCTTGAGTGCGCGGGCCGCGTCTTCTTTGTAATCCCACGAGCGCCACAGAATCTGCGAGCAGCTTTCGGGGGCAATCACCGAGTACCAGGCGTTTTCGAGCATGAGCACGCGGTCGCCCACGCCGAGTCCGAGCGCGCCGCCCGAGGCGCCTTCACCGATGACAACGACGATGATGGGCACCGGCAGGCGAGCCATCTCGAAGAGATTGCGCGCAATGGCCTCGGCCTGGCCGCGTTCTTCGGCCTCCATGCCGGGGTAGGCGCCAGGCGTGTCGAGCAGCGTAACGACCGGCTTGTTGAACTTGGCGGCCATCTTCATGAGGCGTTCGGCCTTGCGATAGCCCTCAGGATTGGGCATACCAAAGCGGCGAAACTTGCGCTCCTTGGTGTCGCGCCCTTTCTGGTGGCCTATGATCATAACGGTGCGGTCGTGGTGGCCGTACTGCGCGCCCTGAAACTGCGCAAACCCGCCCACAATGGCTCGGTCATCCCCAAAACGGCGGTCGCCATGCAGCTCCACAAAGTTGGTTGTCAGCGCCTCGATGTGGTCGAGCGTGTACGGGCGCTGCGGGTGGCGGGCAATCTGCACGCGCTGCCACCGCGTCAGGTTACGATAGATAGAGACCCGCAACTGCTCCACGCGCTCCTCCAGCGCTTCGATTTCGGTTGAAAGATCCTTGGCGTGGTCCTGGTTCAGGGTCCGCATCTCGTTGAGCTTCTGCTCCAGCTCGTACAGCGGCTTTTCGAAATCGAGGAGGTAGGTGTCGTCGGCCATGGCGGGGCGAGTTTGTCAGCAACAACGGATGCAGAAGTAGCAGTGCAGCATTGCAACATGCGGGTTGGATGCGTAAAAGGCAACGCGCCGGGGCGGTTCGCAGCATAGATCGGTGCGATGTAGCTGTAATTTGGCTGTATTTTGGCGGATTCGAGGCCGTGCTTCCGGTTCCATGGGTGGTCTTGGTGCATCTTGCCGAACCAGGCGTCGTACCAAAAAGCCATATTTGCATCCTACAATCTCATGCTACCGCCCGCTGCCCATGCCCGGTTGGACGACCTTTCAAGACGTGCGCCCTACCCTTAAACTGGCGGGCCCGGTCGTCGCCGCACAGATGGCGCTGGCCTCGCTGGGCTTTGTGGATACGGTGATGGTGGGCCGCCTGGGGGCAGAAGAGCTCGCAGCCGTAGCGCTGGGCAACTCGGTATTTTTCTTTCTCTTCATCGTCACGTCGGGGGTGCTGCAGGCGGTGAACCCAATGGTGGCGCAGGCACATGGCGCCGGGAAGCGCACGCCCATTGTGCGCAGCGTGCGGCAGGCGCTCTGGATGGGCACCCTACTTGGCGCTGTAGCAATGGCTGTGCTGTACACCGTAGAACCGCTGCTACTGGCAGCCGGGCAAGAACCGGCTACGGTGCGTGCGGCCATGACGTACCTGCACGTCATGCTGTGGGGGATCGTGCCTGCTCTTTGGTTTGTGGGGATGCGCGGGTTTGTCGAGGCGCTCGGGCATCCGTTTCCGGTCACTGTCATTGCCTTCTGCGGCGTTGTGGTGAACATCGTAGCCAACGGGCTGCTCATGTACGGCTGGGGCCCGTTGCCTGCGCTCGGCATTGTGGGCACCGGATGGGCCAGCGTTGCGGTGTTCTGGTCGATCTTTGGGCTGCTGGCCCTCTTCGTGTACCGCGTGCCGCCGTTCTCGGAGTACGAGGTGTTTACGGCCCTGCGCACACCCGACCCGGCCTACTTTAAGGAACTGCTGCATATTGGCGGACCCATCGGCATTGCACGTGGGGTGGAGGCCGGGCTCTTTACCATGACGGCCCTCATGGCGGGCCTGCTGGGGAGCGAGGTGCTGGCGGCGCATCAGATTGCGCTGCAGTGCGCCTCGCTCGCCTTCATGGTGCCGCTGGGCATCGGTATTGCGGGCTCGGTGCGCGTGGGTCAGGCCGCCGGACGCAACGACGCGGCGGGGGCACGCCGTGCGGGTTTCACGGCGATGGGCTGTGCCACCGCCACCATGATGGTGTCAGCTACACTTTTCTGGCTGTTTCCGGATGCCATCGTCGCGTTCTTCATCGACCCCACGCTCCCCGAAAACCAGACCGTAGCCCCGCTCGCGGCCTCGCTGCTGCTCATTGCGGCGGTCTTTCAGGTGTTCGACGGCGTACAGGTGGCCGCTGGCAGCGCGCTACACGGACTCAAAGACACGCGCATTCCCATGGTCATTGCCTTTCTGACGTACTGGGGCATCGGACTTACGAGCGGCTATGTGTTTGGCGTTCAGGGGGATGCGGGAGCGCATGGGCTGTGGTGGGGGCTGGTGCTGGGCCTGGTGGCCGCCTCCATCTGGCTGACGCTGCGCTTCCACCAGAACGTAGAGCACGCTGTGGAGACGCGCGACATTGCGGCTCCCACCGCGCCGCCTTCAGCATAGCGAGCGGCAACATTGCGTTGCGGCAGTTGGTCGGACAGCAAAAATGCACAGGCCATTGCGTTCCATCTGGAAAAAGCGTACTCTGGGGCATTGTCTGTTTCAGCCTCCCACCAAGGCCTCGCCTATGCGCTCCCTGATTTCAGCTCCTTCGCTTGCCGCGTTCGCTCCTCACGAAGGAACTACATTCCGTCTTCCCACCGCCAACAATGCCACGCTCACGCTTGTAGATGTCGCGTCTACGCACGCTGTAGAGGCCCAGCGCGAGCGCTTCTCGCTTTTCTTTCGCGGACCCCGCGAGGGCGCGGTGGCCTCGGGCACGCACCGCTTTGGCCATGACGCAATAGGCGACTTCGACGCATACATCACGCCGATACACGCCCTGCAGGGCTCCGCCGACGAACTGTACTACCAGGCCACGTTCGACCGCGAGCGCGCCGATGCTGAGACGCCGCCGGCCAAAGAAGACCGCCGCGAGCAGTCGTCATCACGGCGCGGGTTCGTAGGACGCTTGGCTGCTGCCGTAGGAAGTGTTGGCCTGATGGGTATGCTGTTTGGGGAGGCGTCGGATGCATATGCTCGTTCGGGGGCGCCGCAGGGACGCGCCGATAGCAGACAGATGAGCATTGATCCGTATATCGGCCAAATCATTCTGTTCGGCGGCAATTTTGCCATTCGAAACTATGCCCAGTGCGATGGCCAACTGCTTCCCATTTCGCAGAACACCGCACTGTTTTCGCTTCTTGGCACGACCTACGGCGGCGATGGCCGGACTACGTTTGCACTGCCCGACCTGCGTGGCCGGTCGCCCGTCCATTTCGGGCAAGGGCCCGGTCTTAGCACGTATACGATTGGTCAGCGAGGCGGAACCGAGACCGAGACGTTGAACGCCACGCAGATACCGGCGCACAGCCACAGCGCGGAGCTTCCGGTAAGCACCGACGAGGCCGATGCCACCAGTCCCAACGGTACGGTGCTGGGCGCACAGCCCAATGCCCGCGGCACGGTGCCGAACTACAGCACCGCAGCCGCTGATGGCAACATGAGCGTATCTGTAGCGAATGAAGGCGGCAGTCAGCCGCATAACAATCGGGCGCCCTACCAGGTGCTTAATTACCAAATCGCACTCGTGGGGATCTACCCCTCGCGCGCCTGACGGAGCGATGTTGCCTCTTTCGTATGCGTCCTCCGGTACTACCCTATTCTTGTCGTTATGAAACGCTCTGTATCACCCCCTTCGTACATGCTCCCCAAAATCATTATTGCTGCGTGGGGCGTCGTATGGCTTGCTGCAGCCGGTATGAGCCCCTCTGCAGTAGCCCAATACGCCCTGCAGTCGGGTAGCGCCAACCTGTTCGAAGCGGCATCGGTGACCGCATCCCCAAGCACTGTAGATGCTATCGTTGGCGATTTCAACAGCGATGGAGCCCCCGACCTGCTCGCGTTCGACGGCTCCACCGAGCGGTTCTACACGGCCAGCAGTAGTGGCGCCTATGCCGAGGCTACAGGGGCGCAGAATCCCTTCCGGAATATTACCGATGCGGTGTTCTCGACCCGGCCGCATGTGTTCGTGGTCGACATAACCGGGAGTGGATTCGATGATCTGGTGGTGTTTGACTATGACACCGGGGGCAATGGTCGCTTGCGCTTTCTGGAAAACACAGATGGGAGTACCTATGAGCGCCGTACCGGTGCTGGGAATCCTTTTAGCGGCATTGCAGTGACGGGCACGGCGGGCACGGCGGATGCGATTGTGGGCGACTTCAACAGCGACGGCGCGCCCGACCTGCTCGCATTCGATGGCACCACCGAGCGCTTCTACGAAAACGAGGCGCCCGGCGGCACGCTGGCCTTTACCGAGCGCACGGGCCCGGACAATCCCTTCGACGGCATTGGACAAGCGTTTCAGACCTCGGCCAACACGCTCGTGGCCGATATAACGGGAAATGGATTCGTAGATGTGGCCTTTCGCACGCCCAGCGGTACGCAAACCGACTGGATGTTCTTTGAAAACGTCGATGGAAGCACATACGTGCCGCAAACCGGCTCCGACAATCCGCTGCGCAACGTCGCCGCCGATGCTTCCACGCAGAGCCTCGCCGCGGTCATGGGCGACTTCAACTTCAACGGGACCCGCGATCTCCTGACAGCGGATGCGGGCGCCCAGCGCTTCTACACGCGCGACGCCACCGGAACGTTCGTGGAGCAGACCGGCCCTGCATCGCCCTTCGACCAGGTCGCAACCGCTTTTGGAACGCAGGCGAACACCTTCGTGCGTGATCCGGATCAGGATGGAGATGCCGACCTCTTTTTTGCGGAGACGAACGCATTCCAGTACGTTGAGCGCACCGATCTGGGGATTGCGCTGTTTAGTGGACGCGGCGCGGCTGCGGGCGGAAGCGACTACACGCCTCCGGCCCCGGTGCCGGGCACCACGAACAACCCAATTGGCCGCTTCTCGCTTTCTACGCTCTCCCCGGCTAATGGAGCCCTGCTCAGCGCGCTCACGCTTGGGTTCGATGCCGTAGATGCTGAGGGCATCACTGACGTAACGCTGTGGACGGCCTCCACCGATGTGTTTGATGCGGGCACTGCGACCCCTGTCGCATCCACCAACACGTTTGCCCCTTCGATTCTGTTCGATGCGTTGGGTCTGCCACTTACGAACAGCCCCACCACGTTTTTTGTAACTACTTCGCTCAGCCCGGATGCTGCAGGCGACATAGCTGTCTTCATTGACCGTGCCGAAGATCTGGGACTCACCCGGGCTGCGCTTGCACAGGTCGACGGCACAGCGCAGTCGACGCTGCCGACCCCGGCGTTCCTCGCGGCCACCGCCCAGGCGCTACCGGTAGAGATGACGTCGTTCACCGCGACGCAGCAGAACAGCCGTGTGTACCTGGCGTGGACCACCGCCACCGAAACCAACAACAGCGGATTCGAAGTGCAGCACGCGCCGCCCGCTCCCATCCAGGTAGGCGCTCCACGCCCTCGTAACTGGCAGGCCATTGATATGGTACCAGGAGCCGGTACAACCAGCGCGCCGCAGTCGTACCGATTCCAGACTGAACCGCTCGGGGTCGGGCGCCACGCCTTCCGCCTCCGCCAGATTGATGCCGATGGCGCAGCTACGCTCTCCAGCCCGGTTGAGGTGGTCGTATCCGTTGAAGGGGCATACGCCCTTGACGCCCTGGCCCCGAACCCCACGCAGGGCCTCCTGTCTACACGCCTCTCCGTGGCCACCTCGCAAACGGTGCGCGTGGTGCTCTACGACGTCACCGGACGCCGGCTTGAGCAGGTGTTTGAGGGACGTCTTCGCCCCAATACGCCGCTTCCCATCCGCGTAGATGCCAGTCGGCGGCCCAGCGGCATATACTTCTTGCGCGTTCAGGGCGATACGTTCACAGGTACGCGTCGTATAGTCGTCGTACGATAGCAGGCCCCTTTCTGCTCGATTCAGGTTCAGTTTACTTCTTGGTACCGCATCCGTATCTTACGGATGTGCAGACCATGCTTTCTCTGGCATAGGTCGGCGTTAGGTGATCCTTGCCTCTGAATCCAACGGCCTATGGCCTTTCGACTTACGCTTACGGTTCGAGACGAGCCGCCCGTGCGCATGCTCTTTGATCAGCGCCGTGTTACCGTGGGCCGAGCGCCCTCAAACAACGTGGTGGTGCACGACCCAAAAGTGAGCAAAGCCCATGCAGTAATTGAGCAGATGCCAACGGGCTACCACCAGCTCCACGACCGCGACAGCAAAAATGCTACGTTTGTGGAAGACGAGCAGGTGCGCCCCCAGGCGCCGGTCGTGCTATCTCCAGGGGCGTCGGTACACATAGGCGACAGCGTGTTCTCATACATGCCGCTGGTTCCTGTCACCGCTGCCCCTCGCAATACCGAGACGCCGTCGCACCCCGACGCCGAGGACGCCAGCGCAACAGAAGATCTGCCTGATGACGCGGAAGCGCTCTTTGATATATTTGAGCGGAGCCTGGTGCGCCTTGCATCGCACCTTGCAGTCGGCAGTCGTGTCGACGCCGCCGATGCAAGCCAACGTGGGCACGATGAGATTGAGGCGCGCATGGCCGCCCTGCCCGATCTGGCCACGCATGCACTGGGTGCGCTGGTGGATCTGTTGGAAGATGAAGCGCGCGAGCCCATCTCACCGCCCGATAATATCTCTACGAGCCCCAATGCGCGGGGCGCGCTTCCAGTAACCTTACGCGACATACTGGCATTGCCTACGGCCTTGTGGGATCACCTTGACGAAGCGCCGCCCGCCGCCGCCCGCCCCTTGCTCGATGAGCCTACCACGGCAGAAGTGGCAGCTGCACTGGGCATGCAGGCCAACGATGAATCTGCAGCGCTCGATCGGCTCTGCACAGCTCTACAGCATGTTGTTGCCCATCACAGGGCCATGCTGGAAAGCTACCAATCAAGCATCAAAACGGGCGGCAAAGCGCTGCTGCGTCACATCAGCCCGCATGAATCCGTCCCCGATCCAAGCAAGACAGGCGTATTCACGCGCGTCTTCGGCGGCGGCGATACAGGAGTAAGCTGGGAGCGGTTGGAGCGACGGTGGCGCAAGCTCTACCATAGCGACTGGAACGACATCGAAGCCAAACTCTTCCGCCCGGCCCTGCTGGAAGCCTACCAAGAGCACATGCATACGCTGGCTCCCGTGCGCCAAATGCCTGAAGTGATGGAGCAAGCAGATAGCCATCTGTCAGCCTCGGGAGAGCTGACTTCATAGCGTCCAACACGCTGTAGACAGATGCATAAGCAACCTTATACGGCATGTGCCATGGTCTGCGGTAAAAGTCGGGCGTGCCATACGGAAGCACTATCTGTCATGGAAATATCTCCGGGAAATATCGGCAGCGGCCCCGCCTCAGGCGATAGCTTTCTCGAAACGATCGCCCTTCCGGTAAAAAGCTCGTTCTGAGCCGAACGGTCCTGACAGGAGCTCGGCACGAGTTCGTCCTGTTCATCTCCGCCACCCCCATCAAAGGCGTCCGCACCTGGAGGCACGCATCCCCAAAGGAATGCCACATGCTCCTTGTGGCCTCATTCGCGGGCTACCGAGGGAATTCGGGCTGTCATTTAGCGCTCCACTGGTATCGTTGAGACTGGAGAAATGTACGTCTGCACGGCTGTATCATGGTTGCGAGCCAAACGCGGTAATGGGGCAGAGATCATTGGGCAGATACGCGCGTAACAAGCACAAACACTACATATAACACCTGCATGCAGCTTATTTTGAATCCCGCCCGAAATCGGGTTAAGTTTGGTGAAAGTTCAACAGGGGGGGTGGCGTGCGGGTAAGTTAAGCTGTATGTTGGAGGTCCATTTGGCGCGCACGGCACGGCTCTTTCCCATCCGCAAAGAGCACCTCGTTGGTGTACCGTCAAACTGCACACATACAATCGGCATGTGATCGCTTCTCGTGTTTTGTAAGACGCGTGTTTTGTGAGATATGAGAGAACGAACGGAGCAGCACATGCCGTAGCGCTCCGGTAGTCCTTTGCTTATACCGTAGTTATGGCACAGATATTTCCAAAAAAAGCGAATCTGCTTCCCCTGCTTACGCTGGGGGCCTCAGCCTTTGGGTTCGTGATCGCAGTGTTCTTAGTGTGGTACTACTTCTCGCCCGAGTTTACGGACGTGGGGTACCGCCCCGAGCAGCCGGTTGAGTTTAGTCATGAGTTTCATGCCGGGCAACTGGACATGGACTGCCGCTACTGCCATAACTGGGTGGAAGAGGCCTCGCACTCCAACGTGCCTGCCACGCAGACGTGCATGAACTGCCACAATCAGATCAAAACCGAATCTCCAAAGCTGGCACCCGTGCGCGAGAGCTGGGCTGACGACGTCCCCATTCAATGGGTGAAAGTGCACCACCTGCCCGACTATGCTCGCTTTAGCCACGCCTCGCATGTTGATGCGGGGGTCGGGTGCGAGACGTGCCACGGTCGTATCGACCAGATGGAGGTGGTGGCGCAATCCGAACCGCTCTCGATGGGCTGGTGCCTTGAATGCCACCGGCAGCCCGAGTTGTATCTGCGTCCGACCGACGAAGTGACTACCATGGGCTATGTGCAGCCTGCCGATTTTGTGGATCGCAACCTTGAGAAGGTGCGTCGTGAGGGCATCCGCCCGCCCACCAACTGTTCGGCCTGCCACTACTAAGGAGCAGCAGTGCGTACTGTGATACACCGCACTGCGCGCTCGGGCTACTCTCTGTGTTTACAAATGGTTTGACCCATCGATTTTCATGATCGAGCTTGACGTTATAAACGATTCTGAAGACCTGTCTGGCGACACGGCGTCGGGGCCGCACTTCTGGCGGAGCCCAGCGCAGATGGAGGCGCCCTCGGGCACGTCGACGGAAGACGAGTTTCAGGACGGCACCAGCCAGCCGCCCAGCGGAGCCTCGCGGCGCCAGTTCCTGCAGTTGATGGGGGCCGCTATGGCCATGGGCGGGCTCACCGCATGCCGCCGCCCGGTCGAAAAGATTCTACCCTATGCACGAAACCCGGAAGAGGTCATTCCGGGCGTGCCGAATGAATACGCCACGGCTATGCCCTTTCGGGGGCTGGTACGTCCCCTGCTCGTAAAGAGCAACGATGGCCGTCCCACCAAAGCAGAAGGCAATCCCGATCATCCGTACAGCGGAGGCGGGGTGAGCCCATACGAGCCGGCATCGGTACTGAACCTGTACGACCCTGACCGCTCCAGCCGAGTGCGCCAAGACGGAAGCGCGGCGTCGTGGAGCGACTTTGTGCGCTTCTGTCAGTCGCTCGGTGACGCTGCCGAAGGGCAGTCCGTTGCTGTGATGGCCCCGCCCACGTCATCGCCGACGATGCAAGCGATGCGTGAGCGCCTTGAAAGCCGGTTTGCCAACGTGCAGTGGGTCTCCTACGCCGCAGAAGGTGATGACCCCGTCGCGCAAGGGATGCAACAAGCCTTTGGCACGGCCCTGCGCCCGGCCTATGACTTCGGCGCTGCCGATGTCATTGTGAGCCTGGATGCCGACTTCCTGGACGGGGCCGATCCCAACTTCCTAAACAATACGGCCACGTTTGCGGAGCATCGCACCATAAGCGATCCGAGCGACGACATGAGTCGGCTGTATGCCGTTGAGAGCTCGTACACCACGACAGGCGGTATTGCCGACAACCGGCTCCGCATACAGGCACGCCGGATTCCGCATATAGCTACGGCCATCGCATCAGCGCTTGGCGTTGACGTTGCGCCCACGGGTACGCTCTCCGAGCATGAACAGATGTACGTTGATGCCATCGTCGACGACCTTCAGGGTGCCGGTGCGCAGAGCGTAGTGGTAGCAGGCGAAACGCAGCCTCCCGCCGTGCATGCGCTGGCTATGGCGATCAATGAGCAACTGGGCAGCTTCAACGAGACGGTCACGTTCTTCGACACGGAGAATGATGCGCCCGCGCTTCAAAGTGAAGCACTGTACGATCTGGTCGATGCTATGAGTAGTCGCAGCGTCGACATGCTTCTCATGCTTGACGTGAACCCGGTGTACAGCGCACCCGCGGAACTCGGATTCGAAGAGGCGATGCGCCAGGTGTCCACTACGGTGCACGTGGGGCAGCATGTGGATGAAACCGCTCGTGTGTCGAACTGGCACGTGCCAGAGGCCCACTACCTGGAAGCCTGGGGCGACGGACGTACGTACGACGGTACGCTGTCCATCATTCAGCCGCTTATCGACCCGCTGTACGAAGACGCCCATTCATGCCCCGAAATCGTTAACGCGCTCGCCACCGGTACCGACACCGCCGGGTACGACCTCGTGCGCGAGGTGTGGCGCGGACAAGTCGATCAGAATTTTGAAGATACATGGCGCCGCACGCTGCACGACGGCTATCTTGCCGAGAGTCAGTATGCTACGGCGACCCCTGAATCCGTTACGCTCCCTGAATCCATCGACACCTACAGCGAAGATGGGTACGAGGTCGTGACGCGCCTTGACCCGACCCTGCTCGACGGGCGCTTCTCGAACAACGCCTGGATGCAAGAGCTGCCGGATCCCATCACCAAGATTGTGTGGGATAACGTGGCGCTCATGAGTCCAGCTACTGCCGAGGAGCTCGGAGTAGAGGTAACGTATGATGCGGGCGTCTTTCAGGCTGATCAAGTTGAGGTGCAGGCCAATGGCACTTCGGTGACCCTGCCTGCATGGATTCAGCCCGGCTTCCCTGACGGCTCTATTGGACTAACGATGGGATACGGGCGCGCGCTTTCAACTCGCCGATCGAAGCGGCAAACCCCATTCTGGAATACCGACGACTATACCGACATCTATGGCGAGGGCCCGCTTGCTGGGGGCGTAGAAAATGATGGAACGCCCTATGAACCTATTGGCACCAATGTAGCACCGCTCCGCTCAAACAACGGACGCATTACGACCGGAGCTACCGTCACACGAGCCGGCAGCACACACACCATCGTGTCGACTCAGGAGCATGGCTCCATGGAAGGACGCCCGCTGGCCCGATGGGCAACGCTGGACGAGTTTCGCGAAGAGCCCGGTGAAATCAAGGAGATGGGGCAGCCCGTGCCGGGACCTGAAGACTCGTATGAAGACTACCCCGAGCTATGGGAGGACAACCACCCCTCTGAGCAGCCCGCGATGAAAGACAATCCCTACTATGATAACCAGTGGGGTATGGTCATCGACCTGAACACGTGCATGGGCTGCAACGCCTGCGTTGTAGCGTGTACAAGCGAAAACAACGTGCAGGTGGTGGGCAAAGACGAAGTGGGGAACGGACGCCACATGTACTGGATGCGGATGGATCGTTACTACGTGAGCGACGAGCCAGACGACGAAAGCCCAGACATGGTCACGCAGCCAGTTACGTGCCACCACTGCGAGAACGCGCCATGCGAATCGGTCTGCCCGGTTGCCGCAACCGTGCACTCGCCCGACGGCACCAACCAGATGGTATACAACCGCTGTATCGGCACGCGATACTGTTCGAACAACTGCCCGTACAAAGTGCGGCGCTTCAACTACTACAACTGGGTGGGCACGCTGCCCGACCAGGTGCAGATGGCGCAGAACCCCAATGTGACGGTGCGCTCGCGCGGCGTGATGGAGAAGTGCACGTTCTGCATCCACCGTGTGCGCGGATCGCAGCGCCAGGCGCGCAACGAAGATCGTCCGCTGCAAACCGACGAAGTGCAGACAGCCTGCCAGCAAGCGTGCCCCACCAACGCGATCACCTTTGGCGACCTGAACGACCCCGAGAGCGAGCTGGTGGCAAAGCGCGAAAACCCGCGGCGCTACGAGATGCTCGACTACCTGAACACGAAACCGCGTCTGTCCTACCTTGGGCGCGTCCGGAATCCGAATCCGCGTCTGGAATCGGCTGAAGCATCCGCCGACGCGGCGTAGCCTCCGGCCTCCACGCTCACCCTGTTGAATCAAGCGTAGAAACCCCGTGGACAATCGTACCGAACATAGCGAGGGGCCCAACGGCCACGACAACTTCCACGAGCGGCCCCGGCTCGTGAAGGGCGGGCTCACGTTCAACGACATCACAGAACTGGTGTCGTACCACGCTGAGCGCAAGACGCCCAAGGCGTGGTTCGCCGCATTTGCGGTCGCATCCAGTGGCGCCGTACTGCTACTGGCCATGCTGGCCTATCAGGTGTACAACGGCGTTGGCGTGTGGGGCAATAACCAACCTGTTGCCTGGGGGTGGCCGATCGTGAACTTTGTATTCTGGGTCGGCATTGGCCACGCTGGAACGCTGATCTCAGCTATTCTCTTTCTCTTTCGGCAGCAGTGGCGCACATCCATCAACCGTGCGGCGGAGGCGATGACAATCTTCGCTGTGATCTGTGCGCTTATCTTTCCTACGTTCCATGTGGGACGCGTATGGGCGATCTACTGGACGCTGCCCATCCCAAACCAGATGGAAATGTGGCCGCAGTTTAAGAGTCCGCTGCTGTGGGACGTGTTCGCCGTGTCGAGCTACTTCCTCGTATCGCTGATCTTCTGGTACGTGGGCATGGTGCCCGACCTGGCCACCTTCCGCGACCGAGCCAAAGGGTTCTTTCGGAAGCGGATTCTGGGCTTCCTTTCGCTTGGATGGACGGGTGCAAACCGCCACTGGCGCAACTACGAAAAAGCATACTTGCTGCTTGCCGGACTGGCTACCCCCCTCGTGCTCTCCGTACACTCGGTGGTTTCGTTCGACTTTGCGGTCTCTATCTTGCCGGGCTGGCATACCACGATCTTTCCCCCGTACTTTGTCGCCGGAGCTATCTTCTCGGGCTTTGCGATGGTGGTCACGCTGCTTGTGATTACGCGGAAGATCTACAGCCTGGAGAATCTGATCACGATTGATCACCTTGAAAAGATGAACGTCATCATTCTGGTGACGGGAACGATCGTGGGCTTTGCGTACATCACCGAGTTCTTCATGGCCTGGTATTCGGGGCTGGAGTACGAGCAGTACGCCTTCCTGAACCGTGCCTTCGGTCCATACGCATGGGCGTACTGGATTATGATGACGTGTAACCTGGTTACGCCTCAGCTCTTCTGGTTCAAGAAGCTGCGCCGGTCGATTCCGGTCATGTTCGCACTCTCCATCTTTGTGAACATTGGGATGTGGTTTGAGCGCTTCGTGATTACGATCACGTCGCTGCACCGCGACTTCCTGCCCAGCTCCTGGGGCTATTACACGCCTACCATGGTTGACGTGCTCACGTTCGTCGGCACGTTCGGGCTCTTCTTTACGCTCTTCCTCCTGTTCTTGCGCTTCATTCCCATCGTAGCAATGGCTGAGGTGAAGACGGCTCTCCCCGAGTCTGACCCGCATCACTACGAGGGCGATGGGCAGGCGGCTGCGACGAGCGATCGGGACGCGCCGTACATCAAGCCCTCACAAGGCTATCAGAGCTACCGGGGCGGACGCCAAGGCACTCCGCTTTCCGATGATGACGAGGACAGCAGCGCCGCATAGCTGCGCACAAGGCCTCCTGTTCTACTGAAAACGAACTCTTGCAGACCATGACACTGATTCAGGAAATTAAGGCGTCGATGGGCATCTTCGAAGGGGCCCGTGACGGCGCCTACGGAATGCTCGCCGAGTTTCCGCATCCTGGTGCGCTCCTCCATGCCGCCGAAGAAACACGTGAAGCGGGGTATCGCCAGTTCGACACGCACTCCCCGTTTCCCGTGCATGGCATGGATGAAGCGATGGGGCTCGGCAATTCCAAGGTCGGGTTCTTTACCTTCGCAGGGGGGCTAACCGGATGCCTGGGCGGGGCGCTCATGATGTGGTGGATGGGGGCCGTCGACTACCCGATCAACATCAGCGGGAAGCCCTTCTTCTCGATTGAGCCGTCTGTGCCCATCATGTTTGAGCTCACCATCGTCGTTGCTGCACTGGCTACGGTGGGATCTATGCTGGCGCTGAACGGGCTGCCACGCCCGTACAATCCGCTGTTCTATTCCGAGCGCTTTAGCCGCGCCACCGACGATAGCTTCTTTATCCACATTGCCGCAGGCGATGCGCAGTTCGACCGTGAAGAGACTGCTGCATTCTTGCGCGACCTGGGGGCCCAGCATGTCGAACTTATCTACGAGGACAAGGCGGTCGATGCGTAATTCCTCGCGTCCTTCCCTTACGGCTGATCCTAATTTGCACAGTAGCATGCGTTACCTTCTACTTACCTTCGCCGCCCTGGCTTTGGTGCTTACCGGATGCCGAGGAATGGAGTCGGAGGACCCGCCGGTCCATCCTAACCTGGATATGGACTTCCAGGAGCGGTTCGATGCACAAGAGGCCAACCCCTTCTTTGCCGACAATGCCGCTATGCGCAAGCCCGTTTCGGGCACTGTAGCGCGCGGGCTGCTCCGTGAGAACAGTGCGCTCTATACAGGCCGAACCGATGACGGCGTGCTGGTCGAAACCACGCCTATCAGCGTGTCAGAAGCGGTGGTGCGGCGCGGAAAAGAGCGCTATGACATCTACTGCTCGGTCTGCCACGGACTGGCAGGCGACGGGCAAGGCATCATCATGACGGGCGACTACGGCTACACGCCTGCCCCTACCTTCCATGCCGACCGCCTGCGCAATCAGGAGCCCGATGGGCACTTCTATGACGTGATCACCAATGGTATTCGCAGCATGCCGGGCTATGCCTCGCAGATCGCTGTGCGCGACCGCTGGGCCATTGTAACGTACATTCGGGCCCTGCAGCGGAGCCAAAGCGCCAGCGAGGGCGACCTGCCGGAAAGCGCTCTTGTTGAGATTGAACAAGGCCAAAGCGCCAACATCACGGTTGAGTAAACGCCCGCCTCGCCGTTTCGCATAGATCGCGGCTTCTCCCGCCGAACCTTCGACTGTTACGCTATGTCTGATACTGAATCGCGCTCGTCTTCCCTGCTTACGTGGCTGATCGACCCGCTGCGGTCGACGGCAGATTCGGCGCCCGATGCCTTCACGTTTACGGGCGACCGGCGCACGTGGCTTGTGCCCATTGCGTTGGGCCTGGCGCTCCTGGCCATCAGCGCGCTGGGGTGGCTCGTTGAGCCGGCACGCTTCTATGCCTCCTACCTGGTTGGGTGGTCGTTCTGCCTCACCATCAGCATTGGAGCGCTCTTCTTCCTCTTCTTCAATCACTTAACGAAGGCAGGATGGAGCATTGTTGTAAACAGGATCAACGAGTCGTTACTGTGGGGCTTCCCCATGCTGGCGGTGCTGTTTATCCCTGTGCTTTTCGGGATGGACGACCTCTACAAATGGACCAACCCCGAGCTTTACATCGAAGGCGGGCCCAAGTACGATGTGCTTATCGCCGGTAAGGCGCCATACCTGAACACGCCATTCTGGGGGATCCGAATGGCGCTCTACTTTGTGGTCTGGTCAGTGCTCTCCTATCGGCTCTATACTCTGTCGGTAACGCAAGACGTAACCGGCGATCCGGAAATCATGTCAAAGCTACGATCGACCAGCGCCTGGGGGCTTCCCCTGACAGCGATCACGGTGGCGTTTGCGAGCTATGACATCATCATGTCGACCGATGCGCACTGGTACTCCACCATTTTTGGCATCTATCTGTTTGCGGGCGGCATGCTTGCGCTCATTGCCACGATGGTAATCATGGGCACGAGCCTGCAACGCAGCGGCATGCTCACGGACACCATAACCCCCGAGCACTACCACGACTTGGGCAAGTACCTGTTTGGGTTTACGGTCTTCTGGGCCTACATCGCATTTAGTCAGTACCTGCTTATCTGGTACGCGGGCATTCCTGAAGTCACGATTTTCTATCGCCATCGCTTAGAGCACGCATGGGAGTGGCACAGTGCCATGCTTATTCTTTTTCACTTTGTTGTGCCGTTTCTATTGCTGCTTCCACAGATTACAAAGCGCATCCCTGTTGTGCTCGGCATTCTGGCTGTGTGGCTCTTTGGGATGCATTGGTTCGACCTGCATTGGAACGTGATGCCTAACCTCTTTACCGATGGCGGCTTCCACTGGGTCGACTTCACGACATGGTTGGGACTGCTTGGCCTATTCATAGGGGCGGCTATCTACCGGCTGAGTCGTCATGCGCTTGTGCCTCATCGGCACCCGTACTTGCAAGAGTCGATGCACTTTGAAAACGTGTAGCGGCCTGAAGCGCCGGGCACTCCCCCTTATTATTCCTGTTGATCCGTCTCCTTGTTATGATTGAGTCGTCGTCTGATCTTCGCTCACCTACGCTGCTCACCCCGCGCGAAGCTGATGTTGTCGACGGTGCGGAGGTCCAGTTCGCCTGGGAGCCCGTCGACGAGGCCGAGCGTTACATCCTGCAGGTGGCCGAGTCGGCACGCTTTGATACAATTGTGCTGGAGGAAGACGTCGACACCCACACGTCGGTGCGCATTGCCGATTTCTTTCCAACGGATGAGCGGACGTTCTTCTGGCGTGTGCTCTCGGTATCGGGAGAGCGCGTAAGCAAAACTCAGCGCGTGGAGAGCTTCATCGCGGCTGATGCTGAAGCTGCCGAAGCGTACGGCGGACTTCCTGAACAAGACGAGGACCTGGGGCCCGCGTTTGAACTGGTACGTGCAGCCAAAGATGACGTACCCGCTCGCATGGTATCGCCAGAGGCTCGGTTCGAGCGAGAGAAAGAAGTGGGCGTTGCTGAGGAAGGGATCGCAACCGGGCAGATTGCAGGGATTGCAATCTCAATAATTGTGGTCATTAGCGTGGCCGTGGTCGTGCTCTTTGCCTGGACCAACGTAACGCAACAGCAGGTGCGCGACAGAGCCGTTAGCGCGCAAGAACCCGTTGCTGCAGAAACCAATGCAGAGGGCCGACGCCAGATTTCAGAGTATGAAGCGGTCGATCCAGAAAGTGGAACCTATCGCATCCCCATTGACCGTGCCATAGATCTTGTTGTTGAAGAATACAACGCGCAAGAAGCGGGAGGCACTCCTGAGGAAAATGGGCAATAGCTCGGTGTACTGCGTAATAATAGGCTGTTGGAGTGACAAACGTGGCATTGCACGAGCACCAGCTATGATACTGTAGTGAAGCTGATTCGGGCAGTGCAACCTGGGCGTAACGGGCTCGTATGTGTGCCTCCAACAGTCTATTTGCACTGCACCTAAACTGCCATGCTCATGCCTATACGTCGGTCCGCGTTGTTCGGCGTGTTGGTAGCCCTTCTGCTTGCAGGCAGCCCCTTAGATGCTGCACATGCCCAGCGCACGGGCCAGCATCGTGACGAGTATGAGGGCGTAGGTATTGACCGCAAGCACGGTGACACCGTACCACACGATCTGACCTTCACCGACCACACCGGTCAAGAAGTCACGCTTGGCCAATACTTTGACGGCGAGCGCCCAGTGCTGCTGAATCTTGTGTACCACGACTGCCCCATGCTGTGTGGGCTGTTGCTGAACGGGGTTACAAAGACAATTGGTAATCTGGAGTGGACGCCCGGTGACGAGTACACAGTGCTTACCGTAAGCTTCAACCCGCGCGAGTCGTTCGAACAAGCAGCAGCACAGCGCGAGCGTTACCTGGACCAGTTGGGGCGCCCCAATGCTGCCGATGGCTGGCACTTTTTGACAGGCGATGCAGAAAACATCGACGCGTTAACGAGTGCTGTCGGGTTCAATCTGAGATGGATTGCGTCGAAGCAGGAGTTTGCGCATCCCACAACCTACGTGTTCTTGAGTGGAGACGGCATGGTGTCGCAGTACATTCACGGCATGCAAATGCCTCGGAGCGACACGCGCCAAGCGCTTGTTGAGGCATCTGACGGTCAAGTGGGCTCGCCTGTTGACTTGGTGATGCTGTACTGCTTCCAGTTTGACCCAGACGCCAATACCTACACGGCAGACGCATTCAACCTGATGAAGGCGGCGTCGGTGCTTACGGTGCTTACGCTCGGCGGCATGTTGTATGTGTTCTGGCGCCGTGAAAATGAGCATGTAGACGACCAATTAGAAGGACGGTTTTCGATACCGTCTGAGACGTAGCCCGTGCGTTTCCACAACAAATATGAGACGCACGCTGCAAGGCTCCGGCCTCTCGGGTACCGAGACGGCCAGGGGCATACCTTCCCTCTTATACAATCAGTGTCTTCGCAATCATGAATGACTCCGGCACGTTCTGGCTTCCCGAGGCTGCCTCGACGGTGGCCGCCGAGGTCGATGGCCTCTTCTACTTCGTATATTGGGCCAGCGCCATCATCTTCGTGGGCGTGGTCGCGGCAATGATCTACTTGGCGTATAAATATCGCCGCCGCGATCCCAACGACCGTCCCGAACCCGTCGAAGAAAGCCGTCTCCTGGAAATTTCCTGGATTGTGGTGCCAACGATCCTGGTACTGCTGGTCTTCACGTGGGGATTTCAAACTTTCGTGACGCTACAGACCGCACCGCCGAATGCGTATCAGATTCAGGGACAAGCCTACTCGTACGGATGGAACTTTGAGTATCCAGAAGGGGCCCAAACGACCGACGAGCTCTACTTGCCAGCAGATCGTCCGGTGCAAGTTCGCCTGAGCAGTCGTGAAGGCGACGTGCTCCACAGCTTCTACCTGCCCCAGTTTCGCGTCAAGCAGGACGTGCTGCCCAATCGCTACACCTCGGTCTGGTTTGAGGCCACCGAGCCGGGCACATACGAACTGTTCTGCACAGAGTACTGCGGCGTAGGACACTCGCAGATGTTAGGAGAAGTCAATGTACTTCCCGCAGACGAGTTTGATGAGTGGGTCGCCGAAGCAGGAATCAACGAAGATGAGCTCTCACTTGTTGAACTCGGCGAACTGCAGTATCAGCGTAACGGATGCCAGGGGTGCCACAGCCTCGACGGATCGGCGATGGCAGGACCCACGTTTCAGGGGCTGTACGCAAGCGAGCGTGCATTCGCAGACGCGAGCTCCGTTGAAGCGGATGAAAATTACCTCCGTGAATCCATCATCGAACCCGATGCCAAGGTTGTTGAAGGCTACGGGTCGGGCATCATGCCGTCGTTTGCTCACCTTTCTGAGCGCGACGTAACAGCGCTTGTTGAGTTCATCAAGGAGCAGCAATAGGTAACAGCAGCATTCCGATTGCTTCGATGCGCAGTCCCCGGTGCTCTACACGGCGCCGTTCCGGATCCCCCTTTACATCGACGAACATGACCTAATTATGGAAGCGGCAGCTCACGCAGCATCACAAACCGACGCCGAACCGCGTACGTACCTGAACCACGAAACCAGCCTCTGGGAGTGGCTCACGACCAAAGACCACAAGAAGATCGGGATTATGTACCTGATCTCGCTTGCGGTCGTCTTCCTGGTGGCTGGACTGTTGGCGATGGCCGTGCGCCTGGAGCTGATGTCGCCCGACTTCAGCATTATGTCGGCCAGCCAGTACAACCAGACCTTCACGATGCACGGCATCATGATGGTCTTTCTGTTCATTGTGCCGTCGATCCCGGCCATTCTGGGCAACTTTGTGCTCCCGCTCCAGATTGGGGCGAAAGATGTGGCCTTCCCCCGGCTTAATCTGGCCAGCTGGTATGTGTACATAGCGGGAGGGGCGCTTACCGTCACGGCCCTGCTTGTTGGCGAGTTGTCGACGGGGTGGACGTTCTACACGCCGTATTCGTCTCAACAGGGCACTGCGGTCATCTTCATGACCGGAGCCATTTTTGTGTCGGGCTTTGCGTCCATCTTTACCGGGTTGAACTTCATTGTGACGATCCACAAGATGCGAGCGCCCGGCATGACGTGGAACCGCCTGCCACTGTTTGTGTGGGGGCTCTACGCTACGAGCATCGTGCAGGTGTTGGCTACGCCAGTTGTTGGCATTACGATGCTGCTTCTGATCCTGGAGCAGACGCTGCAGATCGGGATCTTTGACCCGGCGCTCGGGGGCGATCCGATTCTGTTCCAACACTTCTTCTGGTTCTACTCGCACCCGGCGGTCTACATCATGATTTTGCCGGCCTTTGGCATCCTGAGTGAGCTGATTGCCACGTTTAGTCGCCAGCGCATCTTTGGGTACCGCGCCATTGCGCTGTCATCGGTCGCCATTGCGATGCTCGGCTTCCTGGTCTGGGGCCACCACATGTTTGTATCCGGCCAGTCAGCGATTTCCTCAATCGTGTTCTCGCTGATTACGTACCTGATCGGCATTCCGTCAGGCATCAAGATCTTCAACTGGATTGCCACCATGTACAAAGGCTCAGTGTGGCTGCAAACACCGATGCTCTATGCCTTGAGCTTCTTGTTCTTGTTCACCATTGGTGGGCTTACCGGCATTATGGTCGGTGTGCTGGGCGTGGACGTACATCTGCATGACACCTACTTCGTGGTGGGCCACTTCCACTACGTGATGATGGGGGGCTCGGTAATTGCGCTGCTTGGGGGGATGCATTACTGGTGGCCTAAGATCACCGGCCGCATGTATAACGAGACCCTCGGCAAAATTGCCGCAGGTCTGGTCTTTGTCGGCTTCAATGTGACATTCTTCACGCAGTTGGTCCTCGGGAGTCAGGGGATGCCGCGCCGCTACTACGAGTATGTAGATCGCTTTGCCGAACTGCATATGATTTCGACCATTGGCTCCTTTATCTTGGCATCAGGGCTCTTCCTGGTGCTCGGATATGCGTTGCATTCGCTCTTCTATGGCAAGAAGGCGCCCCAAAACCCATGGGCGGCTGCTACACTGGAGTGGACGAATGTGGCAGCAATCCCCGATCCGCACAACTTCACGAGTACGCCGCTCGTCACGCGCGGCCCGTACGACTTCCACAAGGCCGACGAAGTGTTTGGCGGAAGCGGCGACGGCCAAGCCCGTGGCGATGGCGCTGGTAGTGATGCAAGTCGTCTTGCACCGCCCGAAGCTGCGCCTTCGGCACCAAAGGAAGATGCCTCCGCGTAATGCCTCTGCACCCCCGCAAGCTGGGAGCGTCTGTGCGCTCCTGGCTTCCCTGTTTTCCCGATTTACGTAGCTGTCCTCATGTCGACTGAAACCGCTCCGGCCACGACCGAATCGGTCGAAACCGAACACGATCACCATCCGCCGCACCTGCAACACCACTTTGTCTCGTCGGAGCAGCAGTTCGACTCGGCAAAGCTGGGCATGTGGCTGTTTCTGATTACGGAGATTCTGCTGTTCTCTGCGCTGTTTGTAGCGTATGCAGTGTATCGCAACTGGAATCCGATGGCGTTTGCTGAAGCAAGTAGCACGCTCGACTGGGTCCTGGGATCGGTAAACACGATTGTGCTGCTTACATCCTCGCTCACTGTGGCCCTGTCAATCCACTTCATCCAGAAAAACGACAAGCAGAAGACTGTCATTAGTCTGCTATCGACGTTGGTACTGGCAGGGGGCTTCTTGGTGATCAAGTACTTCGAGTACATGGCCAAGTTTGAGCACGGAATCTATCCGGGCGAAGCCTTCGCCCCTACTGGGAGCGGATATGAGTACCTGGCTGCGATTCCGTACGTGCCGCAGTTCTTCAGCATCTATTTTGTGATGACGGGGATTCACGGCGTACACGTCGTTATTGGGATGGGTCTCATTGGTTGGATGGCCTGGCGCGCCCACCGAGGCGATTTTAGCGACGAGTGGTACACACCAGTAGAGCTTACAGGACTCTACTGGCACATCGTTGACATCATCTGGATTTTTCTCTTTCCGCTCCTCTACCTCGTGTAGATGCGATCCTGCGCAGTCTCGTGCCGCCCACACGGGTCGATTGAGCCCTGTGTGCCCCCTGTTAGCTCTTGCAGATTACAATCGAATAACGCCCATGGCCCACGCCACCGACGACCACGCCGCTCATGGCCACCACATCATTCCCATTCCCACGCTGCTGAAGGTCTTTGGTGCGCTGGTTGCACTCACGGCGATCACCGTAGGCCTCTCTGCCTTTGACTTTGGGATGTTCGAGATCCCGGTGGCGCTTGGGCTGGCAAGTGCGAAAGCCACGCTTGTCGTGATGATCTTCATGGCCCTGAAGTACGACAACCCCGTCAACATGCTTACCTTTAGCGTAGGGGTGCTCTTCGTGGCCGTATTTTTGATCTTTACGCTGCTCGACACCGCTTTCCGAGGTGACATGGATAACGTAGACCGCCTAACAATTGAAGAGCGTGAGCGCCTGAATGAGCAACTACAGGAGTCGGATGTAGATGCTGAAGACCTTCAGGTCGCGCCAAGCGATATGCAGTAGCACATATCCTTACTGCAAAACTGAGACGGGAAACTCCGTACAGGGAGAGATACAGAGCGGTACGCTCCCCCGTACATCGTGCTGCGCCAAACACAACGATGTTGATGCAGCATTCGGATTATAAAGATGCTTCCGGTTTGCGTCGAATCTTCACGCCCTCACGTCCGTCTACAGTAATGTGAGTCATATACAAGGCACAAAGTCAGTAGTATAGACTCAGGGTAGACAAGCCAAGTTGAGAACTACTCTCAACGAGCAGACAGATAGTCTGTGGTGAGGCATGGATGGTCTGACTGCGTTTGCAAAGTCTAACAGTCGGACTAACTTCCTGGCTGCAGGTGCTGTCCGCTTGTCGTTGGCCATGCTGTGCTACTTACATACCGTACTGCTTTCATACCGAAACCATGGGGCCAGCCCCTCACGAACGTAGGCGTTCGTAAACAAGCCGTTGTGCTCAGCCGATCTTGCCGTTGCCATGCATGTGCTCTTTATCACCCTCGTCGGTCCGGTTCTCTTCTTCTTGCTGACGTGGGTTGTGGCGACTGCGTACCGCCTATATTTTCCAGAACAACCCGTTGCGTTTGATCGGGACCCTGTTGTACTGCGCGAGCAGCGTCTCCGCAAGGAGAAAAGCGTGCCCGTGGGCGTACGCGAGATCCGTGAGGATCAGCGCCGTAGCCAGTACCTGGGTAAGTCCTCCCCCGACTATCGATACGCGTGGGGCAACTCCGATGGGTTCCCCGATACGTGGCGCGAAAACGTGTGGCTACGCCGTAACTGATGTTTACGCAGTCCCTGCATCAGAGTGCGTAAAAGCGCGGCGAGATATAACGTTGCTACTTTACTGTTCTTCAACTACGCAACAACCCTATACGTGGCCTTCAGGCCTCTATCCCCATGCTCTTTGGGGGGCGCACATGATCCACTTGCCTCCACCTTTTTGCAAAACCGTACTGCTTGCATGAAAGTTACTGAACATCTCGACCGTGCATCCCACCCACTCATCTCTTATGAAATCATTCCGCCCAAGCGAGGTGGATCGGCAGAGCAGATGCTTGAGGTGGTAGAAGAGCTCATGCCCTATGATCCGCCGTTCATTGACGTGACGAGCCATTCGGCAGAGGTCTCCTACAAGCCCATGCCCGACGGCACATGGAAGCGGTGCGTAAAGCGCAAGCGTCCGGGTACGCTGGGGTTGTGTGCAGCTATCGAAGCGCGATACGGCATCGACACGGTGCCACATATTCTGTGCAAAGGGTTTACACGTGAGGAAACCGAAGATGCGCTCATTGAGCTGAATTATCTGGGGATCGATAACGTGCTGGCGATCCGAGGGGATGACAAGGGCGTTGAAAAGGATCTGCCGCCTGACCGCTCCCGCAACGAGTACGCAGTTGACCTTGTCAGTCAGGTTACAGACATGAACCAGGGAGCATATCTGGAAGACTTAATGGATGCGCAGTCTACGAACTTTTGCATTGGAGTCGGGGGCTATCCGGAAAAGCATTTTCAGGCGCCGAACATGGCGTGGGACGTTATGCGGCTCAAGCAGAAGGTTGAAGCGGGAGCCGACTATGTCGTTACGCAGATGTTTTTTGACAACGTGTATTACTTCGAATTCGTGGAGCAGTGCCGCAGTGTTGGCATTGACGTTCCCATTATTCCAGGCATCAAAATCATTACCCGTAAGCGGCACCTCCGGTCGCTTCCCGCTCACTTTCATACCGACATTCCTGAGGCGCTGGCAGCCGAAATTGCAGCAGCCGACTCGGATGAAGAGGTAAAGCACTTGGGTATCGAATGGGCGTTGCAGCAGTCAGAAGAGCTGCTATCCGCCAATGTACCCTGCCTGCATTTCTACATCATGTCGAGCGCTACGACGGTGAAAGAGGTCGTGGAGCCGCTCCGCGAGATGGCATAGCACCGCACAAGATTGTGCTTGTGCTTTAGGGGATGAGCAGAGGGGATGAGCAGCCATCTACTTCTCGCCCCAATGTGTTTACAATTACGAAAGCGCCCGAGCAGAACTGCTGCTCGGGCGCTTCGGCATGGAATGGATACGTGCAGATCCTTATCGATGAGCATCTTTATCCTTGCGGCGCAACTGCGCTTTGTACTTCTCCAACTGCCGACGCAACTGGTCGGCGCAGTTCTTGGCTGCATCCTCGTGGGTGCTGGCTTCACCGGTTGCCGTTAACCGCTTCTGATAGACATCGAGGCGCGCCTCAACGGTTTTTTCCTCCGCTGGGCTGTTGTTCTTACTCAGAACAACTTCAGCGTTGATGATGCCGTCGTAGTAGCGTTCAAGCTTTTGCAGGCGTTCCTCAACGCGAGATTGCACCTGGGGCGATACCGTAACGTGGCGGGTGGTCAGTTGGAGGTTCATAAGGCACAACGCAGCTGTGGAATCAAACAGACGAATGCAGGTATGCCTTCCGGACTCAGAAGCGAAAAGCCCTAAGGCGCCTCTACCAAGGCCATTATACTTTACGTAGCACTCTGTATTTTAGGCGTCTACCGCTTCCTCAATAAGAAGCCAAGTAGGTAAAGGCTGTACTTATCGGACACGCGCAGTTCGTGAAAGTGTTGCAGAAGGCAGAGCGCTGAGCCCCCGTAAATAGCGCGCACTGTGCGGTCTATCGGGAGAATTTGTAGTCTCCACGACAGTCATCGAACATGTGATATCCTTCAGACAAGAGGGGGAGACTGCAGGATACGCCGCATGCCCGCATAGCGATGCCAGTTGGGGACTGCAGAACCAGTCTACGGCTATGACAGGTGACGAAGGGCCACTTTGCCGTATTCTGCTTCGGAATTAGGCAGGCGGCGTATCAGCGGTGTTGGTAAAGCCCTGCACGTACTGGTCCTCTAACTGGCGCATTGCAGCCTGGCCCTCTTCTGTCTTATCGGTATGACCAAGCAGATGGAGAACGCCGTGCACCGCATATCGGGCGATTTCGGCATCCACCGAGGTGTCGAACTCGCCATGACGCTCGCGGGCCGTCTCAACATCTACATACACTTCGCCCTCAAGCTCATCCGGCGCATCACTCAAGTTGAACGCAAGCACATCGGTGTTATAATCGTGGTCGAGGTACTGCACGTTCAGGGATCGGACCAGGGTGTGCGTGCCAAAGACAATAGTCAGGGCTTTGACGGACTGCTCGGACTGCTCCGCAATAACCTGGGTAAGCAGGCGACGTATTGCATCGGTAGAGATCGGAAGCGTATCGAGTTCAGGGGCATGCTCAATAGAAATCATGCGGGATGCAGGTATGGGGGAAAGCGCAAAATGCCAACGTAATCGGCTACAGCGTTGACTCGGCAGGCGTTGAGGCGTCGCGTGGAATTGAGACGCTACTCGATGCAGGCGGTGAGTCTACTTTGCCATCGCCAGATACGGACGATTCCTTTTCGTGCTCCGATGGGTCACTCTCGGGATGCACAGAGACGGCATGCAAGCCCTTCGGGCCGTCGTTCAGTTCGAAATGAACGGATTGCCCGGTGTGTAGCGTTTTAAAATCGTCGTCAGATTTAATTTGTGAGTAGTGAACAAATACATCATCGCCGCCATCCGGGTGGTTGATAAACCCATATCCTTTTTTGGCGTCGAACCATTTTACAGTGCTTTGCTCCATATTATCCATAATTGCGCAGCGGCTATCGTAAGACACATATAGCGGAGTGTACCCAAGTGTGCTGTGGAGTTCTGCAGGACAGTTACATTGCCTTACAGATCTTAGCAATACAACAAATGTGTACACGCTGCGAATATAGAGCTTAGGTATACATTCTGTCAAGTTTGCTGTGAAATGAGACGAACGGGGCGTGTCATGAACAGTCGACGTGCCGACATATGCGGCACGAGATTCGTTCAATACAGTGGCACACGTACGTTTAGCAAGGAGGCCGCGGCATCCCCCTGAGCCGCCTGTATGTTGAAATACAGGCCGTTCAGAGGGGCACGGCGCGATAGACCGTTACGGCTGTGGAGGGGCACCTGCTGGAGGAACGGCAGGGGCGGAAGCAGAATCGCCGTTGGTGCCCGGAAGCAGCCCTTCGGGATCGGGCGATGCCGAGTCGGTGAGGCCGTAGTCGCGCAGGATATCGATGGGAATGTCGTACGGAAGCGTGCGGCGCAGCTCCTCAAATCGCATGTCGAACTGTTCTACGCGATCGGGGCGGTTGGCTTCTTGGTAGCTCATGCGCACCGAGCCCGCAAATCGGAGGGCAAAGAGGAAATCTTGCGTGCTGCTGGCCTGCTGCAGCTCCTGGAAGACCATAGGCTCCATATCGGTCATGATCTCAGCCACGCGGTCGGTGGCGTCCATAGATTCATACGCCTGCGCTGTAAGCACGTAGCTCTGCAGGTTTCCGGCAATAGTGCGAAAGGGCACCTGCTCCACAAAGTCGTCGAGGAAGGCACGAGCCTCCTCTTCGTGTCCGTTGGCGGCCCACTGTTCGGCAGCATGCGTTACAAACAGACGATAGCCATCGGCCATGCGGCGGGCATTCTCGTCGTAATAGACATCGGGATCCGCAAGGCCGCGGAAGCGGAAGTCCTGCATCCGGTCGATGGTGATGTCGGGCACCACGCGCCCGAAGCGTTGGTTGTGCTGTACAGGCACAATGCGGTAGGCCTGGCCCTCAAGCTGCAGGTAATCGTCAAGGTTGAGGCGTCCGCTCTGTGCCACCGTAACGGCAAAGTAGACGGGACGCGCCCAGTCGTTCTCCGCATTGCTGCGAATGAGGTCGAAGACCGCAAGGTCGGCAATCTGCAGCATGTTGCTGCGTTCGTCGAAGGGGCGGCCCTCCAGCTGCCATTGTAGCGGACGGGATACGCGCGCCGAGTCAGAGTCGGCAACCGTACCGTTCTCGATGACAGCTTCTGAATCTACTGGAATCGAAACCGGCTGAGCGCGCCAAGCGCGGGGCCGCAGCTCTTCAACCTGTTCATCCGAAAACGAAAATGGAAGTGGCTCCGATTCGTGCGCCTGCTGGTTTTTGAGCTGCTTGATGTACCATGGCGTGTTTAGGAGCGAGAGGTTGACCACACGTACATCGCGGCGCACGCCTTCCACCTCTTGCAGGTACCACAGCGGAAAGGTGTCGTTGTCGCCGTTGGTAAACAGGATTGCATTGGGGGCTACGCTGTTGAGCATGTTGTAGGCGTAGTCGCTGGGCAGATAGCGCCCCGACCGGTCGTGGCTGTCATAGTTTTGGTAGAGCATCCAGCCCGGCACGGTAGCCAGTAGGAGCGCGCCTGCTGCGGCCAGTCCCAGCCATCGCTTCGACTTGGACCAGGTGCTGAAGAGGCTATCTTTGAGCAGGTGGAGCAGGCCGGTGGCCCCGAGGCCGACCCATATGCTGAAGGCAAAGAAGCTGCCCGCGTACGAGTAGTCGCGCTCGCGGGGCTGCATGGGCGTCTGGTTCAGATAGATGATGATGCCGATGCCCGTAATGAAGAACAGGAATGCCACGGCCGTGGCGCGGCGCCAGTCCCACGTAAAGTGGTAGAACGCGCCAAAGAGCCCCAAAAGGAGCGGAAGCGCGAAGTAGACGCTACGCCCAGCGCGCTCGCTGGGGGTGGCGGCATCGACAGTCGCCTCGTTAGCAATGTCGGGATCGAGGAAGGAGATGCCCGTGGCGGCAGGCGCGTCTTGCGTGTCGGCGGCCCGCCCGGCAAAGTTCCACAGGAAGTACCGGGTGTACATGTGCCCAATCTGGTACCGCAGAAAGAAGTCCAGATCGGAGTTGTAGCGGTCGTAGACCTGGGTGTGGCGCGGGTTGGGCGACCAACGGCGGGGGAACAGCGCCTCTGCATCGCGCTCCACGCGTCCGGTTTCATCGTTGTAGGTCGACCCGCTGAGCAACGGGCGGTCGCCGTACTGCTCGCGCGACATGTACGAGACAAAGTTCTCCAGCGATGAGGGGTTGTTCTGGTCAATGGGCGGGTTAATCGAACTGCGAATGGGGATGAGGAAGTAGGAGGAGTACCCAATGAGCCCGAGTACTACATAGAGTACAAGCAGGTTAGCAACGCGCATCCGTTTGGTATGGGTGATGTAGAGCCCATAGACCAGTAGTGAGGCCATGATTGTAAGGACGAGGAACGGGGCCTGTGTGGCTTCCAGCACCGTCGGTAGGCCCTGAATAATCCCTGGATACAGCAGAAAAAAGATGCCCGATGCGATGCCTCCAGCCAGCGCCAGATACTGAAACCGCGTGCCCGCGCTCCAGTCGGGATTATCGTAGCGCTGGAAAAACACGATAAGCGCCACAAAGAAGAGCGAGAGCAGGCTGAGCAGGTGGATACCGATAGCGAGCCCGTACAGGTAGGCAACCACCAGCAGCCACCGCTCCGACGACGAGCCCAGGACGTGCTTTACGCCGCGTGCCAGGTCGCGGTCTTCGGCTTGCGCGTACTCGCTCCACTTTAGCGTAAGCCAGACGCAGAGCGTAGTAAAGAAGGTCGACAACGCATACGTCTCGGCCTCTACCGCGTTAAACCAGAACGAGTCCGACACCGCAAGCGTGAGCGCCCCCACGAGGCCGCCCACATAGGCGGTGACGCGCACACTGGGCGTCCATGTTGACTGCGGGCCGCGCCACTCGCGTATGAGCTGCAGCACGATGAGGTACGTCAGTGTCACCGCAGCGGCACTGGCGAGCACCGAGATCATGTTCATGGAGAGCGCCACGTACGAGGCGGGCACGAACATCGAAAAGAGGCGACCCACCAGCATGTAGAAGGGCGCCCCAGGCGGGTGCGGAATCTGGAGCGTGTTCGACACGGCAATGCGTTCGCCCGGATCCCAGAACGAGACGGTGGGGGCTACGGTGAGCGCATACAAGATCAGCGCGAAGGCGAAGAGAGCAGCCGGAAGATACCGGTCGAGGCGCGACCAATTCATGCAGGAGGACAGTAGCTACGAAATCAGAACAAAGAGAGGACCGCTCTTAGGCGATGCAAGAGCGGAAAGCAACATGCACGTCAATGCAGCCAACAGGCCACGGATCCAACAAACGAACAGATGCGCACGAATCGGATGCGCAGGTGATGCAAATCGGGCAAAGATTGCGGCATCCCCGTTAGGCTGCACCGTTGACGATGATGACGCACTCGCCTCGCACCTTCGATTCGCCCCCATAGTAGGAGCGCAGTTCCGTGAGGGTGCCGCGGCGCACCTCTTCGTGTATTTTGGTGATCTCGCGGGCCACAGCGGCCTGGCGGTCGGTGCCCAAGGCGGCGGCCAAGTCGCCAAGCGTACGCACCAGCCGGTATGGCGACTCGTAGAGGACGAGCGTGCGCGGCTCAGTCGATAGCGTTTCCAGACGCGTCTGGCGGCCCTTCTTCCGGGGCAAAAACCCCTCAAACACAAAGCGATCGGAGGGCAGTCCGCTTGCGGTAAGGGCAGGAACAAATGCGGTTGCTCCCGGAAGCGCCGACACAGGCACGCCGGCTTCGTGGCAGGCGCGGGCCAGGTAAAAACCCGGGTCGGAGATGCCCGGCGTGCCCGCATCGGTAATCAGAGCAATGTCGTGCCCCACGCGCATCCGCTTTACCAGATGCGGCGTTTTGTCGTGTTCGTTATGGGCATGGAAGCTGGTGGTGGGCGTATCGATGGCATAGTGGTTTAGCAGCACGCCCGAGGTGCGCGTGTCCTCGCAGGCAATGAGATCGGCCTGCTTCAGCGTATCGACCGCCCGGTATGTCATGTCGTCGAGGTTGCCGATGGGCGTAGGCACAAGGTACAGCATGCAGAGCAGACAAAGCGTAAGGGATGCGAAGCGGCACAGCCATCGAATAGCGGACGGGGCATCTGCCTGAGGCTGGCGTTACAAGCTACCAGTCGGAGCTTGTGCGTGATGGCGGGTCGGGGGGCGTGGGCAGGTCATCGTTATCATCGGCCCCAAAGAGCGAAGCCCCCACGGCCCCTCCGATGGCCCCGAACACGGCAAGCAAGACCGCCCCCATAATCATCGACACGATCAGCAGGCCCGTGCTGGGTTCTTGCATCATTTGGCCCTGTTGTTCCTGCATCATCTGCTGCATGTCAACCCCCATGAGAGATTGGATGACCGACTCCCCATCCAGATTCAACGGCTGCAAGATCCAGTCGAAGAGTGTGCTAAGCAGCGAGCCAACGAGGCCAGCGCCGGCGCCAAGGGTCGCGCCCTCGACCGGGTCGATGGAGCGATTGGCTGTGGTGATGTAGTGCCAGGCCGCTGTGCCGCCACCGAGCATAACGCCCAGGCAACACAGCACATTGATCAGCGAGAGATACGACGTGCTGAGCACGCCCGCAACGATACCGCCAATAAATACAGATTGTAGGCGCATAGGCATAAAAAATAGGCCGATTTAGGCAAAGAGGCACAGGTAACCTACGAATCAGAACAATGAACCGAAACTGCAGGGCGTTTCAATAGGTCTCGCACCATCCGGAACAGTAGCGTGCCGGTTCGGATGCCATGCAAAATGTGTACTCATTAACCCCGACACAGCATGACTCCATTGGATTGGGAACGTGTGGCCTACGTTGAATTTGCGTTTGCCACGGTTACGCTCATTATCTTCCCACTGATCTTGTTGGCGGCCTCGGTGCGTGTACCGGCGGTGCGCATGCGGATGCTGGCGTACTGGCGGGCTGCCGCGCTGCTGGGCATTACGGTGTACCTGTGGATTGCTGAGATGACGATGGGGTTTATGACGAGTGTGGCGGCACGCGTCATTGTGCCGTTGGTGCTGTGGCGGGGCGATATTGGTGCCACCTGGAAGCATCCGCTTCCTCCGGGCACGTCGTGGCAGGCGCGCATCTATCGCGTGTGGTGGTACTTTGTGGTGGTGTACTCAGTGGCCGGTGCTGTGTCTATGCTTCCGATGGTTGGCTGTGCCATTACCGGAGATGCCCCGGCTTCGTGCCAGGCCTGGTATGGTCCGCCGCAAGCCTACGCGTCGCTCTTCCACGAGGGGGCCGACTGGTGGATGCTGGGACGCTGGGCCTGGGTGGCACTTAGCGTGTACAGCTTGTATCTCATGGCTACGATGTACCGCCTGCGCCAGCGCACGGAAGACTCTGCATGAAACAGATACACCATGCTCATGCACACATGGTAACTCGTGCGCAAATTAACATGAATCAGGCCCCGCAGCTCTGCTGAAGCATGCTGTAGCAGGAACCGAAAGGCGCGCGGCACCTTGGATCACACAAGCCGAGCCTCCCCCTTTCTCGATGGTCGTCTACTCATGCTTGGTACCGTTGGAGAGCTGTTTATCATCAGCGCCTTTGTAGTGTGCGCGTTGTCCGGAATCATGTTTTTCTGGGCGGCCCAATCTGCTTCTGCAGGCGAACGCCGCCTCTGGACCCGCGCTGGACGCTGGTCGTGGGGTGCTATGTCGGCAGGGGTGCTTGTGGCCTCCGGCATCCTCTGGTACCTGCTGCTGAATCACCAGTACCAGTACGCTTACGTGTATCAGCAGACCTCGAACGACCTGCCACTTCGTTACTTGATCTCGGCGTTCTGGGCGGGTCAGGAAGGCTCGTTTCTGCTCTGGGCGCTCATGATGTGCGGTACCGGCGGACTGCTGATTAGCTACGTGAAGCGCCGGTACGAAGCGCCTGTAATGGCTGTCGTAGCCCTTTGTCAGGCGGCGCTTCTCTCCATGCTGGTCGGCCTGCAGCTGGGTGAGTTGCCGATCGGCGCCTCGCCGTTCATGACGCTGGCCGAGAAGTTTCCGACCGCGCCCATCTTCCAGGACAACCCCGGCTTCATCCCCGCTGATGGCCAGGGGCTGAATGACCTGCTGCAAAATCCCTGGATGACCATCCACCCGCCGGTGCTGTTCTCGGGCTTCGCTTCGATGGTGGTGCCGTTCGCCTTTGCCATTGCGGCGCTCTGGAAGCGCAAGTACACGCAGTGGGTGCGCCCGGCGATGCCGTGGACGATCTTCGCAATTCTTATGCTGGGCGTTGGCATTGCCATGGGCGGCTACTGGGCGTACGTGACGCTCTCGTTTGGCGGATACTGGGCCTGGGATCCCGTCGAAAACTCGTCGCTGGTGCCGTGGCTCATCGGCGTCGCTGCGCTACATACCATGCTCGTGCAGAAGAAGAGCGGGTCGAGCCACAAGGCGGCGCTCATCCTCAGCATCCTGGCTTACGTCTTTGTGGTGTACTCTACGTTTCTAACACGTAGTGGCATCTTGGGCGACGTGTCGGTGCACTCGTTTGTGGACCTGGGGCTCTACAACCAGCTCCTCATCTGGATCGTGGGCATGGCGGCGCTTGGACTGGGGCTCTTTGCCTGGCGATACAACGAACTGCCCGAGCCAGAGAACGCCCCGCGCATCGTGTCGCGCGAGTTCATGATCTTCTCGGGGGCAATGGTGCTCACCGCCATCAGTGCCGTCGTCATTCTGGGGACCAGCACGCCCATCATTGGGCGCATCTTCCAGTCGCAGCCCTCTACGGTACCCCTTGAGTTCTACAATCGGTGGACGCTCCCGCTGGCGCTGGGACTGGTGTTCTTGGCCGGCGTCGGGCAGCTCATGTGGTGGAATAAGATGGGCGTGCAGCATCTGAATCGCGTTATCCTGAAGCCGCTAAGCGCTGCTGCGGTGGCAACGATTGCGGTGCTCATGCTTACGCCGTTTGCACAGCAGACGGTCATTCTGCCCACCGACGCACCGGTGCAAGAGTTTGCCAGCGCCGGCTTCACTGAGGGGATCGGGGTATTTTGGAATACCTACGGCTATGCGCTCTTGCTGCTGATGTTGGTCTTCGGGTCGTTCTTCTCGCTCTTTGGCAACGGCATGGTGCTGTGGCGCATTGGCCGCGGCAACCCGCGGATGGCAGGGGGCGCCGTTACGCACATCGGGTTTGCGATTATGATGTTGGGCATTGTAGCCTCCAGCTCGTTCGACCGTGCCCTGCCTATGCTCGGCGAAATCCGGACGACCGCTGACATCGAAGACGCCTCCCGCGAAAACTTTGTGCTGGCACGCGGGGAGACGCGCGACGTGAATGGATA
>CAJXLX010000028.1 GCA_913056335.1 uncultured Rhodothermaceae bacterium
AAGCAGCGTTGCATCTGGTGCAGGCGTGCCGCCCCGCGATGCAGGACGCTGGATTCGGACGCTTCGTAGCAATCGGCTCCAATCTGGTGCAGAATCCGGTCGTGCCGTATCACGACTACACGACGGGCAAGGCGGCGCTGCTCGGCTTTGTGCGCAACATGGCGCAGGAGCTTGGGCCTGAGGGCATCACCGTGAACATGGTGTCGGGCGGACTCCTTGACCGCACCGACGCCAGCGACGCCACACCCGATGAGGTATTCGACCTCATCCGCAACTCTACGCCGCTGCGCTCGGTGACCACGCCCAAAGAAATGGCCGATGCGGTGCTCTTCTTTGCCTCGCCGTGGGCGCGTGCCATCACCGGGCAGAACCTGATCGTGGATGGTGGCCTGGTGATGCAGTAGTTCGGTTGGACTGCTGGCGGATGCTTGGGCTCACTGCTCACTCCCTGTCAGTCACATTTTTGAGGGCGGTGCGCACGTTGCGCTGGAAGCCTTCGTACGTGGCGCGGGTGACGGGACTGCCGGAGAAGCGCTCGCGAAACTCTTCGAGTTCAAGCTCCACCCAGTCGCGCAGGTCGGTATCCGACATGCCCTCGCGCGGCTGGTAGCGGGGCTCGGTCGTAGGCTCCTTGAACTTATTCCAGGGACACACATCCTGGCAGATGTCGCAGCCAAAGATCCAGTTCTGCATATCGCTGGAGATCGCCTCGGGTACATCGTCGCCGCCGTGTTCGATGGTCAGGTACGAGATGCAACGCGTGGCATCGACCGCGTACGGCTGGTAGATGGCATCGGTGGGACAGGCGTCTACGCAACGCGTGCACGAGCCGCAGAAGTCCTCGACCGGATGGTCAGCCGGCAGCGGCACATCTACAATAATCTCACCGATAAAGAAGAACGAGCCCATGTCGCGGTTGAGCAGGTTCGAGTGCTTGCCCTGCCACCCGAGTCCGCTGCGCGCAGCCCACGCTTTGTCGAGCACCGGTGCCGAATCCACGAACGCACGCCCGTGCACCGACTGGCCGACCTGTTCTTCAAGCCAGTGCAGGAGCAGATAGAGGCGCTCCTTGAGCACATCGTGGTAGTCGTCGCCCCACGCGTAGCGGCTAATTTTGCCAGTGGTAGCGGATTCGTCGTGCTGCGTGTCGGGCTGGTAGTAGTTGTGCAATACCGAGATCACGCTTTCAGAGCCCGGTACGAGTCGGGTGGGATCAATACGCTTATCGAAGTGGCGCTCCATCCAGTGCATGGTGCCGTGGCGGCCTTCGAGGAGCCACTGCTCAAGGCGTCGGGCCTCCTCGTCGAGCGGCTCCGCCGTGGAAATGCCACAGGCGTCAAATCCGAGCCGAGCAGCTTCTGCCTTTAGAGCACGGGCCGTGCGCTGCTGCGCGTGACGTCCGAAATGAGGCATAAGATACAACGCTTGAGTCGGCAGGCTTGCGAGCAGGTATAGGCTTTGCCCAGTTGGGTGTGGATACGACACGCCCAAGGTTGAGTTTACAGCATGCTATTTACCAGCCGACTGCTACTGTCCGAACGCTCGCGTCTGCAGAGATGAATCTACGCGTCGCTCTTGAACGCCCCCCGCTTTCGGTGTCTTCCGTCCCCTGCGAGCTGGTTCTACGTGATGCGTGGCCCGGATGCGCTCTGCGGCAATTCCCCTTGCCCGGTACACTGCAGCGACAGCAGCAGCCCGGTCAGTTGCCAGTGCATCGGCGTTGCGTTCGTCAGCGGTGGCGTACGCCAGGACGTGAATAGGAAGCGGAGCGCAGTCCTGGAACAGCGAGACGTTCTCGCGGAGTGCCTCGCTGGCTCCATCGGGCAGCACACTGGCATTTCGAGCAAAGTAGACTGCATTTCCGGCCACCGGTGGCGAACAAAAGTCAGGGAGGTTAGGCTCTACTTCAATCTGCACGGTACGTGCATCTGCGCCTGTATCATGCTCCACCTGCACCTCTACCGCATACGTGCCGGGCGCCTCATATCGATGGGTAGGTATCGCCTCTTCCGACTGCGCACCGTCGCCAAACGTCCAGAGATAGCGTGTGGGAGCAGTGCCCGCGACACGGGTTTCGTAGCGCACACGCTCCCCCACGCGTGCCGGGTTGGGCTGTATCTGCACGGTTGCAATTTGCACCCCCTCAATTGAATCGGAGGGGATAGGCCCCACGCTCAGTGTCCAGGTTCGATCAGCACGCCCCGCCTCGTTTTCTGCTGCAAAGCGAATTGTGTAGGTCCCCTCTGCAGGGAACACATGCTGTACACGCAGACCCCGGTCCTCGTATCCCGTACCAAAATCCCATAGCAAGCGCACCGGTTCGGTGGCCCGGTCGTTGATTCGGGCAGTGAAGGTGGCTACCGTATCCCGCCGAACCTGTTCGGGGCCGTCCACTGCCAGAATTTCGGGAGGGACGGG
Organism: uncultured Rhodothermaceae bacterium; assembly: GCA_913056335.1. Lineage (GTDB taxonomy): Bacteria > Bacteroidota > Rhodothermia > Rhodothermales > Salinibacteraceae > Longimonas. The sequence goes on from CAJXLX010000028.1 coordinate 2,419, forward strand.
GCGTGCGCATCCTCCAATCGTTGCGGCAGCGCCCAGCACAATGAGGTGGGCTATGCCGACCCAACGGGTTACCAGTGGGAGCATTGAGCGATACAGTTGCCCCATACGTACGGATAGGAGGTTGAAAGGTATAGGCTGCACGGTTGGCCTGGTCTGCACATCATATAATCTGCGTCTTGCTTAGCCTAATAATAGACCTGACAGCGCGCATCCGCTATCTGGATCTGGCGCACAAAGTCTGAGTGATGTGCGCCTTTGGCACCATGGAGCGGCACGGATCCAACAAAAAAAAGCGAGCCTACCCTCATCTGAGGGCAGGCTCGCAGTCAGGTTGTACGATGCGCATCAAAGCGTACTGATGCGCGCCGTTACGAAGTCAGGATCGAAGCGTTAGCGCTGCGGGATGGAATCCACGCGACGCTGCTGCTCGGTACCGGCCTTCTTCGAGGTGGTGTCGTCCTCGATAGCACCGCGTCCTTGCACTTCGATGCGATCGCTCGGCACGTCGTTTTCTTCGTAGAAGTCCGCGACAGCCTGTGCACGATCTTGCGACAGCTCATCCGGGTTGCGTTCGCCGGCAGCAGCAAAGCCTTCGACGCGAACCGTGAGGTTCGAGCACTCAGCCAGGATCTCTGCATTTTCTTGCAGGGCGCTGCGTGCTTCATCCGTGAGCGTGCTGGAGTTGACTCCGAAGAACGCCGGATTCAGCTCGCTGACCGTTTCGCAGATCGGCGGCAGGTCGGGATCGACTCGCAGCGTAAGGGAGCGCGAATCGTCGCCTACGTCGTTAGAGGCATCAAGCGTAACGGTGTAGGAACCGGGCTCCTCAAAGGTGTGGGTTGCGGTATCACCCGAGCCGGTGTTGCCATCGCCGAAGTCCCAGTTGTACGTGATCGGTGTATCGCCACGCACGTTGCTGGTGAAGGTAACCTCCTGCCCTGCTGTAGCCGGGCTGGGGTTGGCATTGATGGTTGCGATCTGCGCCGGGACGGGCGGATCGGTGACCTCAACAGTAAGCGTTTCGGAGACTTCTCCTGCCGAGTTGCTGGCCGTGAAGGTTACTTCGTACTGGCCGCTCTGGCCGAAGCTATGTGTTGTGAGCAGCCCCGACCCCGTGCTGCCGTCGCCAAAGTTCCACTGGTAGGAAACAGGCGACGTCACTTCGTCTTCGTTGACGGTTGCGGAGAACGTGCCCGATTCGCCGGTGTCAAGCTCAGCAGGTCCGTCGATCGAGAAGATAACCGGTGCGGTCGTGGCTGGCTCAAAGGCATACTTCACGCCCAGTGTAGGCATCACCGTAAGGGCGTCCATAGAATATTCGCCCTGGTCAACACCGTCGATGGCCTCACCGTCGAGGACGAGGTGGCTCCGCGCTTCAATAAAGAGCGAAGTATGGCGGCTGACCACCGCGTCGAATCCACCCGCAAAGGTAGGTCCGAAGGCGGTGCTTTCGCCTCCAAACGATGCGTGCACTCCCACATCCGCATAGGGCGAGATAGTCCAGTTCTGGGCGCCAAGACCCAGACGACCAGTCAGATAGGTGGTTGTGATACCAGCGCTGGGAGCGCCCGCCCCACGTGGAGGGCCTCCGGCAAACTGGTAGTCGCCGTATTGGAGTCCGAGTCCTATTCCGAAGTTAGGATTGAATTTGTACCCGAACTCGCCGGAGAGACTAAACGGGAAGCTCTCGTCGAACTTGTCAGAGTCAAAAATATCACTAAACTCGTTGACCGGGCTGTACTCGCCCGCGTAGTCAGCAATACCGACGCCCGCCCTGATGTAGAAGGTGTCGCCGGCGCGCTTCGTCTGCGCGTCAGCGGTGGTCGCTGTAAAGGCAAACGCCAGGATGAACGATAAGAGGGATAAGGATAATGTTCGGGTCATAGCTCTAAAAGCTTTTAAGAAGCAGTGTCGGACAGGTTGATCGTTACGCTAATCCATATGCACGAAAGCAATTACGCATGTCGGTATTTGTAATACCAATGACAAAACTGCCCATACGGATTTATTAACACGCATCGTGCATCGCTCACTAAACAGAATGTATGAGGGAGCGCACACCAACGCAACTATGGTCTGTGAGGAGACGAATGTATGGGGCACATGTACAACCCTGCTCACACGCAGCCTTTCCTAATGTGGACAATCGGATGTAGGCAAACCTCTGCAAGCCGATACTTAACGTAAAGGTGAAAGGAGCATACAGAGATAACGGAAAGTAACAAGGGGCCGTACGAAATGCCATCGTGCAGGGTATAACGTACAGCCGTACATGTGCCGGTATTCTTCAGTATTCACACTGATGCAGTAAGGAGCAAGAGCACACCGTCATGAATGTATGAAGATGTGCCCGAAAAACAAAGGGAAGACCCCTATTTTTCCATACCAGCTCCAGATTTCCCCACAGCTACAAACTATTGACGTACTTCTCAAGCTTGCTCTTCTTGTTTGCCGCCTTGTTTTTGTGAATCAAGTTCTTAGAAGCCAATCGGTCGAGACCGCGCTTCACGTCTGGCAACAGCTCCGCCGCCACCTCAGGGTCTTCCGTGTTCTTCAACCGCTGGACAAGTGTACGCACCTTGCGCTTCTGCGCCCGGTTGCGCGTACGTTTTTTGTCATCTTGGCGGAGACGTTTCTTCGCAGATTTATTCTGTGGCATGGTAAACGTAGCCCGTTAGTTCACGTAAACAAATATGAAGGGACATTAAGCGTGTGGCACTCAATCCTATGTACGCACCACCGGCACCCCCACAGGATGTTTCCCTCGCGTTCGTCAATTAGATGTCAACCCTATGCGCTCTGTTACCTTGTTTTCCGGTTGGTTGGTGGCATAAACCGCTGGGGCTGCTCCGGCGCGCTCCCTCCCTGGCTTCCTTTTTGTAGCTCTTTTGCCGTATGTGGACGTTTCTTTCTGACCTGGTTCGCCCGTCTGATACTCCCTACACCATACTGCTCATTGAGGCCGATTCTGCCCGTGAGCCCCGGCGCTACCAGGTTACGCCTCGGCACATGCTTTGGCTGTGCGGCACTACACTCCTTGCTGTGTCTGTCCTCACTGCCACCCTCGTGGCACTTACACCAGTAAGACAGCTCATTCCCGGATACGGCACCGAAACGATGGAGCGCAATGCCCAGCTTAATGCCGTACGCGTAGCTGCTCTGCAAGACACACTGAACGTACAGCGTCAATACATTGAGCGCCTACAACATTTACTTACCGGTCGTACTGACACGGGGCTTTCTACAGATGACCCCGCTGGAGCTGAGCGGCCGGCCTCTTCTTCTGCTTCGTCTGCACGTTCTAATTCAGAAGATAACGATTGGACGCTGCACCAGCAGCCTGCACTTACGATCACCCAGTTTGGCGGGTCGGATTCGTCGAGGGGCAGCCCGACCAATGCGGTTGCCGATTTGCCCGCGCTTCCGGCCCCGGTGCCGCCTCCCGTCGAAACGGGATATCCCACTCGTGGATTTGAGCCGCGCGACGAACACTACGCTGTCGACATTGCCGTACAAGAGGGGACCTTCGTTCGTACAGTTGGTGACGGATATGTTGTACTGGCCGATTGGACCCAGGAAGGCGGCTATACTGTTGCGGTCCAGCATGGCGATGGCTATCTCTCCGTGTATAAACACAACGAACGCCTCATGAAACGCATCGGCGACTACGTACGTGCGCAAGAAGTCATTGCTGTTACCGGAAACTCAGGCGAGATTACAACAGGCCCGCACCTGCACTTTGAGCTTTGGCACCACGGATTGGCGCAAGACCCGCGCACACTGGTCGCAGGCTGGTAGTGCGTGCTGGGTCGTGCGCATGCTCGTTGCTTCCCCCACACCCTCCCACTGCCTTCGATGCCCGGCTATACTTGAATGCAGGACGCCGAGCGTCTCCATCTACTAACCATTATGCTCTATGGGGATCTTTAGCTCTAACGAATCGAACGACCGAACCATGGCCAAAAACAAGCGAACAATGTCTGATCAGATCAATCTGGTGGGCGAAGGGACCACCTTCGAAGGCACACTACGCACGCAAAATGACGTTCGCGCCAGTGGGCGTATTGTTGGAACCATGCATGTCGATGGGCGGGCCATCATTGCTAAGAGTGGCGGGGTGGAAGGCGAAATCATCGCGACTAACGCGGATATCGCAGGACACGTAGAGGGTGAAATCCGCGTAGCAGAGCGTCTTGTTCTTAAAAGCACAGCTCGCATTGATGGCGACATCCACACTAAACAGTTGTTTATCGAGGAAGGCGCACGCTTCACGGGTCAATGCATGATGGGCGACGAGGCCGCCACCACAGACCGCGCAAGCACCAGCTCGGGTTCGGATGCGTCAGCATCAGCAAAAGAGAAAAGCTCCAAGAAAGGTGCGTCTACGTCTGATACGACGGCCTCCTCTCGTGCTGACACGGCTTCCTCGTCGTAAGGTAGTCGTAGGTAGCCCAAATGGCATGCAATAGCCATCTGTTTTGCTTCCCGCTGTGTATTTCTCGCTCTGACTTAGCTTCCTGATTCGCTGTGTCTGAACCTGGTGCTTCCTCCGAAGACCGTTCGTCTAAACAGGGGGCTTCCTCAGAGCACCCCTGGCGCGACGCATGGCAGGATATGGCTCCACACATTGACCTGGGCTGGCGCCTGGCCAGTGCGGTGGCAGTACCTCCACTGCTTGGATGGGGAGTAGACTACGCGCTCACCACTGCTCCGTGGGGAATGCTTGTGGGGACGGTCTTCGGACTTGTGAGCGCAGCCTACATTCTCGTTACACTGTATTCCTCCGCGCAACCCCCAACCGATCAGTCGGCAGACAAGAACTGAACAAATGCGGCACAGATCGGCGCGCAAATTGCGCGCTAATCCGCATCGATAGTGCATTCATTTATTATTCACCGCTATTCACAAGTCTTCCACTGCGGGCTGCGTTACGTTCACGACTGTGTTGCGTAAGTGCTTACCACAAGCACCTGCCAGTCCCGTAGGCGGCTTGCACGAATTGCGAGCATGATGCCTCGGTAACGCGGTCTCGATTGCCTCGACTACATGATCTCTTCGTGGTGGTTTGGCGTGCTACTTGGCAGTGCCATTATAGCTGTGAGTAGCGCTGTTCGCGGGATGAGCCATCGGCTCGCGCTGCGAGCAGACTCGCTCCCTGACGCGATGCAGGCAACGGTGCGAGGCATCATATTGCGCGCTGTCATTGTAGCGTCCGGACTTATCCTTACGTTGCTCTGGCTCCCGGTGCACACTCTTGCCTTTGCAGGCGCGCTACTCGGTGCTCTGTTGCTTAGCATGGGCATAGAGTTGGCCACGGTATGGCAACGTATCGAGGAGGGCTAACCTCATTTTGCCCCTCGCTCCCTTTTCGTCACACTTTTGACATTGACCAGGTATCGTTTCGGTGAATCGACCCGTTTGCTCCTCTCGCTGTCGCCCCTTCTGGGCCATGCTGGTCCTGCTTGCCGGTCTGGTAGCCCTGCTCGTAGCCCCCACTGTCCAGGCATCTGAAGCTCCTTCGGAGACCTCGACAACTCGTGCCGCTGCTGCGGCTGACGACCTCACGCTCGATTATGTTGTAAACCGAGCGATTATCGGCCATGCAGCCGATGGGTATTATCTTGACTTCAGCCCGTTTGGAAGTATTGAGCTTCCTCGCATCTTCCTTGTCCGCAGTGCCGAGGGCAATCTTGGCCTCGATGCAGCAGTCACCACGAAGAGCCTGCTGAAATCAGGTGATTATGGCATCTACCCTGAGGGAAAGGAGGAACTGGTAATGCCCGGCGCTGAACTGGACGACCTCATTGCCGAAAAGAAACACCTCTATGGCACGGTAGCCCCCGCTGGCCAGGGCGAGATCGTGGTTGATCTCTCCATTACCCGACACTTTATGTTTGGGCTGCTCGCGATGGGTATTGTGGCTGTCGTATTTATCACGTTAGCAAACCGGTACAAGCGTGGCGTAGGCCGCAGCGAAGCCCCACGCGGGGTGCTACAGAATATGATGGAAGTTATCATTGTCTTCCTACGCGACGAGGTCGCCAAACCCAACATCGGACCGAAGTACAAGCAATTCCTTCCCTTTCTCTTAAGCGCCTTTTTCTTCATCCTTGTCGCCAACATCCTGGGCCTGATTCCCTTTTCTGGATCAGCGACCGGCAACATCGCTGTGACGGGCCTGCTGGCCTTCTCCACATTCATTATCGGCCAGGTCAATGCAACCGCCGATTACTGGAAGCACTTGCTTCTTGGCCCGCCAGACGCCCCGTGGCCCATCCGCATCATCCTGATTCCTATTGAGATTATGGGGGCTATCACACGACATGTAGCCCTCGCAATTCGTCTGTTTGCCAACATGATGGGCGGTGCGCTCATCATCTTCAGCTTGATTGGCGTTGTCTTCGTAATGAACGTGCTCTTTACCACCGGTGCTGCAGCATGGGGGGCCGGTATCATTAGCACAGGATTCACGGTGTTCGTCTTGCTGCTCAAGCTGCTTGTTGCCTTCATTCAAGCATACGTCTTCACCATCTTGTCGGCGCTTTTCATCGGTATGGCCGTTGAGGAGCACGACCACGCTCACGATGAGGGGGCCTCGGCCACCGCATCGGCACACTGAGCTCATGCGCCCACTCTCTGGGCTCAACCAGCTCACTGACGGCGCGGCTTGCGCTATGTCAGGCGGGGCACCAACGGCCTCGCAGTTTCTGTAACTAATCGCTTGTTTTCCCTACGCCAACACGTTACACACTACCATGGACCCTGCTGCTCTTGCATACCTCGCCGCCGGCATTGGTGCCGGTCTTGCTACCATCGGTGCCGGCTACGGCATCGGCCGCCTCTCCGACTCCGCAATGGACGGTGCGGCGCGCCAGCCCGAAGCTGCTGGCGACATCCGCGGCCTCATGATTGTTTCTGCGGGCCTGATTGAGGGGGTTGCCCTCTTTGCTGTGGTGATCTGCCTCCTGCTGGTCTTCCTCGCCTAAACAGCCCGCCCCGCAAGCCTGCGTGTGCAGGGCCCTTCACGTTTGCGTGTGCGTGCGGCGTCATTACGCCGCACAGCGCGTGTCCCGAAGCGGCCCTGCACGATATGGCTGCCTGTTTGTTGGGACAACCGGCCCGGTTGCACACTTTGTGGCATTCTCTGCCAACTGCGATCACAATCTCGTTCATACGAGGGCATGCCCACACAGGTAGACTCGTGCTTTTGCGCCCCTGTCCCCTGCCTCGACCATTACTTCGAAGCGCAGCATAAACAGCCCCTCCTCAAAGGACTGCTGTTCTTGTTTAGCTTCGCCCGCTATCGCTAAGCCCTACCGTTTGTGCTATGGCCTTTTATCTTGCTCAAAGCCTCATTGAGCCCTCTGCCGGCCTCTTTTTCTGGAAAGCGCTCGCCTTTGTCATCTTCCTGTTCTTGCTCTACAGGTTTGGATGGGGGCCGATCACCGACGCTCTTGAAGAGCGCGAGGCACGCATCGAAGACTCGATGACACGCGCCGAGCAAGCGCTCGAAGAGGCCAAGGCGATGCAGGCCGAAAACGAGAAGAAGCGCCGCGAGGCCGAGCGCGAGGCCCAGCGCATCTTGCGAGAGGCCCGCGAAGCTGCTGAAGAGCTCCGCGAAGAGGAGCTGGACAAAACCCGCGACAAGATTTCCCGCATGCGCGACCAGGCGCAGGCCGAAATTCAGCGCGAAAAGCAAGGCGCCCTTGACGACCTGCGCGATGAGGTGGCTGATCTTGCCATCGAAGCCGCTCGCAAGGTCGTACAGGCCGACCTCGACGCCGATCGCCACCGCGAGCTGGTTGACAATTTCATTGACGACCTTCCTACCAATTAATGCATCCAGCCGTGCGAGCTGTCTTCGCTCGTTGCATTCGCTGGATCTGCCTGCCTTCCCCCTCTTGCTATGAGTCAACGCACGGTCGCTACGCGCTACGCCTCTGCCCTCGCTGAAGCAGCACATGATTCCGAGGCCGTCTCCACGATCGACGACGATGTGGAGCTGCTTCGCACAACGCTCGACGAAAATAACGAATTGGCACGTGTCTTCACCAGCCCCGTGCTCTCTGCCGAGCAGAAAGAGCGCGTCGTGTCGGCGCTGCTTCCTGATCATGTAAGCGAGCTGATGATCCGTTTTCTGAAGCTGCTTATCGCGAAACAGCGCGCTACGCTCGTTACCGATATCCTGGCAGCGTACCGCACGCTGCGTGACGAGCAGGAGGGCGTCGTGGAAGTGGATGTGCGCTCCTCGCACGAGCTCGACAAGAGCGAGCACGCTGCCTTGATCGAAGCCCTTGAATCGCTCACCGGCGCGTCAGTCCGCCTCAACATCAGCGTGGACGAGTCGCTTCTGGGCGGACTGGTCATTCAAGTCGGCGACCGCGTGTACGATGGCAGCGTCCATCATAAGCTGGAAGCGCTGCGTTCGCGCTTTCATGCACCACGCCCCGCAATGGCCTAACCGGCCCTGTCCTTACCGCATGCTGCGCCACGCGGCCCTACGCACGGCGCTCACACCTGTACCATTTTATCCGCTAACACCACTCCGCTATGTCTACTGCTATTCGACCAGACGAAGTAACGTCTGTCCTCAAGCGCGAACTGGGGGGATTCGACGCCGATGCCGATGTCTACGAGGTAGGCACGGTGCTCCAGGCCGGCGACGGCATCGCTACGCTCTATGGCCTATCGAACGTTCAAGCTGGCGAGCTCGTCACGTTTCCCGATTCGGGCGTGCGCGGCATGGTGCTGAACCTTGAAGAAGACAACGTTGGCGTCGTCCTCTTCGGCGAAGTCGACGCCGTCAGCGAGGGCGATGAAGCCCGCCGCACCGGCAAAATTGCCTCGGTCCCCGTCAACGAAAACGTGCTTGGGCGTGTCATTGACCCGCTCGGACGCCCGCTCGACGGCAAAGGCCCCATCGAAGGCGAGAGCGTCGACATGCCGCTGGAACGCAAGGCGCCCGGCGTTATCTACCGCGAGCCCGTTACCGAACCGCTACAAACCGGCCTGAAGGCCATCGACTCGATGGTGCCGATTGGGCGCGGGCAGCGCGAACTCGTGATTGGCGACCGCCAAACCGGAAAAACGGCGGTTATTGTGGATACGATCATTAACCAGCAGCAGACGCAAGACACCGACAAGCCGGTCTACTGCATTTACGTAGCCATCGGGCAGAAAGACTCGACAGTAGCTCAGGTGCAGCGTGCCCTGGAGCGTAACGATGCGATGGAGTACACCGTTATCGTGAATGCTTCGGCCTCCATGCCGACCCCGCTGCAGTACATCGCACCATTTGCAGGGGCGTGTATTGGCGAGTTCTTTCGGGATACGGGGCGCCACGCCCTTGTCGCCTACGACGACCTCTCGAAGCAGGCTGTAGCCTACCGCGAGCTCTCGCTGCTGCTGCGCCGTCCGCCCGGACGCGAAGCCTATCCCGGCGATGTGTTCTATCTGCATAGCCGTCTGCTGGAACGTGGGGCCAAGATCATTGATAACCAGGAGGTTGCTGCTAATATGAACAACCTCCCTGAGGGACTGAAAGACCGCGTTGAAGGCGGTGGGTCGCTCACAGCGCTCCCCGTTATCGAAACGCAGGCCGGCGACGTATCCGCCTATATCCCGACCAACGTCATTTCGATTACGGACGGTCAGATCTACCTCGAAACCGATCTCTTTAACTCGGGTGTGCGCCCCGCCATCGATGTGGGTACATCGGTGAGTCGTGTGGGTGGAAATGCACAGATTAAAGCGATGAAGAGCGTGGCGGGTACGCTGCGCATCGACCTGTCGCAGTACCGCGAGCTGGAAGCCTTCGCCAAGTTTGGCTCCGACCTCGACGCCTCCACGCAGCGCCAACTGAATCGTGGGGAGCGTATGGTTGAGATCCTGAAGCAGAACGAGTTCTCGCCGCTCCCGGCCGAAGAGCAGGTTGTCATCATTTATGCTGCCACCGAAGGGCTGCTTGACGAGGTACCCGTCGAAGACATCCAAGACTTTGAGGATGCGCTGCTTGAACGCATGCGTACGCAGTATGAACAGGTGCTCGACACCATCCGCGAAAGCGGGAAGCTAAGCGATGATGCCGCCTCCGAAATCCGCGACATTGTAGCCGACGTGGCTTCGACCTACATTATCGATGACGAAGAAGAGGACGACGACGAACTGCTGGAGGCGCTCTAACGCCCTCTGTGCCTGCCACGCCGCGCTGTATCCGTCCCGTTTGCCCTAATCCTGCCGCTTATGGCCAACCTCCGTGACATCCGCAATCGGATCGACTCGATTGAGAACACCAAGCAAGTAACGCGCGCCATGAAGATGGTGGCCGCCGCGAAGCTGCGCCGAGCGCAGGAGCGCATCTTCGAGGCGCGCCCCTACGCTTACAAGCTCCGTGAGTTGATTGGACACCTCACCGATAAGCTGGAGGATGTGGGGCACCCGCTCTTTCAGCAGCCAGACACCGATGGCGTACTGCTTGTCATCGTCACAGCCGACCGTGGGCTGGCAGGCGCATTCAATAGCAACGTCATCAAAACGGCGGAAGCTGCCATTGAAGCCAAGTACACCAAGCAGCGCAGAAAGGGCGACCTGTATCTGCTCTGTGTGGGGCGCAAAGGCCACGAGCACTTTGCACGGCGCGACTATCAGCTGGTGGGCGACTTCCGCAACGTGTTCGACGGACTCAGCTTCAACCTCGCCAAAAAGGTGGTCGAGGCGGCCCGCGAGGGCTTCGATCGGGCCATTTGGGGCCATGTCGACATGGTCTACAACGAGTTCAAGAACACCATTGCGCAGAACCGCATTGTCGAGCCGCTCCTTCCGCTGCCCAAGGAGCAGTTTCTCACGCCCGTGATGGAAGAGGAAGACGACCTGCCCGAGATCGACGATACGCTCGAAGTGGATTACATCTTTGAGCCCGGCGCGGAGCAGATCATGAACGCGCTGGTGCCGCGCTTCCTTAACTACCAGATGTGGCGTGCGCTGCTGGAGTCGAATGCCGCCGAGCAGGGCGCCCGCATGGTTGCGATGGATAACGCCACGAGCAACGCCGAGGAGCTCCGCGACGAACTGCAGCTGAAATACAACCGCGCCCGACAGAACGCCATTACGATGGAGATTCTCGATATCTCAAGCGGGGCCGAAGCGCTCGAATCGTAGATCAAATCGCACATTGTTGATACGAATTACGCAGTCTTGTGCTCTGACACCCGGAACCCATTGTTGCCCGTGTGTCGTACGCAACAAACGACAAAAGCACATCATACATAGTGTAGGGTCTGGAGAGGTGGCCGAGTGGCTGAAGGCGCTCCCCTGCTAAGGGAGTAAACGGTTTATAGCCGTTTCGAGGGTTCGAATCCCTCCCTCTCCGCAACGAAGCCGGTCTCGGACCTCCGAGGCTGGCTTTTTGCATCTCCACCTACCCCCCGGCCCACACTCCGTGCCCCACTATGGCTGGCGCCGCGCTGCATCCTGACTTATCCTCCCGCCCTGTGGTGGCTATTGCAGGGGCTACTGGATTCGTAGGCACCGCACTCCGCACCACGCTGGCCAACACGTATCATGTGCGTGCCCTCACGCGGTCTCCAGCCCGGGAGCAGTCCAACGCCCACCGCAATTCGCCCGTGGAGTGGCGCCACTGCGACCTGTTCGATCCGTATGCCGTGCAGCAGGCGCTGGAGGGGGTCGACTATATGCTCTACCTGGTGCACTCACTGCACGCCTCGGCCCGACTCACACAGGCCCGTGCCCCTGACCTCGATTTGCTCTTGGCCGATAACGTGGCGCGCGCTGCCGAAATGCAGAACGTAAAGCAGATCATTACGCTGGGCGGCCTCGTGCCCGATATTGACGACCTGCCCCAACGCCTGCGCAGCCGCCGCGAGATTGAGACCGCCTTGGCCTCCTGCCAGACCCCGCTTACTGCGCTCCGCGCGGGGCTCATCGTAGGGCGAGGCGGTACCTGGCTCAGCATGCTCATCAATCTGGTGCGGCGCGTGCCTATTATGGTTCTCCCGGCATGGACGCAGGCCCAAACACAGCCTATTGTGCGTGCAGACGTGATACGTGCCTTCGAGCATGTGTTGGGCAATGAGCAGCACTACAGCACCACCTACGACCTGGGCGGCCCCGATGTGATGTCGTACCGAGAGATGCTGAAGCGTACTGCCCGTGTGCTGGGCCTGTCGCGGCCAATGGGCACCGTGCCCGTCACCTCGCCGCGTCTCTCTAAGCTGTGGATCTGGCTCTTCAGCGGCGCGCCGTGGGCGCTTGTCAGTCCATTTGTGGACAGCCTGCGCTACCAGGTTGCCGTCGATTCGAACCCGCTGCAAGAGACGCTGCGCCCCGGCATGCGCACGTTCGAGCAGGGTCTGCGCTCAGCAGTCGACGAACACGGGCGCCCCTACCCCAACCCGCGGTCGGCGCTCCGCTCCGAAGACCAAGCTATCATGCGCGAGCAGAGCGTGGTGCGCTCGGTGCAGCGGCTCCCACTTCCTCCTGGCTACACCGCCCGCGATGTGGCCAACCAATACATGCGCTGGCTGCCTCGCATTGGCGGCCCTCTTCTGCGATGTACAGTAGCCAAGCAGCGCGTCTGCCGCATTGAGCTACGTCCGCTCGGCCTTACTCTCTTGGAACTGAGCTACGCCCCCGACCGCAGTCCGACCGGACGCCAGCTCTTCTACGTAACCGGCGGCCTCCTTGCCCGTCTGCCCGACGGGGCCCACGACGCGGGCCGCCTGGAGTTTCGCCGTACCGCTGATGGGCGGCACGTGCTGGCGGCTATCCACGACTTCTCGCCCATGCTGCCGTGGAGCGTGTACAACGCCACACAGGCTGTGGCGCATCTGCTCGTTATGAACGGATTTGGGCGTCACCTGCAGCACTTGGCTGATCGGCGCTCGAACACACAGACGGCGTCGTCTCCCTCGCGTCTATAACTCGCTCGCTCTGTACGTTTCTCGCGTTCGATCAACAACCGACCTCCATGACCCTCACCGACAACCAGCAAGCCGCGTACGATGCCGTCTACGACCGCCTGGCCAGCGGCGAACGCTTCACTGGACTTCGTGGCTATGCCGGCACAGGCAAAACCGTCATTGTAGGCCAGCTCGTTGAGCAGCTTGACAACGAAGACTGCTCCGTGTACGTGTGCGCGCCGACCCACAAGGCGGTGCAAGTGCTTCGCAACCATCTCAGCGTAGGTGTTCCCACACAGACGCTGCACGCATTTCTGGGCTTGCGCCTGCAGCCCGATGGCAAAGGCGACTACGAGCTTGTGCCCGACGATAAGGAGCGCGATATGGAGGCCAGCATCGTTGTCGTTGACGAGGCCTCGATGGTCGGGCGCGATGAGTGGCAGTACATCCAGGCCACGCCCGACCGCGTGCAGTGGCTCTTCGTGGGCGATCCGGCGCAGCTGCCTCCGGTCAACGAGGAGGAGTCGCCTGCACTGCAGGTGCCGGGTCCCACGCTCGAACACGTGCACCGCCAGGCGAAAGGCAACCCCGTGTTGGAGCTGGCAACCAAGGTGCGCAACCATAACTGGCACGGCTTCCGTAGCAAGTACGACGACGGCCAAGGCGTAGCCATCACCCACAACGACGAGCAGTTCTTTGGGAGCCTGGTGCGCGCCTTTACCAGCGAAACGTTTCGCACGAACCCCGAACACGCTCGCATCCTGGCCTATCGCAACAAAACCGTGCGTGCCTACAATCGCCGCGTGCGGGCGGAGCGCTATGGCGAGCAGGCCGCGCGCTTCGAGGTTGGCGAGTGGATTGTAGCGCGCGAAACGTGGTTCCACGACCAGCGCCCCCTCATCAAAAACAGCGAAGAGGTGCGCGTCGAAGCCATCACCGAGGAGCGCATTGAGGGCGACGACATGAGCACCTGGAAGGTGTGGACGCTCAAGGTGCGGGGCGTGCACGACGACTTTCGCCGCGACATTGCGGTGCTGCACGACGACGAGCACGAGCGCTACCGCGACACGCTCACTCGCCGCCGCGATGCCGCCAAAGACGACCACAAGAAGTGGGATCGCTACTACAGCCTGCGTGAGCAGTTCGCCAAGGTCGACTATGCCTACGCCTCTACCGTGCACAAAGCGCAAGGCTCCACCTTCGACACTGTTTTTGTGGACTACCGCGACCTGCAGGTCTGCCGTGGCCCCGAGCAACACGCTCTGCTCTACGTAGCGGTAACGCGGCCTTCGCGCCGCCTTGCTATGCTGGTGTGAGCACGTAGCTTCGCCTCAAAGACTGATTGTACAGGGGGATACAACGCATTGAAGCTGCGCCATTACGCCGTCTCAGGCGTTGACGCTTCTGCATCCACCTGAACCGGATCGACACCACGCCACGCGGCGATCTGCTCCACAATCTGGCGCCGTACGTGTGCGCGGAAGGCGTCAATATCGGTAAGGCCCTCAGCGACCGGATCGACCGGGGGGAGCACCTTTACGCGCATGGTCTGCGGGCTGGTGCGGAAGACGAGGCTGTGCTTGGGGAGGGCGTCTTGCGTGCCATCAATGGCAATGGGCACGACCGGTACGCCGGCATCGAGCGCGAGCCGAAACGCGCCGTTGGCAAACGAGTGCACACGACCATCGCGCGAGCGGGTACCCTCGGGGCACAGCATCACGCTGCATTTGTGGTCGAGGTAATGGCGCGCCTTATCGAGCACCGCGCTGCGGCTCTCGGCATCGCGACGATCTACGCAGATGTCGCCCGACATGCTCAGGAGCCACCCGGCAACGGGCAGCTCAAAAAGCGATTTCTTGCCTACCCACTTCATCTCCCACGGCAGCCGCGACACCACCGGCGGGTCGGCCTGCGAGAGGTGGTTGCTCACCACAATGTACGGATTCCGCGGGTTTTCGGGGATCTGGCCCTCGGTTTCTACCGTCCAGAACGGATTCAGGTAGGTCATAAGCCGCCCCAAAATGCGAAGGGCGTAACCGCTCCGGTAGAGCGCCGGATCGCGATCGGTAAGGCGCACCGCCGCCATGACCGGCAGCCATGCGCACAGAAGCAGCGCCGTGGAGGTCCACACCCAGGCCGAGAGAAGATAGTCGCGCATGATGCATCACTAAACCAGATACAGAGCGCACGCGCAAGGTGAGGTCAGTAGCGCATGCAACAAGCAATGTTTTGTCTACGGTCCGCACCCGCCCTTCGTTCGCAGACAGCGCCCGTGCTACAGAAATGCTACAGGTTGGATGCCCCAGATCCGCCATCAATCGGGATGGCGGCGCCGTTGATATAGCCCGACAGCGGCGACGACAGGAACGCCACCGTGTGCCCCAGTTCCATTGGGTCGCCAATGCGCTGCAGCGGATTGCCTGCGCCCCATTCCGCCAGGCCCTCCTCGTAGCTGTCATAGTCGCCGCGCTCCATGCCCTGCTCAATAAGTTCGCGGATGCGGGCGGTTTCGTGCGCGCCCGGCAGCACCGCATTCGCGCGGACCTCGGGCGCCAGTTCTTTCGAGAGCGTCTTTTCGAGTCCGATGACCGACATACGCACCGAATTGGAGAGCACCAGCGCGTCGAGGGCTTCCTTCACGCTGCGCGAGGTAATCGTGACGATGGTGCCGCCGCCGTCGGCCTTCAGGTGCGGCGCACAGTGGCGCACCAGCCGCACCACGCTCATCACGAGCAGGTCGTAGGCCTCGTACCAGTCAGCATCGTCTGTGTCCAGAAACGCCCCACTCGGCGGCCCCCCGGCACTGGTTACGAGATGATCCAGTCCCCCAAAGGCATTGAGCGTCGCATCCACCAGCCCGTTGAGCGCATCGGGGTCCGTCAGGTCTGCCAGATGCGCAAGCACCTCGCCCTGCGCCTCCGCTTCGATCTCGTTGCAGGCTGCCTCCAGCTTCGCCTCATCGCGCCCGTTGATAACCACGTTCACGCCCTCACGCGCCAGCGTGCGCGCTGACGCCTTGCCGAGTCCGCTACTGGAGGCGGTGATGAGCGCCGTATTTCCTGCAATGCCAAGATCCATGCGCTGTGTGCGTGTCGTTTTGGGGATGAGGAGCCGTGCTGTTGATCCGCAGAAAAGAACACACATTCATTCGTTGGATGCAAACAGATTGGCGATCTCGTTACGAACCCAGCCTCGGACATGCGAATCTTGCCCAACGCAAGGCACTTTCAACGGCCCTGGGTTCGAATGTGTCTTGGTAAATTTACCGTTTGCGCCCACCCGCCTTATGGAGTCGGCGCGATAGGCTCAGACAACTTTATGCCGGTGTGGTACGTATGCAACCATTGCACAGTACGGAGACCTTCCCTATTGTGCTTTCCACTATGCTTCGATACTGCTTCTCGGTATAACGAGTAAGACCTCATGGCCAACGAACTCATTCCAAACCGGCATCTGGAAGAGGCCGCAAGCCGGTTCAAAATCTTGAGCGAGACGGTGCGCCTTGAGCTGCTGAACCAGCTTCAGCTCAATGGTGAAATGACCGTGAGTGAGCTTGTGGAGGCCACAGGGCACCGGCAAGCCAATGTAAGTAAGCACCTGGGTATGATGGCGCGCGAGGGGCTTCTGTCGCGCCGCAAGGAAGGACTGTACGTGTACTACCAGATCAACGACCCCACACTCTCGGCTCTGTGCCTCCTTGTCTGTGGACGCATTCGCGAGGAGGAACTCGACGAACAGCCCTCCTGATTTTGCTGCGCATGTACTGGCAGTCTGACCCACCAGACGCTGCGGCCAGACAGAGCAGTCTGATTGCCTGTTACAACACAGGCAGATGTTACTCACAGCCCCGTCAAGGCGGCTACACCCACGTCTCACTCAGCGTCCCTGGGGCGTTTCATCGTCTACCGACTTAGACTGCTGGATTGCTATGGCTCGTTTCTATCTGTTGTTTGCTGCTGCCCTTCTGCTTGCTGCAGGCGGTCCCGCCTCCACATCGGCCCAAACGCTTGATGATGTCTTTCGGTACAGCGAGCGGGCTCCTGCCATCGGACCACACGACATGGGCTGGCTGGATGCCAATGGCACCGCCGGGAGCGGTACCTACACCGCGCTCTTCAGCAATCCGGCGGGGCTCGGGTGGGCATCGTCGTCCACGTTTGCTGGCGGCCTGGTGGGCGACTTTACCACCAACGAGGCGCGGCTCTTCCTGCCCAGCACCACATCAGCGCCCTTTGATCGTACGCAGTCGGGCTATCGCATTGGCAATGCCGCACTCACCTACCGCGTCCCCACCGATCAGGGCAATCTCGTTTTGGGGGCGGCCATTGGCCGCACGCGCAGTTTCGACCGCACGCTTGTTGCCTCCGGCATCAACGGGCAGAGCTCCATCACCGATACGTTTCTGCCCAGCTCGCCCTCTCCGCTTCCTAACGACGACGGCTCGTTCACCTTCGACCGTCGCCTCACCACGCTTGCATTCGACGCCGGAGCCATCGAGTTCGACCCCAACCGGGCGGATAGTCCCACCAACGACTTCATCCAAGCGGTGCGTCCCGGCAGCAACACGAACGTCGAGCAGCGCGAAGACCTCATCGAAAGTGGCGGACTCTACGATACCAGCTTTGGAGGGGCCATTGAGGTGGCGCCCGATGTGATGCTTGGCGGTGCGTTCACGGTGGCCTTCGGATCGTACTCGTTCGATCGCATCTACGAAGAGGTCGATGTCAATAACACGCACACCGGCAGCCAATACGACGTGATTCTGGGCGATGGCGCAGTGCTTAGCGGATTCGACGCGCTGCGGTACGAACAGGGCATCGAAGCAGATCTTACCGGCTTTGGGGCGCGCTTCGGAGCCTCGGCCAAGCCGGTCGATCAGTTACGCGTAGGCGTTTCGTTTGCAACGCCCACGTACTACACCGTTACCGAAACCTTTGGCACGCGCATCGAAACGTTCTTCGACGAGGGCGGCTCGCTGGCTGCGGGGGCGATTGACGACAACGCATTTGAATACGAAGTCCGCACGCCGTGGCGCGTCTCCGCCGGAGCCGAATTCAATCTGGGTCCGTTTAACCTGGCAGGAGATGTCGAGGTGATCGACTGGTCAACGCTGAACTTTACCGCCGAGGGGGCTGGTCTTGAAGTGGAGCGCGACATCGACCGGCAGATCCGCGAGCTGGATGTGACGGTGAACTCGCGCGTGGGGGCGTCCTTCGCGATTGATGCGCTCACGGTTCGCGGAGGGACAGCCTTTCAGCCGAATCCTGATGACACCGGCCCCCGAAGCGACCGCACGTTCTTCTCAGGCGGTCTTAGCTACACCTTCGACTCGCAGCTCACATTCGACTTCGGCTGGATGCAGGAGCGCTTCACCGATGAGTTCGTGGCTTACGGCACCACCGAGGTCCCCGATGCTCGGGGCACAGCTCCGGGGCTGCGCGCCGATGAAGATATACAGCGCAACACCTTCTCGATTGGAATGCGGTATCGGTTCTAACTGAACGATGCGAGGGCAGCCTCAGTTATTCTGCTGAGCACGCCGCTGTCGCATCAGTTTATAGTAGTCTTGGGCGGCGCGATTGTGCTCGCGCAGCGTGCGGCTGAACGTATGCCCGCCGGTGCCATTGGCAACGAAGTAGAGGTAGCTGTGGGATTCAGGGCGGGCCACAGCACGCAGCGACGACCGCGAGGGATTGGTGAGCGGACCAGGCGGTAGCCCCCGAAACTGGTACGTGTTATAGTCGTGCTCGATCTCATAATCGGCAAAGAGGAGGCGGCGCTTGCTGCCTTCTTCTTCCATGACAGCGTACTGCACAGTCGGGTCGGCCTGCAGCGGCATTCCAATCTCTAACCGATTCAGGTAGACGCCGGCCACACGCGGCTTCTCGTCGGAGAGGGCCGTCTCCCACTCTACAATCGAGGCCAGGATGGCGGCATCGTGCACACTCAGGTCGCGCGCATCGAGTCCGTCGCGCAGATCCTGCTCCGCAAAGCGGTCAAACGTCTCCTTAATGTGCTCGACCACCGACACGGGGGAGGACTGCCAGTAGAAGTGATACGTGTCAGGCAGCATGTAGCCAAATAGATCGGTGGGCGTGGTACCCAACTCAGCAGCCAGTGTAGAGTCGCTAAGAGCAGCCCGAAATGCGTCGGCGTTAAACGCCATGTTGCGCGCCGCTCGCTGGGCGACCACATCGGGCGTTGTGCCCGGCGGAATGGTGACGCGCACCGGGGTTTGCAAGCCCTTGCGGATCGTGTCGAGTAACTCCCAATTCGAGGTGCCCGCTGCAAATGTATAGTGACCCGCCTTCACCTGATTCCGCCAGCCCGTAAGGCCACCAAACCAGCGCATCGAACGGGGAGATGCCAGCAGTCCAGCTGATTCGAGACTGTCGAGCGTCGTTTCGAATGAGGTGCCTTCGGGAATCGTAACGCTGCGTTCGCCATCGAACGTCGGTGTATTGCTCGAAAATGCCAGGAGGGCCCCAGCCAACCCTATGCCGGTGGCTACAACCACCAGTATTGCCAGGGCCCATCGGATCCATGTGTTCATAGCCAGCAAGCGAAAGCGCAGTGGAAAATGATGAGATTACTCGGTATGCCCTTCGTACGTGCGCTGCTCCAAACTACGTGTCTCCTCCACGATCTGCTCAAAGATGCGGCGGATGGCGTTATCGGTGAATGGGCCCGTATTCGACTCAATCACGTTTTCCATCACCTCGGCCTCGCGGGTGGGCACATACGCACGCATCCCAATAACGTGTTTAATGGCCCCAATCACATGCGCATACGCTGTTCGCTCGTTCAGAAGCTGTACCAGTTGATGATCAATCGCATCGATGCGATCGCGGAACGGAGCGAGATCCGCACCGCTCAGGTCATCAGAAAGTGGCGGCAAGGCCTCTGAGAAGCGAGCGGCTTGGTCAAGACTTTTGTCGAGCGAGGGCGTATCCGAATCCATGGTAGTAAAAGCAGAGAGCAGAGTAAGAAGTCTTTACGCCAGCGTGAGGCGCGGATTAATATCGAGGGTGAAGGGGGAGACGGTGGGCCAGTGCATCCGGGCGGCAGCAGCAATCATCGCCGCGTTGTCCATGCAAAACTGCGGGTCGGGCAGGTGGATATGCAGGTCCTGCTCGGTGCCCAACATCTGGAGCGCATCGCGCAGGCCGCGGTTGGCCGATACGCCGCCCACCACCGCCACATGTTTTACGCCCGTGTCGAGCGCAGCGCGGCGTACGGCATCCACAAGGACATCGACCACCGCCTGTTGGAACGAGGCACAGATGTCAGCGCGGTGCGCCTCAACGAACGCGTCACGCTCGGCCTCTGGGATGTCGCGCAGGAAGTAGAGCACCGAGGTCTTAAGTCCACTGAACGAGAACGAAAGATCGTCGAAGCGCGACCGGGGAAAGTCGTGGAACGCAGGATCGCCTTGCTGGGCGTGCCGGTCGACTACAGGACCACCAGGGTAGCCCAGGTTCAGCATCTGGGCCACTTTGTCGAAGGCCTCGCCCGCGGCGTCGTCGCGGGTTTGGCCGAGCACAGTGTACATGCCAACATCCGACACGTGTACCAGCTGGGTGTGTCCACCCGAGACGATGAGGCTGAGGTAGGGCATGGGCGGTCCCTGCCCGGTAATGTGAGTGGAATACAGGTGTCCTTCCAGATGATTCACCCCTACAACGGGGCAACCGGTGGCATATCCAAACGACTTCGCAAAGCTAAGTCCCACAAGAAGCGCGCCAGGCAGTCCGGGACCACATGTTACAGCCACCCCATCCAGGTCGTGCGGGGCACAGCCGGCCTCATCGAGCGCGCGCTGCACCACAGGCCCGATGTAGCGCTCGTGGTTGCGAGACGCAAGTTCGGGCACGATGCCCCCGTAGTTGGCATGCACATCGTGCTGCGAGGATACTACATTGGAGCGCAGCACGGTGCCATCAAGCACCGCAGCGGCGGTATCGTCGCACGAGGTTTCAATGCCTAAGAGAACAGGCGAGGCAGCCATGAGGGCGGTGGGGGGAGCACAAAAGAGCAGCAAACGCACGAATGCGCGACCGGAGGCGGGGGTTTCACGCCATGCAGCGATGATATGTCGAATAGGGCATGTGGGCTGCTATGCGGAGCTCCCATGCCAAAACGCCTCGTCTGCCGGGTAGCAAACGAGGCGCCGAATCATACTGCATAACATCAGCTGTGCGAGCTGGGGGCCATCTGTTACGCCGTCACTGCCGAGCGCCGCTTCAGGGCCGAGAGCCAGCGCGTAATATCGATATCTTTGGGGCAGGCCTCGTTGCAGTTAAAGATGGTGTAGCACTTCCAGAGCCCGTTCTCCGAGTCGACTGTGTCGAGGCGTTCGCCTTCACCGTCATCGCGCGTGTCGAAAGTGTAGCGATAGGCTTTGAGCATGGCTGCCGGACCCAAGTAGTCGGGACTCGCCCACGTGCTGGGGCACGCGTGCGTGCATGCGCCACACATGATGCACTTAGTGGCCTCCTCAATAATCTCGTGCTCAGCAGGCGACTGCTTGCGCTCTTTCTCAGGAGCCGGATTGTCGTTAATGAGCCAGGGCTTAACCTCGCGGTATTTCTCGAAGAACCGCGACTGGTCGATCACCAGGTCTTTGATAACAGGTGCAGCAGGCAGCGGTGCAAACTTTACCGTGGCTCCGTCACTATCGACGAGATCTTGTACCAGCACTGAACAGGCCAGCTTGTTTTCTCCATTGATCTGCATGGCATCGGAACCGCAGACGCCGTGTGCGCAACTCTTGCGTAGCGAGAGGGTGCCGTCGATGTGCCACTTTACGTGGAGCAGCAGGGCCAATGCGCTGTCGAGCGGGTCGGCAGGCACCTCGTACGACTCCCAGTGCGGAGCGTCATCCTTCTCTGGATTGTAGCGCTTTATTTCAACGTTCAGGGTCATAAAAAGAGGGGGGCTGATAACGGAAGCGGGCACCGTGCAGTACCTTGCCACAGGCAAAGGGCACCGCACGAGGCCATAGGAGCAGGCTTCCCAGTGAGGGTTAGTACTTACGTTCTTTCGGCTCGAATCGTGTAATCACGACATCCTTATCGGCAAACTCGTAGTTGCCTTCACCGTCGCTGTAAAACAGCGTGTGCTCAAGCCATTCGTCATCGTTGCGGTTCTGATAGTCTTCGCGAGAGTGGGCGCCGCGGCTCTCTGTGCGGTAGTGCGCACTGGCCGCAATAGCTTCCGCGTAATCGACCATAAAGCCAATCTCGACGGCGTCCATCAGGTCGGTATTGAACTTTTTGCCCTTGTCCTCCACCACGACATGCTTGGCCCGCTCACGCAGTGCCTTTAGGTCGTTAAGGGATTCGGAGAGGGTCTCATCGGTGCGGAAGACACTCACATTCGACATCATCGTCTCCTGCAGGTCCGTGCGCACCTTCACCGTAGGCTCGCCGTCTTCCGATGTATTCGCAAGCAGGTCATCGAGCAGGTTGCGCGTTTCTTGCTCCGGCTCGTCGGGAAGCGCCGCAAACGATTTGCCTTCGCGGACTTCTTTTGCCATCTGCATGCCGGCGCGGCGTCCGAAGACGACCAGCTCCAGCAGCGAGTTCGTACCCAAACGGTTGGCGCCGTGCACGCTCACGCACGCGCACTCGCCGACGGCAAAGAGGCCCGGTACTGAGGTGCCTCGCTCTTTCGTTTCGACGTGGCCATCAGCGTCTGTTGGAATGCCCCCCATGGCGTAGTGGCAGGTGGGCGCCACCGGAATGGGCTCATGCTTCGGGTTCACGCCCATGTACGTGCGTGAGAACTCCGAAATCTCAGGGAGCTTCTTATCGAGCACCTCATCACCCACGTGGGTCAGATCGAGGTGAACGTAGTCTTTGCCGTTTACGCCGCGTCCCTCGCGAATTTCTTTGTAGATACACTGCGAGACCATGTCGCGCGGGGCCAGGTCCTTCACAGTGGGCGCGTAGCGTTCCATGAAGCGCTCGCCCTCCGAGTTACGTAAGATCCCGCCCTCGCCCCGAGCGCCCTCGGTAATGAGGATACCGAGCCGGTAGAGCCCGGTGGGGTGGAACTGCACGAACTCCATATCTTCCAGCGGAATGCCAGCACGCAGCATCATCGACATGCCGTCTCCGGTCCCAGCGTGCGCATTCGAGGTTGTTTTGAAGGCGCGCCCGTATCCGCCCGTAGCGAAGCAGACCACCTTCGCGTGAAAGGTGTGGACTTCCCCGGTCAGTATTTCGTAGGCAACGACCCCCGCCGGTTCGCCATCTGGATTCATGATCAGGTCCAGCACCTGAAACTCATCGTAGAAGCGCACGCCCTGCTTCGTGCACTGGTCGTAGAGCGTGTGCAGAATGGTGTGGCCAGTGCGGTCGGCCGCATGGCAGGCGCGGCGCACCGGCGACTCCCCAAAGTTGCGGGTGTGTCCCCCAAAGCGGCGCTGCGAAATGGTGCCTTCCGAGTTCCGGCTAAACGGAACGCCGTAGTGCTCCAGTTCGACGATGGTGCGCGGGGCATCTTTGCAGAGCGCCTCAATGGCATCCTGATCGCCGAGATAATCGCTGCCTTTCACAGTATCAAAGGCATGCCACAGCCAGTGATCTTCCTCTTCGTTTCCGAGGGCAGCGCTAATGCCCCCCTGGGCAGCTCCAGTATGAGAGCGTAGCGGATGGAGCTTCGAGACAACGGCAACATCGGCTCCGCCTTCTTTAGCGTAGAGCGCGGACATGAGGCCCGCCCCGCCGGCGCCGACGATGAGGACATCGTGGGTGAATGTCATGGTAGTACAAGAGACAAATGAGCGGAACAGTCAAACAAGGGGAGGCCGCTGGGAAGCGTTACCAGCCCGCCACGAGCACGGAGTACGTGCCCACGACAAATAGGACGAGAGCCAACGACCACGACAGCACCTTCGCGGTCTTGCGCGCCATCGGGTTGCGAATGTAGTCCGACATCACGTTGTTGAGCCCGTAGAATCCGTGATGCAGTGCCACGATCAGGAAGAGGATGTTAAATGCTTTCCAGAGGACCGCGTACACCGGATCGGCCAGGCGGAGCATCACTACGTCGTGTGGTGTAACCTCGGCGGTTTCGCCAAAGCGCGCTTCGACCGCAGCCTCAGCCTCGGGCGTGTAACCCGGCAAGACGTCGTTTTCAATCTGCTCGGTGGAAAGTACATCATGCGAAATGGTGGCCGTCTGCTGGTCGTAGTGCTGCACCCAAAAGTGGGTAATCAGCATAAAAATGAGAAACGTACCCGTAATGCGGTGCAGAAACCAGCTCTGGGCGTTGGAGGTTGAGGCGGCGCGAGAAGCCATAGCAGGTGGAGAGTCAGAACGAGAAGACCAACGAGCGCCCACTTCGGGCGAGACAGCGATCAGGGCACCTGGCAGATAGCGAAGCGCACACGTATCGCGCTAAGCACCTGCCGAAGACCACATTAGGCAGCCAGAAAGAAGTAATCGATCAATGAAGAGATGGTAGGGTATCCCCCTACAACGATCAATACGGCCGCCACACCGCCAAGCGCCCAAAACAGCCGCTTTTGGTTGGGGCTCCATCCCAGAAAGTCGATCAGCACGATACGGAAGCCATTCAGGGCGTGATACACCACGGCTGCCAGCAGGAGAAACTCTCCTATCTTAAATATCGGCGCATGGTAGCCCGCGATGAGCTCGTTGAACGATGCCCGATCAGTAAGGGCACGCAGCCCCCATACATGAACAACCAAGTATGCCACAAGTGCGAGGCCGCTCAGGCGGTGCGCCATCCAGGCAAACATCCCAGTGCGTACGCGGTAACGCTGAAAACGACTGTCTTGAGAAGCGGCAGACTTAGCCGGTTGGTCAATGGTGTCAACAGCCATAAGATTGAGGAAGACGATGCTATAAGGGTGAGTAGGCAGCAAGTGTGCCGCCATATGCGAGAACAGCGACAAGCCGAACGCCCCGCGCTACCAGAAGCTGTCCACACAAGCTGTGCACAACTCGTGCCTGAGGGAAGAATCGGGCTTCCCAAGGGGCTTGGCTCGTTGAGCCTGATGCGCTTGTGCGGAATACAAGGGTCAAAGCGTATGTGTATGTATTCTGCAGTAGCAAAGATGCCTATGGCGAACTCACTGTAAAAGTTTCATGATCGCCCCGCTGCAGGCGGGAGTTAACAAAGGGCCCAAGCGTACGCTGCACGAGACGGGTAGGCGCATGCGTCGAAGTCTTCAGACCCATGCGCCCTCGTCAGAACCCCTCCACTTGGGCATCCCTGATTGGGCATCCCCTACCTGGGCGAACGCGCTACTGCGCAGATTCGCTATCGCTCATCGATAGGCACCACCGTACGCCCGGTTTTACCAACATAGGCAGCACGGGGACGAATAAGGCGGTTATCGGCCCACTGCTCCAGCAGGTGCGCCGTCCAGCCCGCCGAGCGGCTCAGTGCAAAGATCGGCGTGAAGAGATCCGGATCCAGCCCCATCATATAGTACGTCGAGGCGCTAAAGAAGTCGACGTTCGGATCAAGGCCCTTCTCCGACTTCACGGTGTTAAGGATCGCCATACTGTAGTCATACCATTTGGTGGCATTCTTTTCCTCGCTGAGCTCCTGCAGGCGCTCGCGCAGGATGGCTGCACGCGGATCCATGGTGCGGTACACACGATGGCCAAACCCCATGACGCGCTCTTTGTTGTCAAGCTTCTCTTGTACGTACTGGGCCGGGTCAGCGCCTTTTTTGTCGATGTCAAGCAGCATGCGCATAACCTCGCGGTTGGCACCACCGTGCAGCGGTCCCTTCAAGGCACCGATCGCACCCGAGACGGCCGAGTACATATCCGACAGCGTCGAGCCAATAACACGGCTGGTAAAGGTGGAGGCGTTAAGGCCGTGGTCGGCATGCAGCACAAGGCACGTGTCAAACGTAGCCTCTGCGGCACTACCGGGGGCCTCCCCGTTCAACATGTACAGGAAGTTGTAAGCCATTGATGCCTCATCGAGCGGAGCGATCGGCTCATCTCCACTGCGAAGACGAGCGAAGGCCGCGATGATCCCGGGGGTACGTGCCAGAAGACGCGTAGCCTTGCGGCGATTTGCTTCGGGCGAGTCGGCATCGGCTTCGTCGTCGTAGAGGCCAAGCGCAGAAACGGCAGTACGAAGTACAGCCATCGGATGCGCGGTGTCTGGGGCCTGGCGCAGGATGTCGATCACCGGAGCCGGAAGCTCACGGGCGGCTCGCAGATCGCTCTTGAGCGCGTCGAGCTGGGGCTGCGTGGGCAGATCGCCATTCCACAACAGGTAAACCACCTCCTCAAACGAAGCATTTTCAGCCAAATCGTGAATATCGTATCCACGATACACAAGCTGTCCGGTCTCGCCGTCAATCGACGAGAGTTCGGACGACAGCGCAACGACGCCTTCTAAGCCGCGCACTTCTTCGGATTTACTTTGGGTAGCCATATGTCAAGGCGTTTCTCTTGAAGAAGGAATTGATGAGATCGATGCAGTGGGCACCAGCCCACGGCGCAAACACAATAAAGATGCAACAGCAAGAATGTGTGACAGCGCAACCGAAACCAGCGTACAAGGTCTATACAGAGCCGTTATCTGTTTTCCCATTTTCATGGGGCGTTACCCACATGCTGGAGGAGAGCCTGTCTGTTGAAACTACACGTTGTCTGTTAAGCAGCGGGCAAGCGCTTCCAACTACACGCATTCTTTGCTGGGTCGTAGTATCACAGAAGACAAGTCTATATTGCAGGTGCTCCTCAAACCGCCAATGACGCACAATGGTCGCATTTCATCAGCAGGCCCTGGGGACGCTGCGCAAGACGTTGTATGCTTGGCTCGGCATGTATTCGTAACGGATGTTAATCTTGTAGGCTCCGTTTGTGACATATGGTATGAAAGAAAAAGACACTATGTGAAAGAATTTCCATTAAAGGGTCGAGGAGCCTGCCCAAACGGGCGCATTCATCCGACACTTAGTACCGCTGCCCACATACCTGTCAGGGATCATTTTGGCCTACCCAGCAATATGCAGTTGTGTCGTAATGTATCGTGCATTCTTTTACTCTTTGCGTTACGACCTGCACACCCGTTTTCCACTACTTTCATGCGTGGGTCTGTAGCGACACCGAAATGGCGCGGCCCCCTGACGGGGCGGCGTTCTTTCGCTACACACGTACACGCCATGGTTGTCTTACTGTCATGAAAATAGGCCGGTACTGCACGCCCGGCTCCCCAGAGCCCTGTGTGCGGCTCCATTCCACTTTTTCGCTTTCCCTTGCTCATTAGCTGTCCGCAGGCGTGCACTGCACCCCCGCCGGATGGTCATCACAATACAGACAGAGCGTGTCTTGCAGCGTGCCCCATTAACATGCGCTGTGCGCATTCTGCGCGAACCGCATGTACAGGGGCGGCACAGTGCCACAGGCACACGTGCTTTACCTGCTGCCGGTGCGATCTCGTATCCATTTGCACAGAACGCTTGCACATAAATAGACCGTGCCGATTATGATATGTCCCGCCCTGTGTGCTGACCGTCCGACGGCGTAGACGCCCTGCGGCGTACCTCGCCTTATGTCCAAAGAAATCGTTGTTAATGTAGCGGATAATCGCACCCGCATCGCTATTGTAGAAAACGGCAAACTGGCCGAGCTCTACATCGAAAATGCCGAGCACAAACGCACGATTGGCAACCTCTATCTTGGCATCGTGCGCCGCGTTATGCCGAGCATCCGTGCGGCATTCGTGGATATTGGCCAGGACCAGGATGCCTTCTTGCACTTCTCGGATCTGTCGGAGAACCTGCCTCAGCTCAGAGCCTTCCTCAACCAGAACACACCCAAGGTGGAGACGGTCAGTCTGCCCGGCGACCTCCACGATCAGGACCCGAACCCCACCGACCACCTGCGGCGCAATCAGCGCATTCTCGTGCAGGTGAAGAAGGAGCCGATTGCCAACAAAGGCAGTCGCATCTCAACCGACCTGTCGATGGCGGGCCGCTTTCTGGTGCTTGTGCCGCTCTCCAAAGTCGTGGCGGTGTCGCGCAAGATTGAAAAGGACAAAGAGCGTAACCGCCTGAAAGCCTTAGCGGGCAGCCTGGTACCAGATGGCTTCGGCGTCATTGTGCGAACGGTGGCGGAGGGGCGCGATGCCAAGTCGCTCGACAAGGACTTGCGCCTGCTCCTGGAGCGCTGGCGCCGCGTGGAAAACCGGCTGGCCCAGGCCACGAATGCCCCCACGCTCATCCACGAAGATGTGGATATGGCGTCGTCGATCATCCGCGACCAGTTCTCTGATGATTTCGATCGCATCTTGATCGACAACAAGGCGCTCTTTCACAGCGTGCGCAGCTACGTGCGCGCTGTGGCGCCATCCATGGTCTCGCGTGTTGAGTATCACAGTGGCAACGCGCCGGTCTTCGAGGCCGCCGACATTCAGCAAGGGGCCGACCGCGCATTCAAAGACCGGGTCGAACTGCCGTCGGGCGGCTACCTCTTCATCGAGCGTACCGAGGCGATGCACGTGGTGGATGTGAACTCGGGGCGCTCGGGGCGCGGCAAATCACAGAAACAGAACTCGCTCGATGTTAACCTGGAGGCAGCACGCGTCATTGCCCATCAGGTGCGACTGCGCGACCTGGGCGGCATCATTGTGGTTGACTTCATTGACTTGCGCGACGAAAGGGCCCGCAAGAAAGTCTACAATGAACTGGAGGCGCTCTTCGAGGAAGACCGGGCTATCACGAAGGTGCTTCCTATGAGCGACTTTGGGCTCGTGCAGATTACCCGGCAGCGCCTGCGCCCCAGCCTCACGTCTTCGTTTGCGTCGTCGAGCGGAGCCTCTGCGCCCGACAAGGACAACGGCGATTCGTATCGCCAGCGCTTCCGAGATGCGCAGGCGCAGCTGAGCCGCCTCGAAAAACGTCTGCAAGAGGCGCAGCAGACGGTGAAAGACCGTGAATCGGAGCTCACTAAACTGAAGCGCAAAGCCGGCTCATCAAACCACACCTCCAGCGAGCAGCCTGCCACCGACGAGCTGAAGGCGCTGAAAGAAGAGCTTGAACAGGCCAAGAAAGCGCTTCAAAGTGAGCGGTCGCAGCACGGAAAAACGCGGTCGGCCCGCGATGAAGCCGAAGCAAAAGCGAAAGAGGCTGCGTCAGAGGCACGATCAGCCAAAGCCCAGCTCGAATCCGCCGAAGCGAAGGTTGCTGAGGCCGAAGCCAATGCCGTGAAGGAAACCAACAACGTGCAGCACGGCGCCGAGGCCACGCGCCCGGCGCACGACGTTATTGACGCGCTGGATGCATGGGTCGCCGACCATGCCGACCAGCATCGTGCGGTTACGCTGCGGGTGCATCCGTTCCTGGCGGCCTACCTTACGCGTGCGGTGCCCAGCTACCCCACGCGCTGGTTCATGGATCACTTTGTGCGGATTCATCTGGAGGCCGACGAGACAGTATCTCCACTGTCATTCGCAATCGACGCCCCCGATACTGGCGCTACGCTGGTTGAAGCATAGCCGCTGCACTGCATCCTTCTGTGTCGTTTTGCGGATGCCGGGGGAGCACTGCGCATGCGTTTGGATCTTCAGCACGAAAGCTATGACCACGAAAAAAATTATTGACGCGCTTACCGACGTGGCCAAGCGCATGGACATGGAGGTGCGCATTGAGAAGGGCGATTTTCGGGGCGGACGCTGCCATGTTGGGGGGCAAACCGTGATCATGCTGAACAAGCGGCACCCGGCCGAGGTGCAGCTGGCGGTGCTGGCCCGCAGCCTCCGCAACGAGCCGCTCGATACGGTGTACCTGAAACCGGCGGTACGCAAGGCGCTCCACCGCCTGTGGGATGAAGCCGATACCGACGGCAGTGCAGACGCTGACACGCCCGAGGGCGCCTCAACTGACGAGTCAACTTCCTCCGAATCCCCCCGTGCCCATGCCTCATAGCGACGCTGCCCCGCCCTCGCTTCGCGTTACGCTATTGGGCACGGGCACGTCAACGGGCGTTCCGGTGTTGGGATGCGACTGCCGCGTCTGCACCTCTACCGACCCGCACGACGAGCGCCTGCGCTGCGCGTGCTACATCGAGGTGGGGCCGCTCGGCATTCTGGTGGATGCCGGGCCCGACTTCCGGCAGCAGGCCCGGCGCGCCGCCATTGAACGCATTGACGCGGTGTGCTTTACGCACCACCACTTTGACCATGTGGCGGGCATCGACGATCTACGCCCGCTGTTCTACCGCAACAGTCGGCCTATGCCGTGCTACAGCAGCGCCGATACCGCCGAGATTCTGCGTGAGCGCTACGCATACATCTTTGGCCAGAACCCCTATCCTGGCGCGGCTCGTGTCACACTGCACGCAGTCGACGAGCGCTTCACCATCACCAGTCGATACGACGACGCCGGACACGTCAGTGTGCAGCCCATTCCAATGCAGCACGGCAACACACCCACCACGGGCTGGCGCATCGGCCCGTTTGCGTACCTGACCGATGCCCACCACATTCCCGATGAGAGCGTGGCCTTGCTCGATGGCGTGGACGTCATCGTGCTCGATGCACTGCGTGCGCGTCCGCATCCCACGCACTTTTCGTTCGACGGAGCCGTGGAGATGGCCCGCCGTATCGGAGCGCGCGAAACCTACTTCATCCACATGACGCATGATGTGCTGCATGCCGAGCAAGAAGCCCGCTTGCCTGACGACATCCACCTCGGCTACGACGGCCTACAGATCGAGGTGGAGAGGACGCCCGCAGAGGCCTCGGCCCACACCTCCGATACCCAGTCGGATGCGTAAGCCGATATCATTTCGGGAACTGGGCCCCGCGCTTGCGTTACGTGCGGCGTTGTCTTTTCAATCTATTTGCTGGATATACATCGGTTTATGATTCTTGTGCTGAACGGCCCAAACCTCAATCTACTGGGCACCCGCGCCCCCGAACACTACGGCACCGAGACGCTGGATTCGCTCGAAGAGAAGCTCGCATCTATGTTTGCCGATCTCTCGTTTCAGTGGGTGCAGAGCAATCATCAGGGCGTGCTCATTGATGCGCTCCACGACGCTCACGCCGAATCGTACGCGGGCGTGATCTTCAACCCCGGAGGCTACACGCACACTTCGGTGGCCCTGCACGACGCCGTTGATGCCATCGACCCGCCCGTGGTGGAGGTGCACCTGTCGAACATCCACGCTCGCGAGGATTTTCGCCGCACCTCCAAAGTGGCTCCTGCCTGCGTTGGGCAAATTAGCGGACTCGGACCGGCGGGCTACCTGCTGGCTGTGCAGTACATCCAGATGCAGGGCGCAGTGGCTGAATAGAAGACACCCCGGTAGCGGTTCAACGCTACGTGATGGAGGCAATAGGGCAGTAGCCGGAGACTGGGAGCGCCGCCCGGTGCGGACGTCTCCGGCATCGCTGACAGGAGCGAACGGGGGACCGTTCGCCTCAGGAAAGATTTTTATCAGGAGAGCTA
>CAJXLX010000029.1 GCA_913056335.1 uncultured Rhodothermaceae bacterium
GCGTTCGGATCCGCCGCCACCAACCCCGCCGACGCCCGTCTCGACTTTTTCTTTTCACCCACCGATGCCGTAAGCACGCCCAATGAACTGCCCATTGAGGGCATTGCCGGATTCTTCAGCTCGGTAGATACGGAGCTTCCGCTCTACGTGCCTGGCGAGATGCTTCTTATCCAGGCGGAAGCGCGCGTGCAGCAGAACAACCTGGCAGAGGCCAAATCTGCCCTCAACGCCGTGCGCACCAAAACCGCAGATGAGGATCCGCTGGGCATCGGAGCCAACTTGCCTGCTTACGACGGCCCGCAAACCACCGCAGCGCTACTCGACGCCATCCACCAAGAGCGGCGCGCAGAGCTCTTCCTGCAGGGCGTCGCGCTGGAGGACATGCGCCGCCTGGGGCCCGACCAGCCCGACCCTGACGACCCGTTTGCGCGCAGCCGCAACTTCTATCCGTATCCGCAGCAGGAGCGCCAGAACAACCCCAACACGCCTGCCAACCCGGACATTTAACTTGAGGCGGGGTACAAGCAAAAGCCGAGGGGCGTGTGTTCGGCACCCGCGCACGGGTAGTGCGTTTTTGGAGCATAGTCGTTTCGCTTTCTGTTCTCCTCATGCCCTCCCGTGCTATGCAAGCCTTTATGGATTCAGTGATTCGCGCCCTGGGGCTCGAAGAGACCGACCGCCGCATTGCGGGCTGGATGGACCGCTACGGGCGCTGGCTTTTGCGCATCTCCATCGCGATCGTGTTCATCTGGTTTGGCGGACTGAAGGTCATTGGCATCAGTCCCGCGGAGGAGCTGGTTAAAAGCACGGTCTACTTCATGCCTGCCGATCTCTTCTATCCCGTCCTGGCCTGGTGGGAGGTCATCATTGGCGTTACGCTCTTGCTGCGCCCACTCAACCGGATCGCCATCTTCCTGCTCTTCCTGCAGATGCCCGGCACGATGCTGCCGCTGTTTATTCTGCCCGAGGTGTGCTTTACCGCTTTTCCCTTTGGCCTCACGATAGAAGGACAATACATCATCAAAAATCTTGTGCTCATCAGTGCCGGACTCGTGGTCGGCGGCAGCGTCCGTGAGCAAAGCAGCACCGCCAAACGGCTGTAGATATGCAGTTTGGGGGATGCCGCACTGCGTGCCCGCACGGTCAATCGGACTCAAGCGTGGCGCGCAGCTCGCGGAGATAGGCGGGCGTGTCGAGCAGGCGCGGTCCGTACCATGAAAACAGCTGACCGTCTACCATGTGCACTGGCGTATCGGGACAGGCGGCGCGAAGGTCGTCTGTAAAGGCGTCTTTCTGATGGAATGGGAAGGGTTCGGTGCTGCACAGGACCACATCAAGATCAGCGGCTGACAGGTCGTCGAGCGTAATTTCAGGATAGCGTGTGGCATCGGCCCAGGGCGCGGTGAAGCCGCCGTGGCGCATTACGTCGTGGATAAACGTGTCGCCGCCCACGGTCATGTACGGATCGCGCCAGATGAGATAGGCGGCGCGTAGCGAAGACCACGCGGGGAGTGCCGCGAAGCGTTCGGTAATCGTTGTGGCCATCTGCCGGGCCTCTTTATCCCGACCCACAAGCGCCCCCACGCGGCGAATCATGGCCGTAGCTTCGTCGACCGTGGATACGTCCGTAACGTACACCGGGGCGTGATCGCTCAGTGCCTGGACATCGGCCCTCGTGTTTTCCTCTTGATTGGCGAGGATGAGATCGGGCTGCAAGCGGGCAACATGTTCGACATCCACCTGCTTGGTACCGCCCACAATGGTCTTGACTTCTTGCCACCCGTCTGGGCGCTCGCAGAAGCGCGTAAGGCCCACGACTTCGTCATCGAGCCCAAGTCCATGCAGCAGATCTGTTAGGCTGGGCACCAGCGAGATGATGCGGGCGGGCGGCTCCGAAAGGACAATGCGGCGCCCCAGGGCGTCGGTGGTGTCAATGAAGGGCACGGGCATAAGGGCGTAGGTCTACTGAAAGAATGTGGCCCCAAACAGTACGATCCCAGTTACGGCGCTGATGATAGCGATGGTGTTAAGCGTAGGAAGGGGCCGCTGCAGCGAGTGCTGGATGGGGTTGCGCACCCCCATGAGCAGGCCCGCAATACCCAGCAAGACGTCGGAGGCCGCGCTCAGCGCGCTGCCTTCCACATAGCTGCCATAGCCCATGTAGATGAGAAAGAGGCCGAATCCAATCAGTAAGAGATCAACAATGGAGATCGGCTTGTCGTCGCGGACCGTGTCGTTGGTGGCATCAGTCATACAAGGGTGGGGGATGCGCTGTTAGGAGAGTGCGTCGAGGGTGTCGAGCAGACGCGTGGGGAGTTCGCCAAAGGCGCCGTTGCTCATCGTCACCACCACATCGCCGGGCTGGGCGAGCTGTTGCACACGGTGCAGCGTGTCATCGGGGTCGTCGGCCACGGTGGCCTGCACACCGCGCTCGCAGATGGTGGCGGCTACGGCGTTGACGTCGAGGCGGTCATTGGCGCGGTCGTTGTGGCGGAAGGGCGGGGTGCTGAGTACAACCTGATCGGCCGCGTCGAAGGCTTTGGCGTAGGCTGTGGCAAAGCGTGCGCGGCGGCTGGTGTTGGAGCGCGGCTCAAAGGCAACGACCAGGCGGCGCTCGGGATAGGCCGTGCGGAGCCCGCGCAGCGTGGTTTGCACCGCCGTGGGATGATGGGCGAAGTCGTCGATTACGGTAATGTCGTTCACCACGCCACGCACCTCCTGGCGACGCGCTACCCCCTCGAAGGTCTCAAACCCGTGGGCCACCTGCGCACTGTTGCATCCCTCGCTAAACGCAATGAGCGCCACCGCCAGCGCATTCTGCAGGTTATGGCGTCCGTGCAGCGGGAGCCTGTAGGAGCCGCGTTCCAGTCCGCCCATGGTAATGGTAAAGCGCTGCCCCTCGGGCCCCGCCTCGTGGTCGGTAACGGTTACGTCGTTGCGGGGGTCGAGCCCGTAGGTGCGTACGCGTCCGTCAGTGTGAGCGCCCAGGCGCGCCACAGTCGGATCGTCGCCACAGAGCACGAGCAGTCCGTCGCGCGCGCCGAGCGTGCCCACGAAGGCTTCGAACGCCTCACGGTAGGCATCTTCGTCGGCGAATACATCGGCATGGTCGAACTCCAGCGACGTTACGATGGCCTTGTCGGGCCGGTAGTGCATGAACTTGGGCTGGTCGTCGAAATAGGCGCTGTTGTACTCGTCGCCCTCAATGACAAACGGCTGGTCGGTGCCCAGGTGTGCACTCTGTCCGGTGCTCTGCAGCACGCCGCCAATTAGATAGCCGGGGTCGGCTTCGGCGGCGCGCAAGGTGTGGGTAAGCAACGAGGTGGTCGTGGTTTTGCCGTGCGTACCCGTCACGACGATGGAGCGGCGGTCGCCCGTCAGGAACGTGTGGCCAAGCGCTTCTGGAAACGACTGCTGCACCAGGCCGTGGTCGCGAGCGTACGCGGCTTCAGGATGGGTAGGCGTGCAGGCATTTCCTACAACGACGAGGTCGGGCGCGGGGTCGAGGTGCGCTGCGTCGTATCCCTCAAGCACCTCAATACCCCGGTCCTTCAGCTGTGTGCTCATCGGGGGATACGCTGCTTCGTCGCTGCCCTGTACGTCGTACCCCGCCTCGTCAAAGAGCTGCGCCAGGGAGCCCATGCCCGTACCGCAGATGCCAATCAGGTAGACATCGTTGATGGCTTCGGGCGGCGGCACATCGGGGCGGTTAAACGAGCGCAGATGGGCATCAGACGGCATGGCAGGCGCAGGTAGCAGACGGAGTAGAGGCGAACTGGCTACGTACGTCGTTACTCGGCAGAGGACGACGAAGACACATCGGGCGGGGCCACCGTAGTTGACGTTTCAGAGGACGAAGACGCCTCAGCAGGGGCAATGACATCGGCCTCAGCAGCGGCATCTTCGGAGAGCATGCCCAGCTTTTTGGCACGGCGGAACCACTGCTGCCGGGCCAGCGCTTGCATATCCTCGACCGAGTCGGCCTCGTCAACGATCTCCATGCCCAGGAGCGTTTCGACCACGTCTTCCATCGTCACGATGCCGGCCACGCCGCCATACTCATCCACCACGAGTGCGATGTGCTCCAGGCGGTCGAGCAGGCGCTCCAGCAAGTCGGGCAGCGGCAGGGTTGGCTGCACCACGAGCATCTCGCGGGCGAGCTCCGAGAGCGGGACTTCAAGTTCTTCCTGGGCGGCGCGCAGCAGCAGTTCATCTTTGAGCACGTAGCCGGTCACGTCGTCGCGGTTCTCGCCGTACACCGGAATGCGCGAAAAGCGAAAGGCATCGTGCTCATTAACAACACCGCCAATGGTTTCGGTTTCGGGCAGGTCAAAGATGACGGTGCGCGGCGTCATGACGTCTTTCACGCGCAGCGAGTTGAAGCGGAACAGGTTGCGCAGAATATGCGACTCTTTTTCTTCAAAGACGCCCTCTTCTTCGCCCAGCTCAGCCATCGCCGTAAACTCTTCGCGGCTGAAGGAGCTCTGCTCTTCGCCATTGGACAGCACGTACGAAAGGCCCTGCGACAGCTTCACGAACGGCCACATAGCCAGAATAGTAGGGCGCAAGATGCGCACCACCGCCGGCGCCAGGCTGCGCCAGTAGCCCGCGCCCAGCGTCTTGGGGATGATCTCCGAAAACACCAGAATCATAAGTGTAAGCACTGCCGAAATGACGCCCACATAGGCATCCCCAAACACGACGGTCGCCTGTGCGCCTGCCCCAGCAGCTCCCACCGTGTGCGCCACCGTATTCAGACTCAAGATGGCTGCCAGCGGACGGTCAATGTCTTCTTTGTAGCTCTTGAGCTGCTCACCGAGAGCGGCACTGCCATCACGCTCCAGCGCAGCCACATACGACGGTGTAATGCTCAGCAGCACCGCCTCCATGATCGAGCATAAAAACGAGACTCCAATGGCCAGCGAAACATATAAGAGTAATAGACCCATGCAGCGAGCGCGGCCTGGCAGATTTCGAACGCATGCGCACTACAGCAGCACGCGTTCGCATCCACAAGCAACGACACACGGTTGTGAAGGAGGTAACGAGGGTGAGTAGCAAGAATGCGCTGCCGTCGATGCAGTTTCTACGGGTCGGTGGATACAACGCCTGTTCTTACGAAGCCGCAACGTCTCGCAACTGAGCGAGCACCGTGCGGCACCGGTCGGGAATGCTTTCGTCGAAGTGGTGGCGCAAGTACGCATCGACCAGTTCTTGCACGGCACGATGCACCTCGGGCTCCATATGCATGCGTCGGACTGCGCTGAGGCGGGCCCGTGCGATGACGGCGTAGGCACGGAGCGCGGTGCGCGCGGCCTTTCGTGCAGCGCTGGGGCGTGCGTCAATCGGGTACACTCCGCCGTCGGCCAACGAGAGCCACCCGACCTCGTCAATGGCCTCAACGCGGTCGCGTTGGATGGCTGGAGCCACCCCCAGCGCTTCGGCCAGTCGAAGCTGGAAAAACGGCCATAGAACACGCGGGCGCTCTTTCTCGGCATCCAGCTGATGCAGCACGCCTGCAAGCAGTTCGAAGATGGCCGGCTGCGGATCTTCATCGCTGAGAAGCGCATCGGTGAGTTCGACGATGCGCAGCCCCAGCGTAATTTTCAGCAGGTCGTCGCTCAGCGTACGATAGGTGGACACGTGGCTGCTTTCGCTTAGCATCTGCAGACTGCGTGTCGGTTTGTAGTAGAACACCACCTGCGTGTGGGCCATGGGCTGCAAGGTCGCTCCGAATTTGCTCTTCGTGCGGCGCGCCCCTTTGGCCAGTACGGCTATCTTTCCGCGCTCGCGCGTGAGCAGCGTCACAATGCGGCTGCTTTCGCTGTAGTCGAGCCCCCGCAAGACCACTGCTTCGGTGCGAATAATATCGCGCTGCGCCATAGCTCACGATCGTCAGTATAAACGGAAAACGCGTATAACGTTACGATTTGAGGCAAATTGGGGTCTGCTCAGTCCATGTAGCGTATCCACAATAGCCTTTGTCTTATGCGCTGGCTCTACCGATGGCAACGCCATGTCGCCCTTACCTCGCTCGAAACCACCGTGCTGCTTGGCCTCGTTAGCCTGCTGATGCTGGGCGTTGGCGTTCAGCACTGGCGGATGCACCAGATTCCGCCCCTCTCTGAGCAGTTCCATACGGGACCCGAGGCCCTGCCCGATTCGCTACTCAACGCAGCCCAGACCGCGTCTCCGCTTGCCGCCCCTAATGCTCCCATTGACGTGAATACCGCCGATGCCGAAGCGCTGCAGGATCTCTCAGGCATCGGCCCCGCTCTCTCGCAACGCATCATCGACTACCGAACGACCCACGGCCCGTTTCAGTCGGTTGATGGGCTGCAGGCGGTGTCTGGTATTGGCCCCAAAACGGCAGAAGACATCGCAGATC
This sequence comes from uncultured Rhodothermaceae bacterium, assembly GCA_913056335.1. GTDB lineage: Bacteria > Bacteroidota > Rhodothermia > Rhodothermales > Salinibacteraceae > Longimonas. The sequence continues at coordinate 6,389 of CAJXLX010000029.1, forward strand.
GCGTCGTGCTATCCGATGGCGAGTAGCGCACCTGCAGGCCCCCGTACGCGGCTCCCGTTGTATCGGCCCATGCCGCAATTGGGGGCTACAGTTCGGAACGAGTCGGCTCGTCTTCAGCAGCCAACGTCTCATCCGGGGGGTCGTCTTGCTCTTCAATCCGCCGGGCCACTGCTTCGGGCGTCCACTGCTTACTGACTTCCTGTTCCCGATCCAGAAATCGCCAGATGGGGACGAGGAGCGCTGCTGCCAACGAAAAGAAGATCAGCAGCGTGGGGATTGTGATAAGCCAGAACTGAGCATCCATAATAGCGACGACGCGCAAGATGAGGAAGGCAACGGGCACCAGTACTCGTTCGTAATAACGCTACAGTCTGCACAGCGTTCGACAGGCTTCACGGTATTGCGCGCGGCTCCCCAAACACGCCCCGAGCATGCTGCGCGAACATGCGCTCGTGCTATTGATTGATACATTCGGTTGCGCGCTCTGGCCCTCGTGCCTCCATACTTTTTTGGATGCCGTATGGCCCGCGCTTCCCCAACCATGTCGTACCCTAACGTTTCAGTCTCATGCTTGACTCGTCTACCCCCTCGGCCACGCGCCTGCTCATTGTCGAAGACGACCCGGAAGTAGGCACGGGCCTCGAAGAGTTTTTCACGCTCAAGGGATACCATGTCTCTCGCGCAGACGACGGCAAACAGGGCCTGCAAGAGATCACCTCGCTGCCGCCCTACGACCTGGTTATCTTGGACGTTATGCTCCCCAACAAGAGCGGGTTCGAGATTCTACGCGAGGCGCGCCAGTCCGGCGTCGACTCGCCCGTCATCATGCTCACGGTAAAGGCCAGCGAAGACGACAAGCTACGCGGCTTTAAGCTCGGCGCCGACGACTACGTCACCAAGCCGTTCGACGCCGAGGAGCTGGCGGCCCGCGTGCAGGCCGTGCTTGAACGCAGCCAGCACGACGACGAGGCCGACGACGGATTTAGCTTTGGGGATGTGGAGGTCGAGTTTTCCAGCGAAACGGCCCAGCGCGATGGCGAAACCATCGAGTTTACTACGCTGGAGTTTGACATCCTGGAGTATTTCATCGAGCATCGCGGACGGACCGTAAGCCGCAAGCAGCTCCTGCGGGATGTGTGGGGCATTAGCGGCGACATCACCACGCGCACGATCGATCGGCACGTGGCCTCGCTCCGCAAAAAGATCGAGCCCGACCCCACCGATCCTACCTACATCGAAACCGTGTATGGCATCGGGTACAAGTTCTCGGTGTAGTTGTACAACCGTCGGAAACAACAGTAGGGACACGGCGCGCCGTGTCCCCACGGATCGAAGCGCGAACGCTTGCTACCGCCCCATGCCAAAGACGCCTCCCTGAATCATCCAGCTGAACCGGTTACCCGGACGATCGGGAAATGCGCCGGGAGTGGCCGCGAAGTCGCCTTCAATTGTTAGCGGCGTTTCCAGCGGAGTGACCGTGTGCGGCGGAAGTTCAGGCAGTTCGCGCGGGTCGTTGCCTGTGGGTGGATTGTTGCGCAGTTCATCAATGAAGGCTTCGATATCCGCAATCGCTACGCTGGCCTCTGTTCCGGCTTCCACCGTGAACGCCCCCACGACGCCCTCCTCACTGGCCTGCTCCACGGTGAGCGTACCGCCCGTTGGCATGTACGAGTACAGCGAATCGTCCGTTGCACGCGTATAGCTGCTCATCAGCCGATTGCCAAAGAACAGGCCCGGCCGGCGGCAGTCCGACAGCGGATCACACAGCGTGTCGAAGCCGAGGTCGTAGTCGCCTTCACCAAGCGGCTCCTCACCGATGTAGGTAAACGAAAGCGTGTGAGACGCGCCCGTGTCGTCCTCCCCAAACAGTTGGATGGCGGTCAAGGTAAAGTCTGAACTGCCGATCGGGAAGAAGAACGCGCCTTGCTCGGAAAACGACGTCCCGTCGCTTAGGGCCGCCTGCCCATTAATGGTAGCGTTGAGTGGAGCCCCGGCCTCCATCGTAGCAAACGGCTCCGGCATCTCCTCGCCGGACTCGACCGAGTCGCAGCCGACAAGGACGAGGGCAGCTGTCAATAAAACGAGATAACAACGTGTTGGTGTAAGATATCGCATGGTTCGATTTCAGATGATTGTCCATTGAGATATATATGTTCATCTACCATAGCCCAGACTGATCTATAACAGATGAAACAGAAGCCTTTACATTCGCTGCATACTTTAGGAAACAGTCATCTGTTTTGCAAGAAGGAGTCGTTCGCGTTTCTCCTTGACACACCATCGTAACACCTGCTGCAACGCCGCGCCCTGAGCGTGCGTACAGGGCGTCTGCATCGGATGCACGTTTTGCATCTGTTTTCTCGTTCAATAGTACGCTTTTGGCCTATGGCTTCGGTATCGCACGGCGACCTTCTAACCCTCGACATTGAAAAGTTTGCCGACAAGGGCGCTTCGCTGGCCCGCGTTGACGGCTACGTGATCTTTGTGGAGGATGCGGTGCCAGGCGATCGGGTGAAGGCGTACGTCTACCAGGCCAAGTCCAGCTTCGCCAAGGCCAAACTCGACACGCTGATCGAGCCCAGCCCCCTGCGCACCGAACCGCGCTGCCGCTACGCCGACACCTGCGGCGGATGCGCGCGCCAGCATGTGACATACGAGGCGCAGTTGGAGGCCAAGCAGCAGTCCGTGCAGGAAGCTTTTGCGCATCACAGCGACTTTTCGGATGTCGAGGTGCCGCCCGTTATCGGGATGGAGGAGCCGTTCTACTACCGCAATAAAATGGACTTCGACTTCAGCGCCGACCGCTGGCTCACCCGCGACGAAATCGACTCGGGACAGGACTTCGACACCGATTTTGCACTGGGGATGCACGCGCCCGGTCACTTCGACAAGGTGCTCGACCTGCACGAATGCCACCTGCAATCGGACATGAGCGCGCGCCTCGTGAACGGCGTCCGCGACTTCGTGAAAGAGCAGGGCTGGGCGCCGTGGGACATCCGAAAGCAGAAGGGCTATCTGCGGCATCTCGTGATCCGCGAAGGCAAGCGCACGGGCGATCTCATGGTCAACCTTGTCACCTACGGGCGCAATGCCGAGCGCCGCGATGCCTTTGCCGACTTCTTGCAGCGCGCGTTTCCGGAGGTCACGACGTTTGTAGATACGGACCACACCGGCAAATCCCACAACGTAGAGGGCGATACGCAGACCGTCTTCGGCCCCGGCACCATCGACGACATCATTGGCGACTATCGCTTCACGATCAGTCCGCAGTCCTTCTTCCAGACGAACACGCAGCAGGCCGAGCGCCTCTACCAGATTGCCCGCGACTTCGCCGACCTGCAGCCTACCGACACCGTATACGACTTGTACTGCGGAGCGGGCACCATCTCGCTCTTTCTGTCGGATGCGGTGGAGCAGGTCGTCGGCGTAGAGTTGATCGAGGAGGCTGTCGACGATGCCCGCGCCAATGCCGCCCAGAACGACGTCTCGAACTGCACTTTCGAGGCAGGCGACCTGAAGACGGTCTTTACCGATGACTTCGTGGAGACGCATGGCGCGCCCGATGTGCTCATTGTGGACCCGCCCCGCAACGGCATGCACAAGAAGGTGACCGCCCAGATCAAGGCGCTTCGTCCCGAACGGTTCGTGTACGTAAGCTGCAACCCGCAGACGCAGGTGCGCGACCTCGACCGCCTGCGCGACACCTACCGCATCGACGCCGTGCAGCCCGTGGATATGTTTCCGCACACGCCGCATATCGAGAACGTGGTGGCGCTTTCCAGAAAGGGGTAGAGGGAGGATAGAGGAATGGAGGATGGCGACGTTATGGCAGCGTAGCGCGATGTGTCTGATTTCTAAAGATAATCCTTCTCTCCCTCGCTGCTTCGATCATGGCTGCAATACAGAGCTTTCGCGACCTACGCGTCTATCGCCAGGCACTTAAAGAAGCCAAACGAATCTTCCAGCGCTCACTCTCTTTTCCAAAGGAAGAACGTTATTCACTGACCGACCAGATTCGGCGCTCCTCTCGTGCCGTGAGTGCCATGGTGGCTGAAGCCTGGGCACGGCGGCGTTACCAGGCTGCTTTCGTGAATAAAATCAACGTCGCACTTGGCGAGGCGATGGAAACGCAGGTCTGGCTCGATCATGCGCGCATGTGTGGCTATCTGGACGAAGCTGAATATAAAACACTCGATACCGCCTGGCAGCAGATTGGCGGCATGCTCCAACGTATGATTCAACGTGCCGATACGTTCTGTTCTTCGTCTGCCGAATAGCCTGATTCCTGCCAGCACCGCCATCCTCCATCTACCATCCTCCATCTACCATCCTCCATGCCCCCCAATCCCAAATCCCAAATCGAAAACCCCAACTCGAAAACCGCATTCGTCTCCGGGGGCACCGGCTTTGTGGGCAGCCATCTGGTCGAGGCGCTTCTGGAGCGCGGGTATGAGGAAGTGCGCTGCCTGGTGCGCGACCGCCAAAAGTGGCTGGGGCCGCTCGATATCACGCCGGTACGGGGCGATCTGACCGACGTAGAGGCGCTCTGGAAAGGGCTGCAGGGCGTCGATGAAGTCTACCATGTCGCCGGCATCACACGGGCGCAGGACTGGGATACGTTCTATCAAGCCAACGTCCGCGGCACGCTCAACCTGCTCGGGGCCGTTAAGCAGGTGGCCTCCGACGTGGACCGCGTGCTCATCACCAGCAGCCTGGCCGCCGTGGGACGCGGAGCTACAGGCGTCGCCACCGAAACCGACCCGCTGCAACCGGTGAGCCGCTACGGACGCAGCAAGGCCGAGATGGAGGAGGCGCTCCGCAGCACGCATCAGATGCCGACGTCGTACTGGGACGAGCTGCCCATCACTGTGGTGCGTCCGCCTGCGGTGTACGGCCCGCGCGACCGCGACATCCTCACCTTCTTTCAGGCGGTACACAGCCACGTCTGTCCCGTCGTGGGCGGCGGCAGCGATCCAGCGGTCAGCCTCGTACACGTGCGCGATCTGGCCCAGGGTATGATTCAATGTGCTACGACGCCCCAGGCGCTGCACGAGGTCTTCTTTCTGGGGAGCCCGCGCCCCTACGCCTGGAACGAGGTCAAAGACGCATCCACCACAGCGCTCGACACATGGGCGATTACCCTTCCGGTGCCTGCGTTCATGGTTGGTGCTGTAGGCGCTGCATCCGAACTGTGGGGTAAAATCTCTGGGTCGTATCCAGCTCTAAATCGCGAGAAAGCGCGCGAAATCCGCCACGCCGCTACCATGTGCAACAGCGAGAAAGCGATGGCCATGGTAGGATACGAACCCGCTATCGCGCTCGACGAAGGGATTGCCGAAACCATCGCCTGGTACAAGGAGCAGGACTGGTTATAGGGGGATGCCGCGGCGCTGCCTCCGCCCGATTCGTGTAAAGGCTGTTACAGGCGCTTCAGACTGGAACGGAGGCCGTGTAGCTACAGTGAGGCTATTATATCCGCTTTAAACCTGTTCTTGCCGCCGTGCCCGTACCCGACGTGTCTGATACGCCTCCGCCCAGCGACTTTTCGTCTGCAGATCCTGATGTGCTTCGCGAATCCACCACCACGCGCGCCGAAGTGGCATTCCTGATGCTCGCGGGCGTGTTCATCGGAGCGCTTGTCATGACCAACGCCATTGCTGGGAAGTTCTTCGTCCTGTTTGGCCAGGAGCTTTCGGCGGGCATCATCGCGTATCCGGTCACGTTCTTGGTGACAGATCTCATCTCGGAGCTCTTTGGCCGCAAGCGCGCCAGCACAGTGGTGGGCGTAGGCTTTGTTGTAAGCGTGTTTGTGACCCTGGTGGTGTGGATTGCCGCGCAGGCTCCGGTCTACGAGGCCTCCCCTGTGTCGCAAGAGGCGTTCGACATGGTCTTTGGCCTGATGCCCGGCATTGTGCTGGGCTCAATGATTGCGTACCTCACTGCGCAGTACATCGACGTGCAGATCTACGAGGGACTGCGCACGCTCACCAGCGGCCGGTACATGTGGATCCGCAACAATGGCTCTACCTTCTTTAGCCAGCTGGTGGATACGACGATGGTCGTGACCATTGCGCTGGTCTGGTGGCCGCAGATCGATGGCAATCCGCAGACCGAAGCGCTGGCGTGGTCGACCTGGCAAGGCATTGTATTTGGGCAGTACCTGTTCAAGCTCGGCATCGCCGCACTCGACACACCGGTCCTCTACGCCTGTGTGCATGCCCTGCGCCGCTGGATTGCCAATGACCCGCATGCCACTACGTCTCCTACCTCTGCCCCAGAGCATACCGCCAAACAGCCCGCCGTACACACATAGATGCCACCTATTGCACGCGCTCCAGACGGTTGTTGCGGTACCGATGGATGAACAGCCCCCGGTTGACGTTGCTCTGACTAAAGTCGATGCGGATGCCCAGCCCCTCGTACAGCGCAGCGCTTCGCAGCATATCGGGACGGATACGCGTTGACGAGGCGCCCAATCCGTTCAGCAGATAATCGGTCACGTCGTGTCCGGTATACGCCAAACGACGGATGATCGGGGTATCGGCATCGGGCGAAGTGCCGGTAAGAATTTCGTAGTTGCGCACAAAGTCTTGCACCTCAGGCCGCGTGGTGTTTACGTAGAAGTCGTTCGTGTAGGTGGCCGTGAACTTGCTGGCTTCGTTCTCGATGCCCAGATTGTGCCACTCGGCGTTGCCCAGCGCCCGTATCCCCAGACGCATGCGCTCCAGCCCCACCAGCGCCTCCTGGATGCGTCCGCCCGCATTGCGTCCGGTAAACGGCAGATATATCGCCTCGGCAGCGGTCATCATCGAGTCGGTGATGGTGCTGTCAGACCGTATGGCAGTGGGCAGACTCGCCCATGCACGGGGCGTTTCGACCTCGTACGTAAAGGGGATATTCATGCCAATGGAGCGCGCCTCTTCGCGAAAGCCGTTGGCCATGCGCTCGCTGAGGCTGCGTCCCCGCTCGTAGACGAGGGCCGTCGACCCAATGAGCAGACTCTCGGCGGCATAGCGCGCCATGGCCCGACCTCGCATTTCAATCGACGGGTTCGCCTGAAAGACGTATGTACGCCCTGCCGATACGCTGGCCTCCGTGGCTAATGGAGCGACGAACACCACCCCGGCTTCCTCAGCCGCTGCCCCAGCAATTTGGGCCTGCCGACTGTAGAACGGCCCCACAATAACATCGACCTGGTCCATACGCACCAGCGAGTCGACCGCCGCACGCAGCGACCGCTCGGTGCCCGACTCGCCTGTGTGAAACTGGCGCACATGCATCTTAGCGGCTCGACGTGGCCGCCCAATCTGCTCAGTAACCGCCTGAAGCGAATCGACTACGATGGTGTCGCGTGGCGTGGTGAATACGGCAGCGCCCTCTTGCTCCGCACGGTCGTCGCTGAACAAGTTAGCAGCGTCGTGGACGGTTACCTCGCCGTCCTGGTTGCTCAGTTCAGGCGGCAGCACGTAGCGGCGCCGCACGCCGTTGTGGCGGTCTACCGCCAGGCGCACGCCATTGAAGAAGGCCTGCGAGCGGGCAGCCTCTTCGCCCTCCAGGTTGAGCATGAGGCCAATGCGCAGCGTATCCGGGGCCGACTGACCGTCTTGCAGCCCGTCACGCGCATAGCTGATGATCTGGTTGGCCTGCCCCCGATAGGTCGTGTCAGGGTAGCGGTCGAGCAGCGTTTCCAAGATCGAGATAGCATCCTCATAGCGCCCCCCGCGGTAGAGCGCCCGTCCGCCCATAAGCAGTGCTGCCGTCGTCTTTTGGTGAAGCGGATACTCGACGGTGGCCCGAAAACGCCGGTAGGCTTCGGTATAGTCCCCGTCTTCAAAGGCAGCCAGCCCCTCTTCGAAGAGCAGTTCGGCATCCTCATTTGCAGGAATCTCGTCGCTTTGCTGCGCCATGGCTCCAGGCGCCAGGCCCACCAGCAGCACAAGCAGAATAGGAATCCAACGCCACATAATCGGTCTCGTCTCGATGATCAGCAGTGCGATAGGAGCAGCAGGCGTTGGGCACGTGCCGTACACACGCGCCGTACACAGGATACGCCGGGCGCTACTCCCACTCGATGGTGCCCGGCGGTTTCGAAGTGATGTCGTACGTGGCCCGGTTGATGCCACGCACTTCGTTGACGATGCGGTTGGCCGTATGTCCGAGCATATCGTGCGGCAGATGCGCCCAGTCGGCGGTCATGCCATCCACACTCGTCACAGCGCGCAGGGCACACACGTGTTCGTACGTGCGTTCGTCGCCCATTACGCCCACCGTTTGCACGGGGAGCAGCACGGCCAGCGCCTGCCACACCTCGTCGTACAGGTCGTGAGCACGCAGTTCCTCGATAAAGATCGCGTCGGCAGCCCGCACGGTAGCCAGACGTTCGCGCGTCACTTCGCCCATAATACGAATGGCCAGCCCCGGTCCCGGAAACGGATGCCGGTTTACAATCGACGATGGCACGTTCAGCAGTTCGCCGATGGCGCGTACCTCGTCTTTAAACAGCTCGCGGAACGGCTCCAGCAGCTCAAACCCAAGCTCTTCGGGCAGCCCCCCCACATTATGATGCGTCTTGATGGTAGCCGACGGCCCCTTGAAGGAAACGCTCTCAATCACATCAGGGTAGAGCGTGCCCTGTGCTAAGAACGCAGGGCGCGCGCCCAGGTCCTGGGCCAGCGCATCGGTTTCGGCGGTAAATACGTCGATGAAGGTGTTACCAATGCGCGTCCGTTTCTCTTCGGGATCGTCGACGCCTTCAAGCGCATCGAGGAAGCGATCAGTGGCATCGACCGCACGCAGGTCCATGTTGAAATGGCCGCGAAAGGTGTCTTGCACCTGCGTCCACTCGCCTTGACGCAAGAGCCCGTTGTTTACAAAGATGCAGTGGAGCTGGTCGCCAATGGCTTTGTGCAGTAGCGCAGCTGCCACCGACGAGTCGACCCCACCCGAGAGCCCCAAGATGACGTGCTGATCGCCCACCTGTTCACGGAGCGCCTCTACCTGCGTCTCCACAAACGACGCGGGCGACCACGCTCCTTCGCATCCGCAAATACGCAGCGCAAAGTTTTCGAGCAGCTGCGCGCCGTAGTCTGTATGCACCACCTCGGGGTGAAACTGCACGCCAAAGTGCGGCTTGTCGGTATGGCGGACGGCTGCGATCGGAGCGTTTTCAGTGCGCGCCAGCACCGTGTAGCCGTCGGGGAGTGCCGTGAGGTGGTCGCCATGACTCATCCACACGGTCGAGCCGTCAGGGATGCCCTCAAGCAGAGCGTCGGTACGGTTCTCGTTGGGGATGCGCAGGGTCGCGCGCCCAAACTCGCGTCGTTCAGCGCCCTCTACGGCTCCGCCTGCGATGTGCGCCATCGACTGCAAGCCGTAGCAGATGCCCAGCACGGGCACTGGGCTGCCATCGTCGCGGGTCAGGCGCAAGAGGTCCGAGTCGAGCTCCGGCGCGTAGTCGTCGTAGACCGAGCACGGCCCGCCCGACAAGATGATGCCGTCTGGCTCCAGGGCAGCAAGCTCGTCTGTGGGACGCGTACACGGGTGGATCTCGGAGTAGACCCCGGCCTCGCGGATGCGGCGCGCAATGAGTTGGGTGTACTGCGACCCGTAATCGACGATCAGAATGCGCTCTTCGGTCATTCGGCAAGACATCTATTGAAAGAGGGATGGCAAAACGCCGGTTGGACTACGCCACCTGAGCGTAGTCCTCGGCATCCAGCAAGTCGTCGAGTTCGCTTTCGTCTTCAAGTTCGATGACGACCATCCAGCCGTCGCCATACGGATCTTCATTGACCTGCTCGGGCGCGCCTTCAAGGCTCTCGTTCACCTCGATGATAGTGCCCGACATCGGCATGAAGAGTTCAGAGACGGTTTTCACGGCTTCCACGGTGCCGTACACATCGCCCGCAGAGAGCTCCGTGCCTTCAGGATCCAGTTCAACGAACACAATGTCGCCCAACTCGCCCTCGGCAAAGTCGGTGATACCGACGGTGGCGGTGCCGTCGTCGTTCAGGCGCAGCCATTCGTGGTCTTCAGTGTAGTACAGATCGCTGGGATAGCTCATAGCAGAGGCATGGGTTAGAGGGAAACGAAGTATCGGCGCATATTCGCATGTGCCGATGCCAGAAGGTCGTGAGTGTACGTGGTTGGAGCCCGTTAGGCGTCCGGATCGAACGTAAACGTCTCCATAAACTGGGTGTCGAACGTGCCTGCCTTGAAGTCTTCGTTCTCCAGCAGCTGCTGATGGAACGGGATCGTGGTTTTTACGCCTTCGATCACAAACTCGTCGAGGGCCCGCTTCATGCGTTTGATGGCGCGCTCGCGCGTGTCGGCATGCACGATGAGCTTGGCGATCATCGAGTCGTAGTGCGGCGGAATACGGTAGCCGGTGTAGGCATGCGTATCCACCCGCACGCCCAGTCCGCCCGGCTGGTGGAACGCCGTAATCGTGCCCGGCGAGGGGCTAAACTTGCGCGCGGGGTCCTCCGCGTTGATGCGGCACTCGATGGAGTGCCCCCGCAGTGGACTCTCGGTGCGGGTGACCGTCTCGCCCATCGCCACCTGAATTTGGTGTTCGATGATGTCGCAGTCGGTGACCTCTTCGGTGACAGGGTGCTCGACCTGGATACGCGTGTTCATCTCCATGAAGTAGAAGTTCTTCTCGGCATCCACCAGAAACTCGATGGTGCCGGCCCCTGCGTAGTTGATCGCAGCAGCGCCCTGAGTGGCGGCTTCGCCCATGCGGGTGCGGAGGTCGTCGTCTACGATGGGCGAGGGGGCTTCTTCGAGCAGCTTCTGGTGGCGGCGCTGAATAGAACATTCGCGCTCGCCGTAGTGCATCACATTGCCGTTGCCATCGCCCAGTAGTTGAATCTCGATGTGGCGCGGGTTCATGACGCACTTTTCGAGATACATATCGGGATTGCCAAAGGCGGCATCGGCTTCGGAGCGGGCGCCTTCGTAGCGCTGCTCGAAATTCTCAGGATCGCGCACCAGGCGCATGCCGCGTCCGCCGCCGCCCGCGCTGGCTTTCACCATCACAGGGTAGCCAATTTCGTTGGCCAGGCGCTTGCCTTCTTCCATGGACGCAAGGATGCCATCGGACCCCGGCACCACGGGCACGCCCGCCTCGGCCATGGTTTTCTTGGCGCGGCTTTTCTCGCCCATCATGCGAATGGTTTCGGCTCGCGGCCCGATGAACGTGATGTCGTGGTCGGAGCAGATCTGGCTAAACTCGGCATTTTCGGAGAGGAAGCCGTAGCCGGGATGGATAGCGTCGGCCCCGGTGACTTCCGCCGCAGCGATGATGCGGTCGGGCCGCAGGTAGCTCTCTCCTGACGAGGGCGGGCCGATGCACACCGCCTCATCGGCAAAGCGGACGTGGAGCGAGTCGGCATCGGCGGTGGAGTATACCGCGACCGTACGCAGCCCCATTTCGTGACAGGTGCGAATGATGCGAAGGGCAATTTCGCCGCGGTTGGCGATCAGTACTTTCTTCAAAACAGGCAGGCAGCATCAGATGAGCAGGCAGGCGATCGGCAGGACACGCCCAGCGCATCCCCAGAACAAGGATAGCAACCGAGCGCAAACGCGTGGCGTGGCAGCCGTATGGCGAGATGCGTTTAGCTTTGATCCACAATAAAGAGCGGCTGGTCGAACTCTACCGGTTCGGCGTCTTCCACCAGAATTTCCTTGATAACGCCCGGCGTTTCGCACTCAATTTCGTTCATCAGCTTCATCGCCTCGATGATGCAGAGCACATCGCCTTCGCCCACGCGGTCGCCTTCAGCAATGAACGGATCCGAGTCGGGCGAGGGGGCGCGGTAGAACGTGCCCACGATAGGCGCCTTCACAAGAATCTCGTTGGCCCCGAGTTCGCCATCGTCGGCCTCTGCACCGGTGGTGTCGGAGGCGGGGGCACTGTCCGAGGTGGAAGGGCTTGCAGCGGGCGCGCTGGTTTCCGGCGCAGGGACGGGCTGTTGCGGTTGTGGAGCCTGGGGCTGCTGGGGCTGCGGCGCGTACTGGGGCTGCTGGGGCATGCCGTAGCCGTGCATGGGTGGACTGTACGACGGCTGCATCATCACCGTGGGGCCGTTCTGGCGGATGGTGATCTTGAAGTCGTCTTCTTCCACTTCCACTTCCGCCACACCGCTCTCGGCGACCATCTGCAGAAGCTCTTGAATCTTGGACAGTTTCATACGTTCGGGGGCTGGGTGAGACAAACGATGCTAACAGAGCACGGGCCCTGCGGGAACCCGTTGATAGGGGTTAGGCCGATTCGACCCGCGTTTCGTACTCGCCGGTCTGGGTGTTCACACGTACGGTATCGCCCTCATTAATGAAGAGCGGCACGTCAACAGTGGCGCCGCTTTCAAGCGTGGCCGGCTTCGAGCCGCCTTGCGCGGTATTGCCTTTTACACCCGGCGTCGTTTCGATGACCTCCAGATCCATTTTCTGCGGGATGTCGGTGCGCAGCGGTTCTTCGGTATCCGTTCGAAATAGGATATCGACCTCGGCACCCTCCTTCAGATACTCACGCCCGTCAATTCGCTCGGGCGGAATCGAAAATTGCTCATACGTCGTGGTGTTCATGAAGTGCAGGCCCAGGTCGTCCTCGTACAAGAACTGGTGGGTCCGCTTCTCCACGCGTACCTCCTCTACTTTCTCGCCCGCGCGGAACGTGTTGTCGAGTTCGCGCCCGTCGCGCACGTTTTTGAGGGTGGTACGCACAAATGCACCGCCTTTGCCGGGCTTCACGTGCAGAAAGTCGACGATCTGCCACAGGTCATCCTTCCAGATGAACGTGAGGCCGTTTCGGAAATCACTGGTACTGGTCATCGAAGAGTTTCACGTTGCCGTTCTTGAATAGCGAGCCGAACGCATTCGGATGTTCGGTAGGATCTGTATTAGCAAGGCCCACCTCCGGTTCGTTCGTAGCGCGTGCCGTAACGCATAGCTATAATATAGCGCAGCGGGCCCCTTTGTGTCAACGTGCTGCGTATGAGCATCAGACGTATATGGAGGACACGCGGTTAAATTGTTGCAGAAATGGGAGGCTCAGGGGCGTTCTGTTACCGGAACGGCCGCTCAATAGAAAGTGCCTGGGGCAGATCACGCACCCCCACCGGGCCCTGGTAGTAGAGCAGCGGCTCGCCGTACGTAGCGCCAATGCGATAGCCGTAGGTGCGCGCTCGGGCCTCCACCCACTTGAAAAACGTCGGATTCGAAATGTACGTCTCAGGCTCGTCGGGGTCGGGCTCGTAATCCGGATTGTAGAACTGCGACTCGAACGCCTGCAGCGCCTCAATGCGCTGTGCCCACACGTCCGACACGTCAAGCACGAAAGTCGGCTCGAAGGGCACCGCCTGCATGTAGTGCAGAATGTGGTGCGGACGCCACGGCTCTTGCATCTCGCCGTTGGCATCGGTCGTCTCAATTTTGCGGAGCCCGCTGTAGTAGAGCGCATCTTTCGCAAGCTCCGATGCCGCGCAGTGGTCGGGATGGCGGCACTCGGGGGCATTGACGAGCACAATGTCCGGGCGATACCGACGAATCCGCTCGATGAGCCGCTTCCGTGTGGCAGGCGTGTTCTCGATGTTTCCATCCGGCAGCTCCAAGTTGTCACGGTCAGCGAGTCCCATAATGTGAGCCGCCGCCTCGGCCTCCTCGTGCCGCCGTTCGGGCGTGCCCCGCGACCCCAATTCACCGCGTGTAAAATCTACCACAGCAGTGGTATAACCTTGCTGCGCCAGAGTACACATGGTGCCTCCGGCACAGAGCTCTACGTCGTCGGGATGTGCGGCAAGTGCTAACACATCAACGGTTTCATCTTTCATGCAAGAATGCGGGGGTATGTGGCATGGTTTTCGGTAATGTATAGGATGCGCAGCGGAGTACCTCGATACGTACTCGCCTCACGCACTCAGATGTTAGTTTGCTATGCAAACAGTTTGCTGACGTGCGGGCCTCTGCATCCTCGCTTACTCAATTGCTCTAATCTGTTTTCGCTCCATGGACACTCCTTCAAACGACTCTTCTTCTCCCGATAGCAATCGCGAGTTCGACATGCCCTTCCGCCCATCGAGCACATCCGGAACGCCTATGTCAGAGAGCACCTGGGCGGTCGGCATGCGTTTGTACTGCCAAGCCTGGGATGCCTACCGCGAAGCCGGTATGCCCTTCGGCTCCTCCGACGATGCCATGATCATCTGGTACACCTTCCGCACCGACGAGGACGTTGACCTGCGCACGGTCTGCCCGAATTAGGCGGCCTACGCCGGCTGGCGTTGGTGGCGCTGCCGGTGGACTGCAGCGCCACCACACACATCCGCTGCAGGTCAGTTCACCACAAAGTTGATGATGCGCCCCGGCACATAGATCTCGCGGCGCACGGTGCCATCATCCAGGTAGCGTGCTACGTTGTCATCGGCACGGGCGGTGCTGAGGGCGTCCGCTTCGGGCGCATCGGGGGCCACCTCAATGGTGCCCCGCACAGTGCCGTTCACCTGCACGGCCACTTCGACTACCTCGCGCTTCAGATGCTCTTCTGCGAACTCCGGCCAGTCGGCGTGGGCAATGCTCTCTGCATGGTCAAGACGCGCCCATAGCTCTTCGGCAATGTGCGGGGCAAAGGGGCTGAGCAGCTTCACGAACGGCTCGGCAATAGCCTGTGGCACCGCGTCCCACTTGTTGGCGGCATTCACGAACTCCATCATCTTGGCGATGGCCGTGTTGAAGCTGAGCGACTCAATGTCGTCGGTCACCTTCTGGATCGTCTCGTGCAGCACGCGGAGCTGCTCGCGATTTGGGGCCTCGCCTACGACCTGCGTATCCCCCTGTGCGTCGATGATGAGGCGCCACACGCGCCCCAGGAAGCGGTACACGCCGTCTACGTCAGAGGTGCTCCACGGCTTCACCTGCTCCAGCGGCCCCATAAACATCTCGTAGAGCCGCAGCGCGTCGGCGCCGTACTCGTCGATCACGTCGTCGGGGTTCACGACGTTACCACGGCTCTTGCTCATCTTGTGCGAACGGGCATCCACGCGGATCTCAGGATGCGCCATCAGCACAAAATAATCATCGTCTTTCTGAATGTCTTCTTGCTCCACAGGTTGAGGCGACACGTCGGTCCCCGTGCGCGTGTCGGTGCCCTCGTCTACGTGCTCGGCAGAGACATATGCGCCGTCGGCATCCACATACGCAGTATATTCGGTTTCGCCCAAGATGAGCCCCTGGTGCACCAGCGTCTGAAACGGCTCCTGGGTCGATACCACCCCGGCATCATAAAGCACCTTGTGCCAGAAGCGGGCGTAGAGCAGGTGCAGCACCGCGTGCTCGGCCCCGCCCACGTACAGATCAACCGGCATCCAGTAGGCTTCCTTCTCCGGGTCAACCAATTGCTCGTCGTTGTGCGGGTCGATGAACCGCAGGAAGTACCAGCACGAGCCGGCCCACTGCGGCATGGTGTTGGTTTCGCGGCGGGCCGGTTGGCCGGTTTGGGGATCCGTCGTTGCAACCCAGTCGTCAAGTGCACCGAGCGGACTTAAAGCGGCGTCTTGCTCCAGAATCTCGTTGTAGGAGTCGATGGCGGGCAGTTCTACCGGCAGGTCGTTCGTAGGGACCGGCTTCGCCTCCCCCTCCACATGGATGATGGGGAACGGCTCGCCCCAGTAGCGCTGGCGGCTGAAGAGCCAATCGCGCAGCTTGTAGTTGATGGTCGCCTCCCCGTGGCCGTGCTCCTCCAGCCAATCGGTGATACGATCCTTCGCCGTATCCACATCGAGTCCGTTCAAGAAGCCGCTGTTGATGGCCGGTCCATCGCCGGTGTACGCATCGCCGTCGAAGTCCTCGGGCGGCTGCACGGTGCGCACAATCGGCAGATTGTACTTCTCGGCAAACGCCCAGTCGCGCTCGTCTTGCCCCGGCACCGCCATAATGGCGCCCGTACCATACGAGGCCAGCACGTAGTCGGCCACCCAGATCGGAATCTCCTTGCCATTCACCGGGTTGATCGCGTATCCGCCCGTAGGCACACCCGTTTTCTCTTTCTGAAGCTCGGTGCGCTCCAGTTCGCTTTTCTTCTGGGCCTGCTGACGGTATTCGGATACAGCGTCGGCGTGCTCCTCGGTCGTGACCTCGTCGACCAACGGGTGCTCGGGGGCCAGCACCATGTACGTCGCCCCAAAGAGCGTATCGGGGCGCGTGGTGAAGACCTCCAGTTCCTCGGTGTGGTTAGCAAGGGGGAAGCGGACGGTAGCGCCTTCAGAGCGGCCAATCCAGTTGCGCTGCATCTGCTTGGTGCTGTCGGGCCAGTCGAGGTCGTCGAGGCCCTCCAGCAGCCGCTCGGCGTAGTCCGTAATCTTGAGGATCCACTGGCGCATGGGCACGCGCTCACAGGGGTATCCGCCCCGCTCGCTCTTACCGTCGATCACCTCCTCGTTGGCGAGCACCGTACCCAGTTCCTCGCACCACCACACGGGCACCTCGGCCTGATAAGCGAGGCCGCGCTCATGCAGCTTCAGGAAGATCCACTGCGTCCACTTGTAGTAATCGGGATCGGTCGTATTAATCTCGCGTTCCCAGTCGTAGGAGAAGCCGAGGCGCTTCAGTTGGCTCCGAAAGTTGGCAATGTTGCGCTCGGTCGTGTCGCGCGGGTGCGTGCCCGTCTTGACGGCATACTGCTCCGCCGGCAGCCCAAACGCATCCCACCCCATCGGGTGCAGCACGTTTACGCCCTGCATGCGCTTGTAGCGTGCCACAATATCGGTCGCCGTGTAGCCTTCGGGGTGCCCCACGTGTAACCCCGCCCCGCTCGGGTACGGAAACATGTCAAGCACATAGCACTTTTCGGCGTCGGGATCAACGTCCTCGGGCGTGCGAAACGTGTGATGCTCCGCCCAGTAGCGCTGCCACTTGGGCTCGATTTCGTCGAAGGGATATGCAGGCATAGAACGCGAAAACAGGTGGATTCGTCGGCAAAAACAACACGACAGCCCAACGACCGCCGTGTCCGGAAGGTTCGTTCGTGGTGCGGGCCCGTTCAGGGGGATGCAGCGGCTAAAACGCCGTCCCGTGCGTCTGGAACGGCACCCCAAAGTAGCGCGCTACGGTGGCAGCGTGGTCGGCAAAGGTGGAGCGGAGTCCGAGCGCGCGGCCGTGTGCCTTAGGACGCACCACCAGCAGCGGCACAAACTCGCGGCTGTGGTCGGTGCTCGGCGTGGTGGGGTCGTTGCCGTGGTCGGCAGTAATAACGAGCACGCCGTCGTTGGGCAGGGCGTTGAGTAGGTCGGGAAGGGCCGCGTCGAAGGCTTCAAGCGCCTGCGCAAAGCCTTCGGGGTCGTTGCGATGCCCGTAGTCCTGGTCAAAGTCCACCAGGTTCGTCCAAATGAAGGTCGGCGGCGCATTGTCCTGGCATGCGCGCAGCGCTGCCTTGGTGGCCGCAATGCCTTCTGCGTTGGAGGCGGTCTTCGTCATCGTGTCGAAGCCCGTCCGCGCAAACAAGTCTGCAATCTTCCCGATGGAAACCGTGCGCACGCCTTGCTCCTGCAGCACATCTTGCAGCGGCGGCGTGTCGGGGCGCGACGCGAAGTCCTTGCGCTCCTCAGAGATGCGCGTGTAGTTGCCTGGTGTGCCCACAAACGGGCGCGCAATGACGCGGCCCACACCGTGCGTGCCGGTACAGACTGTTGTGCGGGCCACCTTGCAGAGGCGATAGAGCTCCTCCAGCGGAATCACATCTTTGTGTGCGGCGATCTGGAAGACGCTGTCGGCGGAGGTGTACACAATAGGCATCCCTGTTTCCTCATGCTCAGGCCCTAACTCCTCGATGATGACCGTGCCCGACTCCGGGCGGTTGCCCAGCACGCCGTCGACTCCGCCGTGCTTCTTGAACGCGTCGATGACCTCGGGCGGAAAGCCGTTGGGATACGTCGGAAAGGGCTGCTCCAGATGCAGACCCGCAATTTCCCAGTGGCCGGTGGTGCTGTCCTTGCCGGCCGAGATCTCCTGCATCCGACCGTAGTCGGCAGCCGGCTGCTCCACGCGGGGCACGCCTGCAAGATCGGCCACATGGCCCAGCCCAAGCGCCGTTAGATGAGGCAGGTCGGGCTGTTCGGCGGCACAGACGTGGCCCAGGGTGTGGCTCCCCCGGTCGCCGTAGGCGTTAGCATCGGGCTGCGCGCCCACGCCCACGCCGTCGAGTACAATGGTTGCAAAACAGGCCATACAGATCGGATCGAATGGTTTGATGGAAAACGAAACCGCCCTCACGCTTAGGCGACATCGTTCGGATGCGCAGCCCCACGCATTGTTCAAATGGCTCGTTTGGAGACGCGATAGCGTGTACCTTCTGTGAATACGACCTGTTGCACCCCCTAAAATAACGCACTGCGTTATAAAGTGGAACTTGTGACGCGCTGCGTTATAAATGAGAATGAGTATACTGGTTCTGCTCCATTGCATCCATACACACAACATCTTCTTCGAGGTGATTAATTATGGCTACTGACAAAAAAGAACGCTCTGCATCCGCAAAAAAACCCATTGACTTTAGCAAGCTACCTGACGAGCTTGTGGAACGGGGTCGCGATGTGTGGCTGGCCGGACTGGGGGCACTCTCGCGCGTCGAAGAGGAAGGCGATCGTGTCTTTCAGGATCTGGTGAAGCGCGGCAAGTCGTACGAAAAGAAGCGCCGCAAGCAGTTCGACGATGCCACAAGCGAGATTAACAAGCAGCAGGAGTCGATCTCGGACGAGTTCAACCGTCGCTTCGACGACGTATCGCGCCGCGTATCTGATGCGGCTCAGACCGTTGAAGAGACGGTGACGTCGACGCTGAACGACACGCTGGGTCGCCTGGGGGTGCCCACCCGTAAAGAAGTCCAGGGGCTCTCCAGTAAGGTGGGGAAGCTTTCCGAGAAGCTCGACGCCCTCTCGGCGATGCTCGACCAGCAGGCGGCCGGAACCACGCCGGTCTTCCACGTGACCTATCACGACGACGAGTGGGCGCTCTTGCAAGAAGGAGCTGAGGCTCCGCTGCAGTCGTTCGACACAAAGAAGGAAGCGGTTGATGCCGCCCGCAGCGCCGCGAAGGCGCATGCCCCCAGCCGCCTGGTCATCCAGAAGCAAGACGGCGCGATCCAGGAAACGATCAGCTACGACGAAGACGATGCGTAAACGCACCCCGGTGCGTCACCAAGCCGAGGGATTGCTTTACTGTTAAGCGCCTACCGCCTGCTCCACACTTAGCTGGAGCAGGCGGTTTTATTTGGGGTAGTGAACAGACGGTAAGTGATCGCTCTCCTGAGATAGTCGCACCGAACGTCGTCGTCAGAAGAAAGCGCCGCGGCCCCCATAAGGCGGCCGCGGCGCAGCGTACGTTCTCAAACCGATACCAGCGCTTATTCGCGTCCAGCGGTATGGTAAGCAGCCAGCTCTTCAGCATTGCTCCAGAGCGAGAGCGCCTCACGATACACCGGGTCAGTTTCATTCAGCGTAGGCCGGGCGGCACGCAGCCCATACATCTGGCGCGCCAGATACGCTTTCAGGCGCAACTGGACCTCCTCTTCGCTACGCGCTTTCTCGGCCTCTGAGAAGACGCCTTCTCCGGGCTCCACCTCGTCGGCATTGGTCGTGTAGGAAACGCCCTGCTCTTCGGTAAAGTCCCAGAACGCGGTAACAAGCGAGTCGGGGGTTGCAAAGTTATTCAGGAACGCCTCTGAGTCATCGCCCCAGGTAGAGCGCATCTGCTGCTCATTGCGCATGAACCAGTCGCGCGCGAATGCGAAGTCCATGTTGATCGCCGAGACGAAGTTCGTAAGGCTGGTTGTGTCGGGCTGTACCACAACATCGGGCATAATGCCGCCCCCGCCAAACACGGTGCGCCCATGAGTGGTGTTGTACATGAGCGAGTCGGGGATACTTTCCTTGTACTCCTCTGGGTGGAAGGTGGCATTCTGATGATCTTCCATAATCCGCTCGATGTATTGCTCTTGGTTGCCCTGCTCGTACGGCGTTTGGATGAGCCGTCCCGCAGGTGTGTAGTAGCGCCCCACCGTCATCTGAAGGAGGCTGCCATCGTCGAGCTCGAACTGCTTCTGGATGAGCGCTTTGCCGAATGTACGTTGCCCCACCACGAGCGCCCGGTCATGATCTTGTAGTGCGCCCGATACGATCTCGCTGGCCGAGGCGGAGCCGCGATCTACGAGCACGATAATAGGGCTGTCTTCGAGGCTGCCGCCCCCGTCAGCCTGGAAGCGCGAGTTCATGCCCCGTTCGCGGCCTCGGGTTTCCACGATGGTAAGCCCTTCATCGAGCATCTCATCGGCAATGTCGACGGCCGAGCGCATTACGCCACCAGGATTCCCGCGCAGATCCAGAATGAGGCGCTCCATGCCCTGCTCTTGCAGCGTGCCCACATGCTCCATGAACTCGTCGTGGGTCGTCATCGCAAACCGGTCAATTTTGACGTAGCCCGTGCGGTCATTCACCATGTACGACGT
The DNA here is from genome assembly GCA_913056335.1 of uncultured Rhodothermaceae bacterium. Lineage (GTDB taxonomy): Bacteria > Bacteroidota > Rhodothermia > Rhodothermales > Salinibacteraceae > Longimonas. Next base: position 26,886 of record CAJXLX010000029.1, read on the forward strand.
GTTGATGGAGTGCATCGGTATCTCATCACGCTCGATGGCGTACTCGTACCGCTTTCCGGCGCCGGGCCGGTATATTGTGACGTCGACTGTTGTACCGACCTCTCCTTTCAAGCGATCTTGGATGCCGTTCGTCCCGATTCCAACAGCCGACTCGCCCTCAATCTCAACAATCCGATCCCCGCCCATGATGCCTAACTGCTCGCTGGGGCCGTCGGCAATGGGAGAAATAACGCGGGCGGTATCTTCTACCATCTGGAACATCACGCCAATGCCTCCAAACGAGCCGCGGTAGGTGTCCTGGACCCCTTGCACCTCTTCAGCAGGGATATACGAAGAGTGCGGATCGAGTGCCTCCAGCATCCCTTCGATTCCTTCTTCGGCTAAGTCTTGCGACTCAACCGGGTCCACATACTGCCGGGTGATGATCACGAACGAGCGTTCCAGCTTCTGAAACTGCTCGTAGATGTCGTCGTCCGACGTGAAGGAGTTGACCTGTACACCAAGCACGATGCCCAGCAGAACCAGGCCAATGGCAGGGAGCACATAGTGCGTTATACGTTTCATAAAGGGGCGGCCTTACGGCATAAAACGGGATCGGGACACGGCGCGCATGCGCTTCGCAGTACGAGCAAGCTGCAGCGAATGAGAACTGCAATGCACGAGTGGTTGCCAACTTCGCCACGGCAACTCGTGTCGCGTGCCGTTGGGTGAAGCTGTAAAGAGGACATACGCGTTGGTGTTGTAAGATGCACGCCCGCGGTTGTTGCGATTCCGATGCAGTTTATGCAAACGCTGTTCATCCTGTTACGGTGTGTGCGAACCAAACAACCGCTCGTGGCGGTGCAACGACATCCTACGTACCGCGCCAGATTGCCAGCACGGGGCGCTTTTTTAACAATCCAGCGACTGCCGCTTGCCATGCCCAAACATGTTTCGGATTATTACTACATTTTCGACGGACGCAGCGGACGCCCCGTCATTGTAGACCGCTCCAGCGGGGTCCAAGCACGCGAGGCTCCCTCTGATGCCGCTCTGGACTGCATGCCCGTCGCCGAGTATGTGCTTCACCAGCAGGGAGAGGCGGTCATTCGAGCGTTTGCCTGCTGGTGTGCGCAGCAGACTTGGGCGCCCAGCCCACCGCCGGAACCGTGCCAACTGCTATGGGACGCGGCACGAGATGTGGCCGCAGGAGCTTCTCTCCAGAGACTTCGTGCCGCCCGAACGAAGTCGGACGAAGCCGCTGTGCTCGCGGCTGCAGTTGGTATGCCGCGCCGACGCCGGCGCGCTGCCCAACTTCTGGCCGCTCGTAGTTGCACCGAACCCGACGTGCTGGCTGCCGCTCACGATGCCATGCACATGAGCGCACGATGGGCCGAGTTTGCCCACGAGGCCTCCGATGTCGCTATCCGGGCTATGCACGAGCAGCACCTCAACGCGCTCCTCGATACCCTGAACGGCGCGGCTCCGTTTCAACAACCTGCTTTCTTGCCTGCGTAGCGTATTTCCGTCTGTAGCAACTCCATCTGCAGGGGATTGCTCTCCTGATAGCGGCTTTTTCCTGAGAACAAGCGGTCTCCCGTTCGTATCTCTCTGAAAGATGCGAATGACACGCCGCACGTGCCCTTAACTGCCTCCCTTTCGTAGGCTCTTTGCTGTCATGTCGACCCTTGTCCGTAAGCCCACTGCCATTGTTGGTGCTGGCGCCGTTGGAAGCGCCTTTGCCCGTGCGCTTGCTGCCCACCGCGTACCGCTTACCACAATCGTAAGCCGCACCCTGGCGGATGCAGAAGCGCTTGCCGACCGCGTACAAGCTCCCCATACCAGCACAGACGTTGCTGACATACCCGCTCGCACCACGCGCGTACTCTTTTGCGTGCCCGATGACACCCTCTCCGCCATCGCTCAGGTGCTTGCCGAAACGCCCCACCGCACTGCGCCGTGGGTAGCCCTACACCCTTCGGGGGCCCACCCGGCACAAGTCCTTGCGCCCTTACGTGCCTGCGGAGCCAATCTGCTGAGTGCGCACCCGCTTCAGACGATTCCACCCGAAACGCCTCCGTCTGCTTTTCAAGGGATCCGGATGACTATTGAGGGCGATGCAGAGGCGCTCGCCTATGGCGAGGCATTCGCTCGGTTACTTGGCGCTACTCCGCAACGCCTTGCCTCCAACGCCAAGCCGCTGTACCACCTGGCTGCAGTGCTCGCTTCCAACGGACTCGTGGCGCTGCTCGCCATGGCCCAGCACGTGTGGCAGGCTGCAGGCCTTGCCCCTGACGATGCATTTGATGCCCTCGCACCGCTGATTGAAACCACCTGGGCCAACGTGCAACGCAACGGCTCCGCGGCGCTTACGGGGCCTGCCGCCCGAGGCGACGACGCCACCATTGCGACCCACCTTCGCGCTCTGAGCGAAACCCGCTCGTCTGAGATGCCTCCCCCACTTCTGCACGATGCATCAGCCGAGGCGCTATATGCTGCACTGACTGAGATCATGCTGCGCATCCAACAGAGCCAAGATCGCCTGTCACCGGAAGACGTCAGTCGCGTTCGAGCCCGTCTGCGCTCTGCATCTCTCCCGGACTTTTCTGGGGACGACTCTGCCTCACGTACGACCACCACTTGACATCGTGCAGATCGCTTCCGATACTTGAAATTGGGTATGCAGGCTTCTTTCCCTCCGCTGCCTCCCCACAAGGGCTCCCACCAAAGCCCCACACGCTACACGTGCGGATCTCTTTTCCGCTATGTGCATTGGCGAAGTCTGACACAACGCCGGGGCACGCAAATGGGCACCCTTTTTGTTTGTGCCCATTGACGCGGCGTGCGCCCCACCGCGCTGACGTTGACCCCAGTGGGGCTGTTCGTGTTTGTAGCACAACTCTGATACGTTGTATGAATACTGCCGCGCGCACGCTCCGCGAGCGCATCCAACAAAAGCCCCTTTTGCATTCCGCTACCCATACTGACGCGCCCCGTACGTCCCCCACCGACACGACCACCGCGCTCTCAGCACTCCGGCGGATTCTTGCAGGACCGAACTCTGGGGCCGCGTTCCAGTCGGTGGTGATTGCAACGGTACGTATTGTAGAGCGCGCCATGTGCCAGGAACACTGCGTAGCGCAAGCTGCGCTCTCGCTCGGTCAGCAGGAGAAGCTCAGCGGTATGGTGGACACCATAGAGGAAGCGGCGTTGCTACTGCGCGACCAGTTGAGTACGCAAGGCAACGGCCTAACGAATCTCTGTGGCGAGCAGCCCGCCCGCTCAGGTGAGGCCGAACCCTGGCCCGACGCGCTCTTTAGCGCCGTGCAGGTGCTCGACGAAAGCGTCAGTCAGCTGGTGTCGCTCTCAAATGCCCAGCCCAAGGGCAGCTCCTCGCGTGCGCTCAGCGACTGCACCGCGCAGCTGCTACGCAGCCATCACAACACACTGCTGCTCGAAGCCGAAGAATGGATGGCGTAACGAACGACGCCCCGCACATCCCGTTGTACCCGACCGTACCCAGCGCCTCCGCACCCCGGAGGCGTTGCTGCTTTTTGCCTGTCCGACGTTCCTACGTGTAAACCTTCCCGTTTCCTCTGTGCCTGCTATGGATTCCTCCACTTCTGACGCCGCCCCACGCTCCGAACAAGAGCAGCGCCGCCGCGACGAACGCAAGGCGCTCGAACAGCGGGGCATTGACCCATACCCCTACGAGTGGCCCACCGATGCCCACGCCGCCGACCTCATCGACACATTCGACGACGACACGCACGACCCGGAAGAGGGCGAGCAGCTGGAGGCATCGATTGCTGGGCGCATCACCAACATTCGCGTGATGGGGGGCTCGGCGTTTTTCGATGTGCAGGACGAGTCGGGCACCATCCAGGCATATATCCGCAAGAACGAGGTCGGCGAGGAGTTCTACAACGAGGTCTTTACCGAACTTCTCGACATCGGTGACATCGTGGGCTTGCAGGGCTACATCTTCCGCACGCACATGGGCGAGGTCACACTTCGCGTGCAGGAGATCAAGCTGCTCTCGAAGGCCCTGCGTCCGCTTCCTGTCGTTAAGGAAACCGACGAGGGCGAAACCTACAACGAGGTCACCGACAAGGGCTTTCGCTACCGCCAGCGCTACGTAGACCTGACGGTTAACCCCGATGTGCGCGATGTTTTTCGACAGCGCGCTACGCTCATTCGCACCATGCGCCAGTTTTTGGATACAAAGGGCTATCTCGAAGTCGAAACGCCGGTGCTGCAGCCGGTGTACGGCGGCGCCACCGCACGCCCGTTCACCACGCACCACAACGCGCTCGACATGGAGCTCTACCTCCGCATCGCAGATGAGCTCTATCTGAAGCGGCTCTTGGTTGGTGGATTCGACGGCGTCTACGAGATCAGTAAGGACTTCCGGAACGAGGGGCTGAGTCGCTTCCACAACCCCGAGTTCAGCATGATGGAGCTCTACGTGGCGTACAAAGACTACCGCTGGATGATGGACTTCACCGAGCAGCTGGTGGAGGCCGTGGCGCTGGCGCTGCACGACAGCACCGACGTTACCATCGGCGAGCATACCGTCTCGTTCGAGCGCCCGTGGAACCGCATCACCTTTCTCGGCGCTATCGAAGATGAAACCGGATACAACCTGCACGGCGCCACCCGCGAGGAGCTGCTGGAGGTCACGGAGGCGCTTGACATCGACGTGGACCCGGACCTGGGCGTGGGCAAGCTCTATGATAAAATCTTTGGCGCCACGGTCGAGCCTACGCTCATCGAGCCGACTTTTGTCATGGACCATCCCATTGAGCTGAGTCCGCTCGCGAAGAAGCATCGCGAGACCGAGGGTCTGGTCGAGCGCTTCGAGGGATTCGTAGCCGGAAACGAGATCTGCAATGCGTTCAGCGAACTGAACGACCCCGAAGACCAGCGCGAACGCTTCGAAGAGCAAGTGCGCCTTCTTGATGCGGGCGACGATGAAGCCACGCCCGTCGATGAAGATTACCTGCGCGCCCTCGAATACGGCATGCCGCCCGCCGCCGGACTCGGCATCGGCATCGACCGCCTTACCATGATGATGACCAACCAGGACTCCATCCGCGACGTCATTCTCTTTCCGCTGATGCGCCCTGAACGTCAGTGAAGAAGTACTCTTGGGGTGCGCCCTGAACGTCAGTGAAGAAGTGCTCTTTGAGAGCGCTTTGTCTCGCTTTCCCACTGACAATATCAATCCACCCGGCACCTGAGGTCCAACGGTCCGCCGTTGGACCTCGTTTTTTTGCTACCGCGTGACGTTGCTGCAAGAAATTGCAGACGGTCGCCGCCCCAGAAACCTGGAGCACAGTGGGTCATGTCAAAGATTCTATGGCCTACCAACCCAAGAAGAACGACATCGACGTTGCGGACCGCGCCGGGTATCTCGAACTGCTGCGCTCCAACGCCAACTACCGGCGGCTCTGGTTCGGCAGCAGCCTCTCGCTCCTGGGCGACTGGTTCAATCTGATTGCGCTCTACACGCTGGTGTCTACGCTCACCGGCTCGCCGCTCGCCATTGGCGTTATCTTTCTGGCAAAGATGCTGCCGTGGGCCTTGGCTGCGCCCGTAGCGGGCCTCATCGTAGACCGCTACAACCGCCGCCGACTCATGATCGGGGCCGACCTCATTCGATCGGTGATCGTGCTGGGCTTTCTGCTGGTGCAAGAGGCGGCACACGTCCCGCTCATCTACGCGCTCATTGCGGCGCAGGTCGTCGTAGGGTCGGCCCGAGAGCGTCTCCAGCACGTCTTCACAGGCGGCGGTCGGGTCCTCGGCCTCGTGGCTCGTGAATCCCGTCACCACCACCGT
>CAJXLX010000030.1 GCA_913056335.1 uncultured Rhodothermaceae bacterium
CATCAACGCCCACTCTACCGGCTGGAGCCGCGACGCCGTATAGCGCGCGCTCCGCTTTTTCATGCGCTCAGGGGATGCCACTGCGGCATCCCCTTGCGTTATTGCCTTACCTGCTGGCATTGTCTTACAGCATTATTTACGGGGCTGCCCCAACGCGGCTCGCATACACGCCCCCCCCGTTCTTCTACACCTCCGTTTTATTCTTCTCGTCGCTTCCACGTTTACCCATGTATTGGCTACAGGCCGCCTTTATTCGGGGTGTGCTGCTTGGTCTTGTTGGACTCATCGTTCCCTTCTCTACGGCTACCGGCACGACCGCGCTCGGCCCGCCGACCCCGACGCCCGACACATCAGACGCCGCCCCGCCCGCTCGTTCTGCGGTCGACAGCCTCGACCACGCCCCGGCCGCGTTTTCGGTGAACCGGACGCTGCAGGGCGCTTTCCCTGGCGTCTACGTTACGCAGACCAACGGCAATCCCGCCGGTGGGATGTCCGTGCGGATGCGTGGCCCCAGCACGATTCTCGGAGGCACCAGCCCGCTCTACGTGCTGGACGGCATTCCCATTAGCAATGCCTCGCGCGAACTCATTGACCTGGGCGGCGGCACGCAGAACCGCCTTGTCGACCTGGCGCTGCACGACGTGGAACGCATCGAAATCATGAAAGGACCTGCCGCGCAGGCCCACTACGGCGCCCGCGCCAGCAACGGGGTCGTACAGATCGTCACCAAGCAGGGCACGTCTGGCCCGCCCCGCGTCGCGTTCTCAACGCGCGTGCAGACCGAAGCGGTGCGCAACACGCTGGATGTGAACAGGGCCCAGAACGCACAGGGGCAGGTTCTGGATAACTTCGGCAATCCGCTTCCCGAGGGCGCACGCCGCTGGGACTGGCAGGACTTCATCTACGACCGGGCCTATGGCACCGAGCAGGCGCTCTCGGTATCGGGCGGATTCGGCGACACGCGCTACCGCGCCTCGGGCTCCCACCTTACCAATCAGGGCATCGTGGAGGGCAACCACTTCCGCCGCATCAACGGACGCCTACGCCTCGACCAGACGCTCAACGACTGGGCCTCGCTTACCGGCAGCGCCACCTACGCACGCAGCACCACGCAAGACATCCCCAATGGCGGACTCAACCAGTCATATGGCGCCTTGACCGGGTTCATCTCCGGTCCAAACACCTTCGACCCGCGCCCCAACGAAGACGGCACATTTCCTGAGGGCGGCTTCCGGCTCAATCCGCTGGAAGTGATCGAGCGTTTCGACTTCGATCAGCAAACCAACCGGTTTATCGGAAGTGCCGCGCTGAACCTGCGCCCGACCGAACGCCTGACCGTCGACTACGTCCTGGGACTGGATACGTATGAGCAGGAGGCAACGGCGATCATCCCACCGGGCGTCTGGGGCGGCCAGACGTGGACAAGAGACCTTCAGCAATCCGAACGCAATAGAACCTATGAGCAGCAGCACGTAAGCAGCCGGCTGAATGTGCGCTACCGCACCGCCCTTTCGCCCACATTGCAGTCCACGACGCACGTCGGAGGCAGCCTGCACCACGAAACCGGCACGACCGAGGAAGAGGAGATTCAGGGGATGCCCGGAGATCGGCTGTTTTCCACCGCGGCCGACAGGTTCGAAACCGAGTACGATGTGTACAGCGGATTCGTGCAGGAGACGCTCACCTGGAAGGACCGCCTCGTGCTTACCGGAGCCGGGCGCGTTGCGGCGTATCCCTCGTTCGACGACAGCGGGCTCGCGTTCTATCCGAGCGCGCGTCTTGCGTACACGCTTTCAGAAGATCCCTTCTGGGGCGATACCGGGCTCAATCGCCTCTTTCCACACTTTACGCTGCGGGGAGCGGTTGGCGTTGCCGGCGGCCCCGCGGATGCCACGCCGTTCTACCGAAGCCAGTTTACAGGCGTGTCGCCCGAGCGCACCCGTGAGATCGAGATCGGCGCAAACACGCACTTGCTCAGCGAGCGCGTGGCCGTAAACGCCACGTACTACAGACAGCGCACCAGCGACCTGCTGGTGAACGGGGGGCTGGAGTCGGCCCCGGAAACGAGCATCGGCTTTTCTAACTTCTTGTCGAATGCAGGCACACTTACCAACCGCGGCATCGAGCTGTCGGTGCAGGCGCAGATCGTGGATCGAGCGCGTACGAGCTGGACCTCTACCCTCAACGTCAGTCGCAACCGCAACGAGGTGAGCGGACTGCCCAATGATATGACCATTTTCCCCAACGCGCTCAATCTTTCGAGCGCCATAAACGGAGAGGCGCTGGGCGTCTTCTTTGGCAGTACGTTTCGCCGTGATGCCCAGGGCAATGTGATCGACTTCGCCGGAAATGTTCTGGTCGAAGACAACGGCGTCTGGCGGCTCCGCGACCCGTCGGCCCCGGAAACGGAAGGGCGCGGCATCCCGATGCCCGATACGCCAGCCGTCATCGGCGACCCCAATCCCGACGTTGTGGCGTCGTGGATCAACGAGGTGGGCATCCGCAATTTCGACCTGCGCATGCAGTGGGATGCCGCGGTGGGCCATGACGTCTTCAACTACTCACGCAGTTTAGGCACGTGGTTTGCGAGTGGAACCTCCACCATCTACGAGCAGGAGCTGGAAGGCACGGTGCCGACGGGATATTCGCAACGGGCGTCCATTATAGATGAACACTGGGTCGAAGACGGCTCATTTTTGAAGCTGCGCGAAGTCAGTGCTGCGTACACCATGCGTCCGGCCGCCGCGCGCATCGAACGCGTGCGCCTGCGCTTCACCGCCCGCAATGTGCTCTCCATCGACAGCTACACCGGGTACGACCCCGAAATAAACACGGGTGGACAACGCACTGGCGTTCGTGGCCTGGATCTGGCTACGGTCCCCGTGCCGCGCACGTTTTCGCTTGGGCTGACCGCTGTGTTTTAATATGTTTTGGGGATGCGAAGGCACTGCTCATCATGTGCCATACAATCGCCCCGTCGGCTTTGCCGGAGACGTCCGCGCCAGGCGGCGTTCCCAGTCTCCGGCTACGGGGACTATGATGAACGCGACGCGCGCTCTTCTTGCACGCGCTTGGCAATCACGAAGGTTTTAAGCACGTCGTTGATTCGGCTCTGATACCCGTCTCCCTCGCGCTTGAAGTACACGATGATATCTTCATCAAGTCGAATCGTGATACGCTTCTTGTCCGAAGAAGGTACCACCGATTGCGCAACCTGAAACCAGTCTTCATCCAGCGCATGCGCATCGGGATCAGCATCTATACCTTGCTGGATCTCCGCATCCGTTTTCGACTGAAGAGCCTTCCAGTCGGTCTGGCTTTGCATCTCCTTCAGGTCGTCATCGGATGCTTTTGTAGTAGAGTTCTCGTTCATAGTCTCGTGCGCATCTTGCTGAAATAATTCGATAACGGCCATCGCGTAATGTGTACACGACAACAGCAAGTGGTCCTGACCAGTGATCAGGAATGACTCGGGGAGGTTGCAGTTTACCGACCGCAACCCAGCGCTCTTCGGTAGTGGATAGACGCTCAGTGATAGCTCCCTTGATAAAAAACCGTTTCTGAGGCGAACGGTCCCCCGTTCGCCTCCGCCGGAGACGTCCGCGCCAGGCGGCACTCCCAGTCTCCGGCTACTGGAACTGCGGGCATGGTGCGCCCTTCACCTCGCTGCGCTTCTCAGAATGGCAGAACGAAGGGCGTTGACGTTCCTCCTGCCCCACAGATTGCATGCACAAAAAGAACGCCGAACGGCGGACCGTTCGGCTCAGGGGAATAGCGTTGTTGTACGAGGATGTTCTTACGCGTCATGCTCAGGCACGAGCACGACCCGAAAGCGCGCCTCGTTGTTGATCATCCGGTCGTAGGCGTCGGCGGCCTCCGAGAGCGGGTACGTCTCAATCATCGGAGCGACGTCGTTTAGCGCGCTGAAGTCGAGCGTATCCTCGGAGTCGTCGGCGGTGCCACTGGGCCAGCCCGCCACGGACTTGCGTCCCATGATCAGGTCGAGGGGCGAGACTTCGATGGGCTCGCCGGTCGCCGCCACCACGAGGAGCTGGCCGTCGCGCCCGAGCCCGCCTACGAGTTCGGAGATCGCCTTGCTGTTGGGGGCCGTCGCCAGAATCACATCCGCGCCTCCTAAGGCTTGCAGCGCTTCGGAAGGATCGTGTGCGGTCGTGTCGATGTAGTTGTTCGCACCAAGCCCGTACGCCAGCTCTTCCTTGTCGGTGCCGCGGGAGAGCGCCGTCACTTCGCATCCAAACTGACGCGCATACTGCACGGCCAGGTGCCCGAGTCCGCCAATGCCCTGCACGGCCACATGATCGCCGGGCTGCAGATCGCCGTTACGAAGCGCATTGTACGTCGTGATACCTGCGCACAGCAGCGGCGCCGCATCGGTGTAGTCGAGCCCGTCGGGCATGCGGGCCACCGCTTCTTGCGGCGCGACCATGTATTCGGCGTAGCCGCCGTCATATGAGATGCCACAGATCTGTCCGTTTTCGCAATTCACAAAGTCGCCCGCGCGGCAGGCTTCGCACTCAAAGCAGTGGCCGCCGTGCCAGCCCACACCAACCGACTGCCCCACTGCCCACTGCGACACGTCATCGCCCACCGCATCAACAACACCTGCAACTTCGTGCCCCGGCACACGCGGATATTCGATGCCGGGCATGGCGCCGTCTTTCACGAACGCGTCGCTGTGGCAGATGCCACACGCATGCACTTTCACGCGCACCTCGCTCGGCCCTGGTTCGGGAATGGGCTGATCAACGACTTCGAAATTGCCCCCGGCTTCGGGGACCTGTACAGCTTGCATTGTAGACATACACACGTAAGACGGTTTGTGAGATATATTGCGTCAGGTTTGTGTAATCCTATGTCAAAACAAGCCGTTCCTTGTGCTGTCGACTTGTAGCGGGTCTGTTGGAAACGATTGTCTTATGGAGCGGCGCATATCGTACTCATCCACAGGCTATTATGCCATTTTCGAGGAGGGCCGTGATGGCCGTGTCGTCGTAGCCCAGCCGGTTGCGCAGCACGGCTCTGGTGTCGGCGGCGTATCGAGGGGGCGGCCGTAGGGCTGGCAATTCCGGCACGCTGCCGAAGGTCGTTTGGCGGAGCCCAGCGGGATGCGACGCATCATCTGTCTCCAGTGTCATAGCAGCAGCGTGCGGGTCGTTGAACACGGCAGGAAGCGTGCGTACCGCTCCCGCAGGCACGCCGCGCTGGTGCAAGGCGGTCAACAGCGCATCTGCCGACTGCTCAGCCAGCCTGGGGCGTAGCACCGCATCGAGGGCCTCGCGGTGCTGTACGCGGACTGCGTTGGTCGCGAAGCGCTTCTCCTCAGCCCGTGCCGGACAGCCCAGTACGTCGCAGAGCGCCGCAAACTGGCGATCGGTGCCCACAGCAAGCACGACCGGCGTATCTGCCGTTTCGTACGCGGTGCCGTAGGGCGCAATGTTCGGATGCGCCGAGCCCATCCGTTGCGGCACGTGGCCGGTGTTCAGGTAGTTGGTCGCCTGATTGGCGAGTCCGCTCACCGCCGCCTGCATGAGCGATACCGGTACATATGCGCCCTGGCCGGTTTGCGTACGGCGTAACAGTCCTACAAGCAGGGCTTCTTTCAGGTGGTGCGCGGCCAGCACATCCATGAGCGCCACCGGCATCTTGGTGGGCGGCCCGTCGGCAGATCCGTTCATGGCCATGAACCCGCTCTCTGCCTGAATAACCGCATCGTAGCCAGGACGCGGATTATCCGGTCCGTATCCAGTGATGTGTCCATACAGCAAGGCCGGGTTGATGCGGCGCAACGTGTCGGCATCAGCCCCAAGTGCTGCGGCCTGCCCTGGACGGTAGTTCGCAATCACGATGTCGGCTTCCGTAACCAGCGTGTGCAGCACATCCTGTCCGCGTTCAGTACGCAAGTCGAGCGCTACGGACTGCTTGCCGTAGTTGCAGCAGCAGAAGTAGGCCGAGCGGTCATCAGAGAGCGTTTCATGGGGCAGGGTCCACCGCCGCGTAACGTCGCCGTCCGTACCCGGATTTTCGACTTTGATGACGGTGGCCCCCAGCTCGGCAAAGAACTGTCCCACGCTGGGCCCGGCCAGCACGCTTGCCAGCTCTAACACTGTACACGATTCGATCATAACAGCACAGCATAATCAAGAGGGATGCGGACGCGCGTCAACGGGTGCGGGGGCCAACCCCGTTCCCGCCGAGCATGCATATCAACTTAGGGTAGGGCGCCTGCCTGTTGCATCCTCCTACTTCATTCACGTCACGCATCGGATGCGTCGGGGCGAGACACGAAAAATGATCCATCGTTTTCCCACACTCCTTTCTGTCAAACTTCACCCTCCACCGCTTCCGGGCTCGAACCTTCTCCTCCTGCCAGGTTTACCACATCATGCCACTAAACTTGTAACAACAAGTGAGTAGTTCTCCAGCATGCTGGAGCGGGTTGGGCGCCGCACTTGACTGGCGGACTACCGAGGACTGCAGCCTATGGATTTCTTCTCTCCCCTTGCATTCCTTTCGCCGGAACTGGCCAGCCGGATTCAGTTTGGGTGGACGATCTCCATCCACATTATCTTTGCCGCCACCTCGATTGGGCTGGCTCCTTTCCTGGTCTACTTTACCGTGCAGGAGTTTCGCACGCAACAGGCACGCTATCGCAAACTGCGCACGTTCTGGACCAAGCTCTTCGCCATCGGTTTTATCATGGGAACCGTGACGGGTATCCCGATGGGCTTTATGTTTGGTACAAACTTCGCGGTGTTTTCGGAGGTTGCCGGCGAGCTCATTGGTGGACCGCTTTCCTTCGAAACCAAGATGGCGTTCTTCACCGAAGCGGTCTTTCTGGGCGTCATGCTGTTTGGTCATGACCGCGTTCCTGGCTGGTTCTACGTGTTCTCGTCTGTCATGGTGGCGTTTGGAGCGTGGCTGTCGGCATTCTGGATTATCGTTGTTAACGCCTGGATGCAGACGCCGCAGGGGTTCGAGCTCGTTGAAAAGGGCGGTCTTGAAGTGGCTCAACTCACCGATCCGGTTGCTGCTTTCCTCACCCCACGCATGCCGTGGATGTACGCCCACATGCAGATGGCCTCTGTGCTGTCTATAGCTCTTATCATTGCAGGTGTGTCAGCTTACTTCCTCTGGCGGAACCACCGCACTGCCGCGTGGCGCACAGCGTTTCGTGCATCGGTAATTGTCATCCTGGTCACTTCCGTTCTTCAAGTCGTACAGGGGGATATGTACGGTCGGCATGTGGGCGAGACCCAGCCTCACAAATTTGCAGCGATGGAAGCCCACTACGAAACCGGGTCTGCCGACCTGCATCTGATTGCATTCCCAACTGAGTTGGAAGCTTTCACAAATCCGCGGGCCGAAAATCTCTACGCTATCAGCATTCCACATCTGGCCTCGTACCTGGCCAGCGGCGGCGATACCGACTACGAAATAACCGGACTTAACGACTTCCCCTACGAAGGTCCACCCGTGGCTATGGTATTCTGGTCATTCCGCATCATGGTTGGGCTTGGCTTCTTATTCATCCTCCTCGGCGTGTGGGGTGGATACCGGCTCTGGCAAGGTCGGCTCTACGACGACACCCGGTACCTGCACGCTATGATGCTGTCGGCTCCGCTTGGGTTCGTGGCGCTTCTTACCGGGTGGTACGTTACAGAGATCGGGCGGCAGCCGTGGCTCATCCAGGATGTGCTACGCACTGGCGAAGGCGTTTCCACGTCACTTACCTCGGCTCAGGCCACCTTCACACTGGCCGCTTTTGTCGTCGGCTACATTATCCTATTCGGCATCTTCCTGTACACGTTTAAGCGTCTTGTGGACGCCGAACACAACGCCTCCTCGGATACTGAATCTGTCGAACAACCCTCGGTAGCTCACCATGGATAGCATTCTTTCAACGTCGGAATATCTGCTGCCTGCGCTCCCCGAGCTCTGGTTCAGTTTTGTAATGGTTGCCTTTGGAGGCTACCTACTGCTTGATGGGTTCGACTTTGGACTGGGTATGCTCTACCATACGGCTACGGCCAACGAGCGTGCTACACTACGAGCAGCTTTTGGGCCCGTCTGGAAGGCAAACGAGGTCTGGCTTGTGCTTTTTGGAACTGTACTGTTCGCGGGCTTCCCACGCGTGTATGCGCAGCTTCTTAGCACCCATTACCTCCTCGTGTTTGCGCTCCTCTTTGCCCTGTCGATGCGCGGACTGGGCTCCAAACTTCGAGGCAATACAACCGACGCAAAATGGACTCCGTTCTGGGATCAGGCCTTCGTAGCAGGTAGTCTGTTTTCCCCGTTCCTCCTGGGTATGCTTGCTGGAAGCTGGGCTCTTGGTGCAGCATCGCCTCTTACGCCAGGCCCGATGGTCGTTGGACTTACCCTTGTTGTACTCTCACTGATGCTGGGGGCATCGTTTCTCGCTATTAAGACCGAGGGGGCCTTGCAACAGCGCATGGCCGTGCGGTCTCGCTGGGCCAGCGTCGGCTATCTGGGCATGCTGGTGCTCACCGCTGCTACGTTCTATCAATGGCATCCCGATACGCAGGCCACGTTGCTATCGCTTCCTACCGCATTTATCGTACTCGGATCGGTCGTAGGGGGGGCTGCTGTGTATCGCTTTCAGCAGCAGCGCTTACATCACAGCGCACTTTTCGCAGCCGCCAGCATGTCCGCCCTGCTCATCGGACTCGTTGCCTATCTGATGTATCCGTTCGTGTATCCAGCTGAGGCTCTCACTGTACGGGATGCTGTCGTATCCCCTTTACCGATGAACATCACGTTCGTGATGGCAGTGATATTTTTTCCTGTGATCCTGCTGTACTTTGGATTCCTGTACTCGGTCTTCAGCGGCCCGGCTCGTCCCGAAGATGAACATGCCTACAGCTAACAATATCTGAACCCAACTGCTTTTAGACACGTCTGCAGTCTCTAATTCCATTCGCATCTATTCACGTTACGTTTGCAAAATTACCGTGTCTACGGTGTGGAGGCCATATATGCAGTTCGGCTTACTGATCTATCTCTAAACATAAATCTATTGTTATCATGGCACGTGGCGTAAACAAAGTCGTCTTGGTGGGTCGGCTGGGTCAAGATCCCGAACTCAAATACACCAACAGTGGCACTGCAGTGTGCACCTTCTCGGTAGCGACCAATGATTCGTACACCGACAGCAACGGCGAGCGCGTTGACACCACCGAGTGGCACAACATCGTGGTGTGGGGCCGACTGGCGGAGATCTGCGACGAGTATATCGACAAGGGCCAGCAAGTGTATCTGGAAGGCTCATTACAGACTCGCTCGTGGGAGGACCGCGACGGCAACAAAAAGTATCGCACCGAGGTAAAGGCACGCGAGGTCGTCTTTTTGGGCAACACGCGCTCAGACTCTCCAAGCACTACACCGCGCGAAGCCGTGCATGAGCCAGCGGATGTAGCGGCATACAGATCCTCTGAAAAGGCACCGGCTTCGGATGAACCCAACGGCGCTCCACCGTTTTAACGAGATCAGACAGCACGTATCGTACCTGTATAACACAACGTAACCACCCACTATGGCACGCGGCGTAAACAAGGTCATCTTGGTCGGACGACTGGGCCAAGATCCTGAACTCAACTACACCAACAGCGGCACAGCGGTGTGCAACATGCGCATGGCCACCGGCGACTCGTATACCAACCGCGAGGGCGAGCGCGTTGACACCACCGAGTGGCACGACGTGGTCGCCTGGGGCGGACTTGGCGAAACCTGCGGTGAGTATCTCGAAAAGGGCCGCCAAGTCTACGTGGAAGGCTCACTCCAGACCCGCTCCTGGGAGGACCGCGATGGAAATAAGCGGTACAGCACCGAAGTGAAAGCCCGCGATGTCGTCTTTCTGAGTGGCGGCGACGGCGGCGGCCGACGCGGCAGTTCTGGTGGCAATAACAACCGCATGAACCAAGACAACGGCCCTGGCAACTTCGACCAGCGACGCCAACCGCGCAAGGGACAACAGCAGAGCAGCAGCCAGGGCGGAGGCGGCGGTGGCCAGAGTCAGCAGCAAGAAGACTCGTTCGAGCCCGACGACGATCTGCCGTTTTAAAATCGGTCCTGTCGATCGTGCAGTCGGATGCGAGGGAAGGCGCTTGCCCTACCGCCATCCTACGTGTCCCCTGCACCAATCGCTAATGCAGCATGTGGGGACGCCCGTCCGGGTTGTCCCCACTTTTTTGTGGGAGACCGTTGCTCCAGGCGCGTCCCGCGCTGCTATCTTTCATAAATCTACGATTATTTCGAGTTTGTCGATTCTGAGTCGAAAATGTGGCGATCTTTCGACGCTTCATCTGGTACCGTTACATATACGTACCATATTCCGATGATTGTGGCCCCGTAGCTCATGAGTATTGCCCCCTACCTTTCGGACGACATCCGCTCGTCCGTCGACTTTGATTCGTTTCTTGACACGTTTCGCGACAAGCTGCGCACGGTCTTTCGGGAGCGCAGCGATGCCGATGCGGTAAGCCTCACACGGGGCCTGCCGCCGTACATGATGCGCGAAGTGCAGTCCGCCACCCCCCTCGCCACCTTCATTCCCGAAGAGTACGGCGGTCGGGGCGGCCATGTGCATGAGTGCCAGGCCATTCTGGCCGCGGCCTCGTACGAGTCGCTCGCGCTCTCGCTTACCTATGGCATCAACGGCGCGCTCTTTTTGCAACCCGTTACGAAGTATGCCAACGAGGCCGTGAAAGGCCCGATCTTCGAGCGCTTCCTGAAAGACAAGAATATGGGCGGGCTCATGATTACCGAGCCCGACTATGGCACCGATGCACTCAACATGCAAACGGCCTACACCGAAACGGAGCAGGGCTACCAGCTCAACGGCACCAAACACTGGGCTGGGCTTACCGGATGGGCCGATTTCTGGCTCATCACCGCACGCCGCCAGTCGGAAAGCGGGCAGCTAAGCCGCGACATCGACTTCTTCATCGCCGACATGAACCAGGCGGAGCAGATGGTGGAGGTCGAGGAGATCTACCAGAACCTGGGGCTCTATCTCATTCCGTACGGCCGTAACAACATCGACCTGACGGTACCGCGCCAGCATAAGCTGGAGCCGGAAAGCACGGGCATCAAGATGATGCTCGACACCCTGCACCGCAGCCGCATCGAGTTTCCCGGCATGGGCATGGGCTTCTTGAAGCGTATCCTCGACGAATCCCTGGCCCACTGCAAAAGCCGCCATGTGGGCGGACGCTCGCTTTTCGAATACGACCAGGTGCGCAAACGGCTCTCTTGGATTCAGGCCGCCTTCACGGCATGCTCTGCAATGTGCCTGCACACCAGCGAAACCGCCGCTCTCGAAAACAACCTGGCCGGCGACAATCTGGGGCCAAACTCCACCAAGGCCGTAGTCACCGACCTGATGCAGGATGCGGCGCAATCCTTCCTGCAACTTTCCGGCGGACAAGGGTACCGCCTCGATCATCCCGCTGGGCGCGCCACCGTCGACAGCCGTCCGTTCCAGATCTTCGAGGGCTCGAACGATGTGCTCTACCAGCAGATCACCGAAACGGTGCTCAAGCACATGCGCCGCGCCAAGGTCAGCAATGTGGGCGCCTTCCTGCGCGACTTTGAGCCGACGCACCGCGCCGCCGATCGCTTCGACGGGGCCTTCGACTTCTCGGTCGAAGCATCGTCGCTCTCGCAGCGTAAAAGCGTAGAGCTGGGCCGCGCGCTGGGTCGCCTGGCGGTCATGGAGTACATCGTGGAGCTGGGCGATCGAGGCTTCCGCAGCGACCTCATCTCGAACGCCCTCCACGTGTTCACCCAAGAGGTGCAACGCCTGCTCTGCTCCTACCACACCACTCCCGAGCCGCTGCCCATCGAAGCCTACGACGATGCCGAGAGCAGCTGGCTCAACTTTGTTGATGCGTAGTGCATAGCGGGTTTGTTTGGGGATATACACAGGCGGGCGCTTGAATGCACGGCCCCTCGCATCCCCTACAGTCCCACGCCTGCACCCACAATCCGCTTTTTCCGCGCCAGGCAGTTGCTCAGTAACGGGCGGCTGCCTGGCGCATATGCGTTGCCTCATACGCTTTTCACGCTCGCAGGCTGCGCATCCGCCCTACCTGTTCGCTACGTTGATATACGCCCACTGCTCTTCCGCTTACGCCCTGCTTAGCCATGGCCCGATTTGGCATTGTTACCTTTCCCGGCTCAAACTGCGATCACGACGCGTATCACGCAGTAAAACATGTGCTTGGGGAAGACGCTACCTTTGTGTGGCATCAAGACACGGATCTGAGCGCGCTGGATGTTGTTGTGCTGCCCGGTGGCTTTTCGTATGGCGACTACCTGCGCTCGGGGGCCATTGCCCGGTTCTCGCCCGTTATGGATGCGGTCGTCGACTTTGCAAACGCGGGTGGACTCGTACTGGGCGTGTGCAACGGGTTTCAGGTGCTGTGCGAGGCGGGGCTGCTGCCTGGTACGCTGACGCGCAACAACTCCCTGCGCTTTGTCTGCAAGCCCACCGCTGTGCGCGTGGAGCGCATTGACACGCCGTTTACCGCGCAGTATGCGCCGGGGCAAGTGCTTTCGCTTCCGGTAGCGCACGGCGAAGGCCGATACGTGGCCGACGACGCCACCCTCGACGCGCTCGAAGCCAACAATCAGGTGCTGTTTCGCTACACTGATGCCGAGGGCCGCCCCACCGACGATGCCAACCCCAACGGCTCAATGCGTAACATTGCAGGCATCTGCAACGAAGCCCGCAACGTGCTCGGGCTCATGCCGCATCCCGAACGACACGTCGAACTGCTCCTGGGCTCCGACGACGGACGCCCGCTCTTTGAATCGCTCCGTGCATCGGTCAACGACGCGGTGCCCACGTCTGCTGCGTAATCTGCTATGGTCGAGATGCCGTTCGAAGGTCCCATTTCGCTTGCTGATGTACCCGTCACCACAGCGCTGCTGCTTGCCAATGTGGTGGTGAGCTGGTATGTGCTGTATCGGAATCCCCGGCTGCTCGACCCGCTCTCCTTTCAGCCGTATCGCATCGCGAACCACGGCGAGTACTATCGCTTCTTAACGGCCGGCTTTGTGCATGGAAACGGCGCGCACTTGGCCGTCAATATGATCACGCTCTTCTTCTTTGGCCCCATACTGGAAGGGCTGTTGGGAGCATTTGGGTTTTTGGTGCTGTACGTGCTCTGCGAGATTCTGGCGCACGCGGTTACCTTCACCTATCATTACGACGATCCGCAGTATGCCGCAGTTGGCGCCTCGGGGGCAGTAAGCGGGGTCGTCTTTGGCTTCTGCCTCTTCTTTCCCCTGGAGATGCTCTATCTCTTCTTTATTTTGCCTATTCCTGCTGTGCTGTTTGCGGTGGGCTACGTAGTGGGATCCATCTACGCCTCCAACCGAAACCAGCGCGCCGGGCAGCGCGGAGGCATTGCACACGAGGCACACATCGGTGGAGCCATTGCAGGGATCATTGTCACGATTGCGCTCGACCCGCGTGCCCTCGACTCGTTCATCCAGACGATGTCTGCACTCCTGTAGCCGATGCGTTCCTATGCCACACGGCGTAATAGGTCCGACCAGTCGGAGAAGGCGAACCCGTGCGCTACGGGCTTGTCCGGCGCGGTTCGCGGGGTGTACCAGGCCATCTTCCACCCTGCTTGCGCACTGCCCTGCACGTCGGAGGTGTACGAGTCGCCCACGTACAGAATCTCGTTGGGATCCACGCGGGCCTGCATAGTTGCGTGTGTGAACACAGCGGGATGCGGCTTGAGGTGGCCTACGTCTTCGCAGATAATCACGGAGGCAGCGGCGTCCTGCAGCATCGGAAACTGATTCATTTTGCGCTGCTGCGTCTCGCTAAATCCATTGGTGAGGATGCCAACGCCGTATTGGTTCGCGATCTGGGTAAATGCCTGCTGTGCCCCCGGCATGTACTGCCAGTGTGCGCCGTAGCGCTGCAGGTACCGCGCGTGCACAGCAGACGCCTGTTCCGTGTCAGCGTCGAGTGCGTTGAGGAGGCGGTGGAAGCGCTGCTGCTTTACGGTGGCTTTGTCAATCGTGGCCTGGGCATAGGCCTGCCACAGCGGCTTGTTGATGTGATGGTACGTATCGTGCACGGTATCCAGATCGTGCCCCGCGAAGATCGTGGGGAAGTCGTTCATCACATCGCCCAGGGCAGCGCGCTCGGCGTGGCGGTGGTCGAGCAGGGTGTCGTCAAGATCGAAGTAAACAAAGCGGATGGGCGGCATTCCGATGCGAACAAAGTGAAACAGACACGTGGATCATCAGCCGATGAAGCTGGGTGGGGTGGTGGACGAAGCGCGGCGCTTCGCTTTCCTCTACATCTCGAATGCATTGAGGCTCGTCATTAGACGCGAACGGAGGCCTCTTGGCTACAGAACGGGATTCTGCACGGGCTACTGCAGGGCGGCTTCGAAGAGCGCGTACTCTTTGTCGCGGATGGCGCCGATGGATTCGATGGCGTTTTTGAGGCGTTCGTTGGTGTCGAGCACCCAGCTGGTTTCGCAGGCGTCGTAGCCGTATTCGGGGCCGCGCTCCATCGTCTCCAGCACCATGAGGGCGTCGATGCCTTTGCCCTGGTAGGCTTTGCGGATGCCCATAAGCGGCATGCGTAACTCGCTGATGCCGTAGGTGGTGCGCATGAGAAGCGTCCACCACCCGGTGGGAAAGAGACGCCCATCGTCAACATGGCGCAGCGCCTGGTTGATGTTGGGTAGCGAGAGCGCAAAGGCGACAGGCTCGCCCTCGTGCTCGACAAAGTAGATCAGGCGTGGGTCGTACACCTGCTTGAGGCTATCGACGAGTTGGGTGAACTCGGCCTCGCTCATGGGTACGTGTCCCCAGTTGTCGGACCAGGCTTCGTTGTAGATATCAAGCAGCGTGCGCGCTTCGTCGTAGAGGTTGTCGGGGTCGATGGTGCGAAGCGACAGGCCGGGCGTACGGCGCTTTACGATGTCAACGCCGCGCCGCAGCCGGTCGTATTTGGCGTAGCGCTTGTGGGCGTAGTAGGCCCACATGGTCATTGAGCGCTCGAAGCCGTAGTCGGTGAGCAGGTCGGCGTAGTACGGCGGGTTGTAGGGCATGAGTACCGAGGGCTTCCGGTCGAAGCCGTCGACCAGGAGGCCCGAGACGTCGTTCAGGGACGGGTTGGTGGGGCCGCGCATCCGGATGCAGTCGCGAGCGCGCAGCCACGACTCGGCGGCGTCGAGTAGCGCCTTGGCGACTGCCGGGTCGTTCTCGGTCTCGAAGAAGCCGAAGAAGCCGGTATCATCGTCGTACTTCTGCAGATGCATCCCATTGATAATGGCGGCAATGCGCCCGCGCACCTGTCCGGTGTCATCTTCGGCAAGAAAGAGCTGCATCTCGCCGTGGTCGAAGAACGCGTTTTTGTCGGGGTTGAGGGTGGCATGCTCCTCGCGGCGCAACGGCGGCACCCAGTTCGGGTAGCGCTCAGGGTAGAACTGATACGGCCAGTCAACGAACGCGTCGCGATCGGCACGCGAGGTAACGGGACGAATCTGAATGGGAGCAGGGGCAGCCATAGGGCAGAGGGGCAAGCATCAAACACCGAGGCGCGACCCTGCAGGGAGCAGCGCCGCGCCTCGCTCAACATGAATCAACACAGGGGGTTAGTGGACGCCGTTCGAGCCAATCACGCCGTGGCGGGTGCCTACTTTGTAGAAGGCTTCCAGAATGCGGTCGAGGTCCTCATCGGTGTGCGTGGCCATGTAGGAGGTGCGCATGAGCGACTGGCCTTTGGGGACGGCGGGCGGCACGACCGCGTTTACGAACACGCCCTCTTCGAGCAGGTCGCGCCAGAAGCGGAAGCATGTTTCCATGTCGCCTACGACGACCGGGATGATGGGCGTTTCGCTATCCCACACGTCGAACCCTTGCTCGCGGAAGCCCTCGCGCATGTAGTCGGAGACCTCCCAGAGGCGCTCCAGGCGCTCCGGCTCTTCTTCGAGAATGTCGAGGCACTTGAGCACGGTAGCCACATTAGCCGGCGGCATCGAGGCGCTGAAGATGTGCGGCGAGCTCTCGTGACGCAGGTACTCGATCACGTCTTCATCGCCTACGCAGAAGCCGCCCAGCGAGGAGAAGCTCTTCGAGAAGGTGCCGGTAATCAGGTCCACGTCTTGCAGGCGTCCGTAGGTCGAGGCCGAGCCCTGGCCCTTGGGCCCGATGACGCCAATGGCGTGCGCATCGTCGAGCATGAGCGCCGCGTTGTAGGTGCGGGCCAGCGAGATGAGACGCGGCACATCGGCAATTTCGCCGCTCATCGAGAACACGCCGTCGGTGGCAATGAGCTTGCCCTTGTCGGGGTGACGCTCATGCGCACGCTCCAGCATCTGCTCCAGGTGGTCAAGGTCGTTGTGCCGATAGCGACGTGTTTCGGCGTAGCTCATCTGCGTGCCTGCTACGATGCACGCATGGTTGTCCTTGTCGGAAAAGATCATGTCGCCCTTTCCAGCAATCGCCTGCACGACCCCCAGGTTGGTCATGTATCCGGTAGAATACAGGATGCATGCCTCGGCCTCCATGAAATCAGCCAGCCGCTCTTCAAGCTGCAGGTGCAGGTCGAGCGTGCCGTTTAGGAAGCGACTGCCCGTACAGCCTGTGCCATAGGTCTTAATGGACTGTGCCGCCGCCTCTTGGACACGCGGGTCGGAGGTGAGGCCGAGGTAGTTGTTCGACCCCGCCATGACAACCTCCTCGCCGTTCATGATGGCACGGGCCCCATCGTTCCGCTCAATGGGGCGAAAGTACGGATACAGGTCGGCCTCTTTCGCCTTAGCATAATCACCATCCGGCTCAAAGAACTGATGGCACTTGTCAAACAGCGAAGGACGCGCCGCAGCATCGTTGGCGGTGTCGGTTGGGGCAGTTGGGGATGACGCAGAAGTATCTGACATACAGTTGGTTGCAACGTGTGGCAATAGTGCGGCGAGCACGAGGCTCCGCTTCTCTTGTCTGTGTGCGTTTTTACGGCGATCGCACTCAGCGCGAAACGCTCGCATGACGCACAATGCGGCCGTGAAAAAGCGGGGGGTCAAGCCCCGCAGTTGTGGGGGTTCGCTCGGCGTACCGAGTACGTGTGGTATGTAGCCGCCCGCATTACACGGAAAGTAACAGCCGCTCGGTGTGGATGTCTTAGCGCATGTCCTGATGCACACTTCGCCTGTACACACAGACGCAATTTCTATGCGACAACAGGACTGTAGGTATTGGGCGCGCGGTACAAGGATTCGCTATTCGCCCCCTCATATACAACGTATACGGAAAATTGCAGACGAACGGCCTTCTTTTTCGCAGAAGCTATATAACGGACTCGAAATGTATTGTTCATTACAATGCCCGTCCGCCAGACGCCAGAAAGCCCTTTCATAACACATTTTGAAGCGGCTTTCATGATGATCCTGCGCGCCACGACCACGCGTTTCCCATCCAGCTGTCTACCGGAACTGCCATGTAGCCCGCACCCCGGGAGTCTGCGTCGTGGGCATCAGTGTGGGCTGTATCCGCATGGCCAGATCATCGCCTACGTCGAACGTGAGTAGATGCGCGCTGACGTACGCATCGACGATGGTAAGCGCATAGAACACACCAGCACCAATGATCATGAGGTTGCGCTGGCGCTGAAATGTGTCGCGCTGCTGACGAATCAGATTGGCGGACGCGCCCTGCCCCAGTTCGCCGAGCGCTTCGTTGTACTGCGGCTCGTACTGTGCAAACCGATTGGGACCGCCGTTTTCTTCGGCTTCGTTCTGCCCCACCGCAAACTGATTCGCACGCCGGTAGAGCCGGTACCGGCTCTGATTGCGCACAGCGTTGTAGATGAAGCCGCCGATCCCGCCGTACACGAAGGGTAGCTTGATATACTGACGGTTGTAGACTTGCCCCCAGCCCGGCAGTGCCGCTGCCCGCCACAGCGCCCGGCGGGGGGTATGGTTTTCCGGATAGCCCTGCGCACGCAGCCGCTCGGTGCGCACGCTATCGGGCTGCGCATGGGCTGGGTGTGCGGTCATGCCAGCGGATATGCCCCCGGCAAGCACAATCCCCAGCAGGGCTCCCAGAATCGTGCGCCAGCGGCCTGATGCAACAAGCATGGTGCGGATCACGGATTCAAAGATACACACACGCATCAGGGACCTCACGCATCCAAAATCTCAAGCAGGCGCTCCAGATCTTCCTCGGAGTAATAGGCAATTTCGATGCGGCCTTCGCCTTCTTTTTCCTTGTGGTGGATGTGCACCTGCGTGCTCAGGCGCGAGCGCAGCCGCTTTCGGTAGTCGTTAAGCTGTAGCTTTGTGCGGCTCGGGCCCTTATCCGCTTCCGCGTCGGGCTCGTCCGGCTCGTCGTCAGACTCCTCTGCGGCTTCTTGGGTGGCATGCCAGGCACGCGCACGGGCCTCTACGTCGCGCACCGACAAACTCTCTTCAATAATCTTGCTGAGCAGCTCTTCCTGCGCCTCCAGGTCGTCGATCGTGACGAGGGCGCGGGCATGGCCCATGGCTACCTCGCCGTCGCGCAGGGCGGCCTGCACCACTGGCGGCAGGCGCAACAGCCGCAGAAAGTTGGCCACCGACGCCCGGCTTTTTCCTACCTTTTCGGCGACCTCGGACTGCGTAAGCCCGACTTCGTCCATAAGCCGATGGTAGCCCAGCGCTACCTCAATGGGGTTCAGTTCCTCACGCTGCACGTTCTCCACCAGCGCCATCTCCAGCATCTGCTCCGAGTCCGCGCGGCGCACGAACGAGGGCAGGTGCGTAAGACTGGTGCGGCGGGCCGCCCGCCAGCGGCGCTCGCCCGAAATAATCTCGAACTCGCCGTTACCGAGCGCCCGCACCGTAATCGGCTGAATGATGCCCATCTGTTCGATAGACGCCGCCAGCTCGTCGAGCGCGTCCTCGCTAAAGGACTGCCGCGGCTGGTAGCGATTGGGGCGGATTGCGTCGATGGCCACGTCGGCTACGCGCCCCACCATGCGCTCCTCGTCGCTGTCGAACTGGTAGAGTTGGCTCTGGCGCACGGTGCCGTCGCGCTCGCTGTCATCATCACCGGGAAGGAGCGCGTTCAGTCCGCGTCCGAGTGCAGAGTTGTTAGCCATAGCAAAGTGGGGTTAGACCGAGACGCGCCTCGTATCCACAAGACCGCGGGCGCATCCCAAGAAAACGAGTGCGGGTTACGAGTTGGAGAGCGAGAAGCCGTTAGCTGGGGTCGACGAACGACGGGGCGGCGCGGGCTCTTCCGAATCGGGCGTGGGGATGCCGTCCGACGCATCGCGAGCGCTCTCTGGAGCGGGCTCAGGATCGGTATCCGCGGTGGCAGTGCCATTGGACGACGCGGACGATGCGTCTTCTTCGTTAGCCTCTACAATCTCGCGGGCCAGCGCAATGTAGTTGCGCGCGCCCTTGCTCGACGCATCGTACAAAATGACGGGCTTGCCAAAGCTCGGCGCCTCCGAAAGCCGCACGTTGCGCTGCACAATCGTCTCGAACACCTGATCGCCAAAGTAGCGGCGTACCTCTTTGGCCACCTGATTCGACAGGCGGAGCCGCGTGTCGAACATCGTAAGAAGCACGCCCTCAATCTCCAGATCCGGATTCAGATGCTTGCGCACAATCTTGATGGTGTTCAGCAGCTGCCCGAGTCCCTCCAGCGCAAAATACTCGGCCTGCACCGGAATGAGCACCGAGTTAGCCGCCGTCAGCGAGTTCAACGTGAGCAGCCCCAGCGAGGGCGGGCAGTCAATCACCACAAAGTCGTACATGCGGCGCAAGCGCGTGAGCACCTTCGACAGGATGCGCTCCCGCTCATCCACCTCAATCATCTCGATCTCGGCCCCGACCAGGTTGATGTGGCTCGGCATCAGATCCAAAAACGGAATGTCGGTCGTCACGACCACGTCCTCCGGATCGACCTGCCCAGTAAGCGCCTCGTAGATCGACGCGTTCAGGTCTTTCGGCGCCACGCCAATGCCCGAGGTGCAGTTGGCCTGCGGATCAATGTCGAGCAGCAGCGTCGAGTACTCGGTCGCCGCCAGCGACGCCGCCAGGTTAATCGCCGACGTGGTTTTGCCCACGCCGCCTTTCTGATTCGCAACCGCGATGACCTTTCCCATAGAAACCCGCTTTACTCGATGCAACTGCGTTGAGGTATACGTACATGTAACCTACAACACACCGCCCCGCAATGTCCACCGCCCCCTGCTCATTTTTCTCGAAAGGACCGTGGAGCCGCACACGCCACAGCCACTTCCCCGCTCCCTCCTGCGTCCAACGGTCCTCCGTTGGATGTCTACCGGAAACGCTCCAGTGTTGAGGCCCCGAGTTGGGTGCAACGCATTTTCGGCTTTCAGGGGAAAGCGAAGCCTCGTGCCCCCGCCCCCTATTCGTTCCGGACCTCCGGCGGCCCCACGGCTCCGCCCCGGGATCACCCATGCGCGGGCGCAAGTTAAGGCTCCCGCCCTTTCGGGCATAGATCCGGGTTCAAACGGCCTTGCCGCTCTTGGTTTCTGCTGTTCTATCTTCACCACACTATCTACCGCTGTGCCATGGCTCGCCGCATCACGCTCGACCCCACCGGCTCCGGCGCTTCGCCCGAGAACCTCACGGTCGATTACCGCGCCGAGCTGAACGACCAACAGTACGCTGCTGCCACCGCTGACCCCGGCGCGCTGCTCATTGTGGCAGGGGCAGGCACCGGCAAAACCCGTACGCTCGTGTACCGGCTCTCGTATCTGGTGGAAACCGGGCTCGACCCGCGCTCCATTGTGCTGCTCACCTTTACGCGTCGCGCGGCCCGCGACATGATGACGCGCGCCGCCTCGCTCCTCGACGGACGCTGCCAGCGTGTACAGGGCGGCACCTTTCACAGCTTCTGCATGCAGCTGCTGCGCCAACACGCCCCTGCGCTCAACCTCTCGCCCGACTTCACCATCCTCGACGCCTCCGACGCTGCCGACGTGCTCTCTATGCTTCGCACTCGCGGCGGCTACCCCGACCGGGCCGACCGCTTCCCCAACAAGGGCACGCTGCAGTCCATGTTCTCCGACACCGTCAACCGCGACCGCGCGCTCTCGGAGGCCCTGCACGACCGCTACCCGCAGTTTACGCACCTGCACGATGACCTGCACGAGCTGCAAGACACCTACCGCGCGTACAAAGCCGAGCACCACATGCTCGACTTCGACGATCTCTTGCGCCGCACCCACGAGCTGCTGTCGCAGAACGACGCCGTCCGCCAGCAGGTGGCCACGCGCTGTCGCCATGTGCTTGTGGATGAGTACCAGGACACCAACGCGGTGCAGGCCGATCTCGTGCAGCAGTTTACTTCGGTGCATGGCAACGTGACTGCGGTGGGCGACGACGCGCAGAGCATCTACCGGTTTCGCGGGGCCGACTTCCGCAACATCTTTCGCTTCCCCAAACAATACGACAACGCCCGCGTGCTGAAGCTGGAGCAGAACTACCGCTCCACCCAGCCGATTCTGGATCTGGCGAACCACCTCACCGACCACGCCGACCGCTCGTACGACACAACGCTCTTCTCGGACGCCGACACGGGCGACCTGCCTGCCATTGTACCTGCTGCCGATACCGCCATGGAGGCGCGTTTCGTTGGACAGATGGTCGCGCAACTCCGTGAGCAGGGCGTACCGCTTCGCGACCAGGCCGTGCTCTTTCGCAGCAGCCACAACAGCTACGATGTCGAGATTGAACTGGGCAAGCGCAACATCCCGTACGTCAAGTACGGCGGCACGAAGCTGAGCGAGGCCGCGCATATCAAAGACGTGCTGGCACACCTGCGTGTAGCCGAGAATCCCGACGACGCCGCAGCCTGGAATCGCATCTTGCAGCTGATTCATGGCATCGGCCCAAAAACCGCGCAGGATCTCATCGACTGGCTCACCAACGACGACCACAGCGCGTTTGTGGTCGACGAGCAGGGCCCGTTCGCCCAGCGCTACCTCGACACGCTCACCCAGCTGCTGAACACGCTCCGCAGTATCCGTCCTGATGAGCAGCCGCTTACCGAGCAGATGGAAGCGGTGCTCACCTACTATCGCCCGCTGTTCGAGGAGACGTATCCCGACGACTACCCCAAGCGCGAATCGGATCTGGAGCATCTTGCGCCGCTCGCAGCCCGTTACGACAGCCGACAGCGCTTTCTCGCGGACCTCACCCTGGACCCGATTGAGCTTACGGCGCTCGACCAAGAAGGCACGACCGACGACGAAGCCCCGCTCGTCCTCTCCACCATCCACTCGGCGAAGGGGCTCGAATTCCACAGCGTGTTTCTCATCCACGCACTCGACGGCACGCTGCCCTCGCAGTATGCCCTCGACGAACCGGGCGGCCTCGACGAGGAATTGCGCCTGCTCTACGTCGCCGTCACGCGCGCTGAGGAGACCCTCTTCATCTCGTACCCCATGCTGCAGACGAGCCGGTACTACGGCGATACGATGGCCTCGCGCAGCCGCTTTCTGGAGAACATTCCCGAGTCGATTCTGGAGCCGGTAGAGCTGGTCGAAGCGCCGCCCGAATCCGCCCCCAACGAACTGCCCGATACCGCAGAGCCAGAGGCGCTGCCTGCGCCCACCGACGACAGCACATCCGACCCCGAACCGGACCCACCGGAGCCCGACGACGGATTGCCGTTTTAGCACCTGCCTATCTCATCTACCATCTGCTCCGGTTTCCCATGAACGCGACCTCAGCCCTTCGCATTGCTGCCATCTCGCGCGAGGAGCGTCCGCTGCTGCGCACGCTTAACAAGACGATCTTTGGGGATGCCGAGGTGATTCGCACCTTTAAGCGCGCCGACCTGATGATGCTGGTGGCGTGGCTGCGTGGTACGCCGGTTGGCTTTAAGGTAGGCTATCGGCTTCAGCCGCGTGTTTTCTACAGCGCAAAGGGCGGCGTCGTACCCGAAGCGCGGCGGCAGGGCATTGCGCGGGCGCTCCTGCACGCCATGCTGGAGCGAGTACAGACGAGCGGCTATCGGCGGTTTGTGTTCGACACGTTTCCGAACAAGCATCCCGGCATGACCATCCTGGCGCTGAACGAAGGGTTTCGGGTGATTCAGGCAGGCTACAATCCCGAGCACAGCGACTACCGCCTACGCTTTGCCCGTTCGTTTCCGCCCGGCGGCAAATGACAACGCCAATAGGGCTGTTGATGCGACCCGCTGTAACCATCGTTCGCAGGGATACGTACGTGGGGTGCTGTTGCCTCTCGCATCAACCTGTACTGCCCTGTGCGTCGTTTTCTATTTGACCTGGTGGAAGGCCTTCGTATTGCCCTGAACGCCATCTGGGCCAACCGTCTGCGGGCGGTGCTCACCACGCTGGGTATTGTGATTGGCATTGTGTCGGTCACCCTCATGGCCGCGCTCATTAATGGCGTAAACAACGAGTTCGAGGAAACCCTCTCTACGCTCGGCGCCGATGTGATGTACGTGAGCAAGTTTCCGTGGGGCGCCAACGTGAATGTGGACTGGTGGGAGATGGCCAACCGTCCGGCGCTATCGCCTGAGCTTGTGAACACCATTCAGGAGCGCTCGGACTACGCTTCGTTCGTGGCCCCCATGACGAGCACGGGCCGCACGGTGTCGTATCGCAACCGCTCAGCCCGGGCCAGCGTGACGGGCTCCTCACCGCTGTACGGGCAGATTCGGGGCGTCGAGCTGTCGCAAGGGCGCTTCCTGACGCAGAGCGATGAGCGCGGCGCCCGCACGGTGTGCGTGGTGGGGGCCGCCATTGCCGATGAGCTGTTTCCGAGCGGGGCCGCCCTGGGCCAGCCGGTACGCATGGGCGCGGCCTCGTGTACCGTGGTCGGTGTTATTGAACGTGAAGGCGCCGGCCTCTTTGGCGGCGATGGGAGCCACGACAACACGGTTATCATCCCGTTCAGCACGTTCGAGCGCCTCTTTGGCATCAGCCGGTGGCGCAGCATCACCATTATGGTGAAGGTGCCCGGCACCGAGCTTATGAATCCCGCCGAAGACGAGCTCACTGGCATCTTGCGCACCGCCCGTCAGCTGGACCCGACCGAGGCCGACAACTTCGAAATCAACCAGCAAGACCAGGTGCGGGCGTCGTTCTCTACGGTGCGTATCGCCATTTACGGCGTGGGCCTCTTTCTAACAGCGCTGGCGCTGGTGGTGGGCGGCATTGGCGTAATGAACATCATGTTTGTCTCCGTTAAGGAGCGCACCAAGGAGATTGGCATCCGCAAGGCCGTGGGGGCCAAGCGCTTCACCATCCTGCTGCAGTTTCTGATTGAGGCCATTATCGTGTGTCTGATTGGCGGACTCATTGGCATTGGCGTAACCGCGGGCCTTACCACGCTTATTAGCAACACGCTGGGTATTGCGGCGCCGCTCTCGCCCCAAGTGGTTGCCATTGCCTTCGCCATCTGTGTAAGCGTGGGCGTACTCTTTGGCATTGCCCCCGCCTGGCAAGCCGCCCAGGCCCGCCCCATCGACGCCCTGCGCTACGAGTAGCCCTGTCGCCTGCAGTTCCCTCGCCGTTCACGATCTGTTTCTTGAATCCCCCTGTTTGCCGTGAACCTGATTGAAGCGTTTTGGTCGGCCCTCCGCGCCCTGCGCGCTAACCTGACCCGCTCGGCCCTTACGCTGCTTGGCATGGTCATTGGCGTGTTTGCCGTCATTGCGGCAGTGACGGCGGTCGATGTAATCGACACCTACTTTAAGGAGTCCATTCAGCAATACGGCACCAACACGTTCTCGGTGCAGCGGCACGGCGAGCAGTTTGTGGGGCCGCGGCGCGGACGCACGTATCGTCCACCCGTAACCTACAACCAGGTCGAGGGGCTGCGCGAGCGGGTAGGCGGCACCTACGACGTGAGCGTGCTTGAGCAGTTTGCCTGGCGCGAGCGGGCCCAGTCGCGCTTCGAAGAAACCGAAGCCGCTATCGAGCTGCACGGCACCGACGCGTTCTTCCTCGACAACTACGGCTTCACGCTGGAGGCCGGGCGCCCCTTCACGGTGCAAGACGTACGCAACGGGCGGCCCGTCGCCATGCTGGGCGCTCCTGTCGCCGAAACGCTCTTCCCCAACGAAACGCCCATCGGCAAAACCGTGCGCATCGGGCGGGTCCGCCTGGAGGTGGTGGGCGTGCTCAAAGCCAAAGGCGGCTTCCTGGGGCTCGATCCCGACTCCCGCATCTACGCCCCTATCACGCATCTCCTGGCCACCTACGGCGACGGCGGGCGCGACATGAACAGTGTGAGCGTGCGTGTAGGAAACGAAACCCAGATGCAGGCTGCTCAAGATGCGGTCATCAGCCAGATGCGCGTCATCCGCCAGGTTGATGCCGGGGCCGAAAACAACTTCGAAATCGAAACCAATGCCTCCGCCCGCAGCACCTTCGACACGTTCACCGCTACGCTCACCATCGCCGGCGCCGGCATCGGACTCATTGCACTCGTCACCGCCGGCATCGGCATCATGAACATCATGCTGGTGTCTGTTACTGAGCGCACCCGCGAGATCGGGGTGCGCAAGTCCGTGGGTGCCAAAAAGCGCGACATCCTGGGGCAGTTTCTGCTGGAGGCGGTCGTGCTCTGCCAGATCGGTGGGCTGCTTGGCATTGGCCTCGGTGGGGCCTTTGGCAACCTCGTGGCGGTCTACTTCGACATCGGCATGTCCTTTCCGTGGGGATGGGCCGTGGGCGCGGTCATCGGCGTCACGCTCATCGCCGTTGCGTTTGGCGGATACCCGGCCTACAAAGCCGCTCGGTTGGATCCGATCGAGTCGTTGCGATACGAGTAGGGCTGTTGCCAGACGTACAGCCGCGCGCCCGTCCGAATATCTGGCCTCGCAGGGCGAATGGACCTGCCTGTGGCAACATCTTTGGCAGGGACGCGGCTCTCGACCTCTCAGTACGAGCGACGCACCACGCTGCGTCGCTACCGAACTGCTGTACCAGGGGCAAGACCTGTCAGGTTTCGAAACCTGACAGGTCTGCAAACGCAGCTATTTGCCCAATCTCTGCTTGCGATTGCGCGATGCAAACAGGAACTTTGGGCCGACATTCCCACCCTCTTTTCTCTGCTGACTCCTGCCCTAAATGTCCGACGCTTCCGCTGCCAAACAAGCCGCCGGTGCGGCCGCTGCCGATCTCGTCGAGTCGGGCATGTCGCTCGGCCTGGGCACCGGCTCCACCACCGCCTGTGCGCTGGAGGCGCTGGGCACGCGCATCCAGAACGACGGACTCGACATCGTCGGCGTGCCCACCTCGTTTGCCGCCGAGCGCCTGGCGAAGCAGCACGACATCCCCCTCACTACCCTCGACAACGTGCCGCGCCTTGACCTTGCCCTCGACGGCGCCGACGAAGTGGACCCGGAAGGCCGCCTTATCAAAGGACGCGGCGCAGCCCACACGCGCGAGAAGGTCGTGGCTCACGCCGCCGAGCGCTTTGTGGTGCTCATCGACCCCTCGAAGCCGGTTGACGAACTCGGACACGCCTTCCCGCTGCCCATTGAGGTCGTGCCCATGGCGCTCGGACCCGTGCAGCGCCTCATTGAACAGCTTGGCGGACGCCCGGAGCTGCGCATGGGCACTGCCAAAGACGGGCCGGTCATCACCGATCAGGGGCTGTGGGTCGTAGATGCCCACTTCAACGGCATCACCGATCCCGAGGCGCTCAACCGCACCCTCAACGACGAGCCCGGCATCCTCGACCACGGCCTGTTCCTGAATCTGGCCACCGACATTCTGTGTGGCGAGGCGGACGGTAGCGTGACGCATGCTGTGGTGTAAGCACGGGCTTCGCATCCAACAGGACCTATTGCTGCGTCACGCGTCAATCTTGAGGTAGCAACGTACTCCTCTCATACGCTGTCATCTTGAGCGTCGTCCGACGCATGTCGCTCCGACTCCTGTCGGAGGAAAGATCTCCCCCAAGTTTGGCAGGGCCTCTGTCCCGCCGTCTCTGCCAAGCGCCAAGGAGATGGTTCGACTGCGCTCACCATGACAAGCTTCGTTGGGGAATGATTGCAGAGCAACCATCAAAATGAGGATTGACGGAGCACTATCTATTGGTGTCTACCAATCAGCATTCAGTTCAGCCCTCCGAATGGTTAACCTGCCAAAATCGGGGCCATAGTCGTCCTGTGTGAAATAGAAGGCATCCGTCACGCTCCCCAGCACCCCCGGCGTTTCAATGCCGTGAGCGAGTAGCGTCCCCTCACGATCGAATACATCAAGAAAGTACCTGGGGGCGTCATCGCCCCTGTTTTTGTTTTCGTGCTGAACAAAGACATAGTTCTGATGGACGAAAAGATCGCGAATGATGGAGTGGGGCCGACTGAGCAGATCACGTCGGTCTGCCATAAAGGCTTCACGCGAATCGTACCGCTCTGATTCCGCCTCCAGGAACGCCGTAGACGGCGAATCTACGGGAAACGACACGACGTGCTCGCCCTCCAGTGTGTAGCTCTGCACCACCGGCTCTTGCACATTGGCCACATACACCGTATCTCCCGCCACATCGCCCTTCCAGGTTGCTGAAAACGGCGTCTCGTCTATGGATGCCATACCCTGAAGGGGATTTCCCTCTGCATCATACACCCGCACCGCACAGATCGACGACTCACACGCATTGGGCCCAATGGTCACCATCCGAGAACGCCCTCCGTGCTCCACCGGAAACAGATGTTCGGTCTGAACGGCCCCACGGCCCCACATGGCTACATGATTCAGTGCATCGTCGAACACCTGAATGCGCATGTTGCCGCGTTCGTACACGAAGATCTCCTCGGCATCGAGACCCGGTTTCACTTCAAACGGCATCTGCACATCGCCCGGTCCCTGACCCAACTGTCCGGCTTCGGCCAGGCGTGTGCCATCGTGGTCGTAGAGGGCGATCTGGTGGCTCTGGTAATCGGCAAGATAGATGCGCTCCGCGGTAACGTGCGGGTTGATGATCGCTGTTAGGGGGACCGTTTCATCGCCCTCCAGCACGGTCTCGTCTGTGATGGTGAAGGCATCGTCGAAGGCGATCGGGCCCCGATCCTCGTCCGACTGGCCATGTGCCGGTTGCACAGCGACTGCCACCACGAGAGCCAAAAGCGCCACGAGGGTACGATTCATATGCAGGGAATGGAGCATTATCGTGCTTGGGTATTCGATGAATGGGTTGGACTCATTAGGTAGGTTTTCAACCAGTGCAAGGCCTGCCACCCACGCTATATAGCGTAGCAGAAAGTCTGAAGCACGTGAAAGGATATACGGAATACAGTTCACTATGTCAGGATGCCATTGCAAGTAAAGTCCCCATGAGTCACCTGGATGGAGCCCGACAGCCGTATCTCTTAGGGTCAGGAACAGATCCAGGATGACGCATGGGGGCGTGCAGCACTACATCGCACTAATCTACTTTTTTAGTAGCCACAATCATACTAGCATCACGATTGTGATTTTGTACCGTACGCGTTTATCTGCCGCATTGTTAGCTGTTATACTTGATACTTTACTGCTGGATAGGAAAATGCCACCCGCAAGGTTCACAGAGAAAATTATTGCCACTTATATTTCTGAGACAGCAAACACTTCCTGTACCCTGTACTGTGCAACCTGCCGCTTTACAGCCACTTTGTAAACCTTTTTGAGAACACTGGTTCAAGAGTGTGCTTGCATTGAGAGCACTTTGACTGTCGATGAGTAATTTCGTCGCTCCCACTTCTAACAGGACTTGCTCCGTGTCAGTGCTATTCTCAACAATTGGCTCCGGATTATCTGGCTCCGGGTCACCCACTTCTGCCGTAAATCCAACGAGGAAAACAGCAGCTAAAAGTACTGCACATAGTGATCGCATAGCGTTGCGTTATTTTTGATGAATGCTTTTAACGGACGCTTTTTAGAGAGAGAGACAGGAAACTATCAAGGTATATCACTCTGCCTATCGGTCATTCACAGAAGTTAAATAAATATAAAAAGAGACGCCCTCTTCCGAGAGCGCCTCTGGAGTTGTTGAGATATGTGGACTACGTGTTTACGACGCCTGCCCGGCCGCAATGTCGGCGGCTTCGTGTTCTTGGGACATCTGTTCGAGCGTTTTGCCCATCGTTTCTTCGATGTACTGCTGCACGAAGACAAACGCAATCACGCCAAAGGCCGCATAGGTGCCGTATGCTATGCCCAGTCCCACACTGGCAAGCAGCACCGGGAAGGTCATGGTAATCGCAAAGTTCGAGAGCCACTGCACCAGTCCAGCCATCGCCAGCGCCGCGCCACGGAAGCGGTTCGGAAACATCTCGCCGAGCATCACCCACATGATGGGCCCCCACGAGAACGCAAAGAACGCAATGTAGGCGTTCGCTGCCAGCAGCGCGACCAGCCCGGCATCATCGCTGAGCTGCAGGCCTCCATCTGGGCCCAGCCCGCCTGTGCTGAAGACGTAAGCCATCACCCCGAGCGCGGCGGCCTGCCCCAGCGCGCCGATCAGCAGGAGCGGGCGGCGCCCCACTTTGTCGATGAGCGCAATCGCAATGAAGGTGAATCCGACATTTACCGAGCCGCTAATCACGTTCTGCATGAGCGCGCTCGACTCGTCGAATCCAGCGGCCTGCCAGAGCGTGGCGCCGTAGTAAAAGATCACGTTGATGCCGGTAAACTGCTGCAAGGCGGCAAGCCCGAGTCCGACCCACACAATCGGATGCACGCGTCCGGTGTGCTCGCTAATAATGTCAGAGAGGCGCGGCTTGCGCGTGTCGAGCACAGTGTCTTTGATGTCGGCCACGGTCTGCCTGGCCTTCTCTTTGGCGTTGAGCAGCCGCTGAAGCACATCCTGCGCCTCGCCGTCGCGCCCTGCGGCCACCAGGTAGCGCGGCGACTCGGGGATAAAGAGCAGGCTAATCAGAAAGATGGATCCGGGGATGATCTCCACCCAGTACATCCAGCGCCACGCCGGAAAGTCAAGCCAGAACAGGTCGGATGCGCTTCCAGCCGCACCCGCAATGAGGTAGTTGCTCAGGAACGCAATGAACAGCCCGACCACAATCATGAGCTGCTGCAACGTGGCCATGCGTCCGCGGATGTGGGCGGGCGAGATCTCGCTGATGTAGGCGGGCGCTAAGACGCTGGCGGCGCCCACCGCGACGCCACCGATAATCCGAAAGAAGACGAACGGCGCCGAACTCCAGGCTACGCCCGAGCCCCATGCACTAAAGATAAACAGGCATGCAGTGGCGATCATCACCAGGCGACGGCCATACTTATCGGCCACCGTCCCCGCAAAGAACGCCCCCACCGCGCTTCCCAGTAGCATCGACGCCACGTTGAAGCCCGTGCCCACGGCATCGGAGTTAAACGCTTCTTGCAGCGCATCAACCGTGCCGTTGATGACGCCGCTGTCGAATCCAAACAGAAAGCCGCCCAGGGCTGCCGCCATCGAAATCAGGATGACCATCAG
This sequence comes from uncultured Rhodothermaceae bacterium, assembly GCA_913056335.1. GTDB lineage: Bacteria > Bacteroidota > Rhodothermia > Rhodothermales > Salinibacteraceae > Longimonas. The sequence continues at coordinate 30,486 of CAJXLX010000030.1, forward strand.
GGTGTTGCCCTGGCCTTCTTCGGGCGCGGGGATCTCTAACTCGTTGTCTTGCATGGAGACAGGTCGGTCGGTGCGCGTGAATGAGCAGGAGCGTGCAATGTACAAATGCTACGGCAGGGATGCCACCTCGGCGTTTTGGACGCGCAGCGTGTGGGCAGCGTCGAGGGCCGCACCATCAACCTGAATGTGCAGTTGCTGCGTGTCGGCATTGTAGTGGAAGCCGTTGTTTTCGGCAACGGCCTGGGCCGAGTCGCGCTGCGGCAGGCTGGTGCCGTTGTGCATCACCGCCGTGGGAGCGCTGCTCAGGCGGTGCACGGTGGGCGCAAGCGTGCGTGCGGCGGGCTGATCTTCGTACGTCCCGGTAGTCGCTTCTACGGTTACGTCGATCACCGGGGTGCCGTCTACCGTGTGCTGCGTCTGGTGCAGCGCCGTGGTGGCGTAGGCGCCGTTGTCGTAGGCCAGCGTGCTGCCGTCGTCTTCGTAGAGCGAAGCGCTATGGCGCGCATCAGGACCGGGGTAGACGTCCAGGTGCAGTTCGTCTTGGGGCTGTGCGCCGGTGTGAGGGGCCACCGGACGCATCGGGATGATGCTTCCGGCCCGCACAAACAGCGGCATCTCGTCGAGCGGCGCGTCTACGGTGGCGGACTGTCCACCAGCGTACGCGTCTCCGCTCCAGTAATGAATCCACGTGCCTTGGGGCAGTTCAACGGTCTTTTCGCGCTGCCCTTCGGTCATGACGGGGGCGACGAGGAAGGCATCCCCAAAGAGATAGGCATCGTCATAATTCGCAAGCGCCGGGTTGTCCGCATCCGCAAAAAAGAGGGGACGCGTGAGCGGCATGCCAGTGGTGTGGTTTTCGTGCGCCAGGGTGTACAGATACGGCATGAGGCGGTAGCGCAGTTGCACGTAATCGCGCACGATGGATGTCGTTTCCTCGCTGAAGCGCGTGGGCTCGGTCGCCTGGTCGTCTACGCCGTGGGGGCGCATGGTGGGCGTGAAAGCGCCGTGTTGCAGCCAGCGCGTGTAGAGCTCGTCGGTGGTGGTACCGTTGGTGAATCCGCCCAGATCAGAGCTGTAGTAGGCCAGTCCCGACAGGCTCATGTTCAGCAGCATGGGCGGCTGCGACTGCAAGCCCGTGAAGCTACGCCCCACATCGCCCGACCACAGGAACGTGCTGTAGCGCTGGATGCCTGCGGACCCGGCGCGCGTCAGATTGACCAAGCGCTGGTTGGGGCGCCAGTCGCGGTAGCCGTCGAACAGCGTCTTGGCCCAGAGCAGGTTGTAGGCGTTGTGGACGGAGGCTACGCTGCCCTCGTAGTGCCGCATACTATCGGGATGTTCTTCGGGCTCGCCGAGATCGGTCCAGAGTCCGCCCATCTCTTCACCCATGAAGACGGGGTACTGCCCCCACCACCAGGCGCGGGCAGCGGGATTCGTGAGGTCAACCAACGCGGCCTGACAGCCTGCGTCGCTGCTGGCCACTGATTCGGTACACGACCACCAGTTGTCGATGAGGTACGTATCGCCGCTATCGTTCTGGGCGAAGTAGCCCGCCTGGTCGCCCTCCTCGAAGAGGCCCGATTCAGGGACGAGGAAGGGTTCGGTGATGGCAATGGTCTGCACGCCGTCGTTGCGCAGGTCGCGCATCATTTGAAAAGGCTCGGGGAAGCGCTCGCGGTTCCAGCGCAAATCGCCCATGTGCTCGAACCAGTAGAGGTCGAGAATAAGCCCGTCGATGGGGATATCGTTGGTGCGCAGTTCGTCGACAATGTCGCGAGCGTCGTCTTCGGTGCGGTAGCCGTACTTCGACTGGATGTAGCCGAGCGCCCACTTTGGCGGCATGGGCTGGCGTCCGGTGAGCGCGGTGTACTGCTCTAATTGGGCCGGGACGTCGGGGCTTGCCATCAGGTAGTAGGTGAGAGCACCGCCTTCGACATCCACCGAAAATGTGTTCGGATTGGCAGCTCCGATGTCGAAGCGCGTGGGCCAGGTGGTATCCACGTACAGTCCGTATCCGCTACTGGTAACAGCCAGCGGCACGTTCACCTTCATCTGAGGCGGCGCCTCGTGGTAGCCGGACTGCTGCGTGTTGTAGAGGTCAACGGCCTTGC
>CAJXLX010000031.1 GCA_913056335.1 uncultured Rhodothermaceae bacterium
GCCGAAGTGGATGACTTCCTCGTCGGCGTAGGTGAGGCGCTTGTTGGCGGCCTTGATGGGGTCGATGTCGCCGATGAGGTCGGCGATCGTGGTGTCGGGGGTCGCCAGCTTTTCGCCGTAGCGCGCCGAGCGGTGCAGCCAGTCGATGGGTGCCTCGTCGCCGTACTCCTCGACCAGTTCGCGCCCTTGCTTGGTGAGCGGGTTGTACGGGTGCTCGTTCAGGGGCGTGTCTTTGAGAATCGGGATCCACTCGTTCAAGAAGCGCGGCAGCATCCGCACAATGCGGCTCTTGGCTTGCCCGCGGAGGCCCAGCAGAATGATGTCGTGCTGGCTCAAGATGGCGTTCTCCAGCTGCGGCAGCACGGTGCGGTCGTAGCCAAGCACGCCGGGAAAGAGCGGCTCGCCGGTCTGGAGCTTCTTCATCAGGTTCGCCCGCATCTCTTCCTTTACGGTGCGGTGTACGTATCCAGACGCACGGAGCCCGCCGAGCGTACTGATGTCGGGAGACGAGGAGGTAGCAGCGGTGGCCATGTAGAGGATGGGAACGGTGAGCGAGACGCGACAATTCGGGATTGGCACGCCCGGTGTTTTGGGCGGTTCCTCTGGCGCTTCAGGAATGATGTGTTCCTTACAATCGGTGCTGCTTTGCGGCACAGACAGGCTGCGAAAGCGCACCAAGCACTTGTATTTCACGACTGCCCCGCGCAACGTCTGGCACAACGGTTTGTATGTAGGGGCGATCCAACAGTCTGTATCGTTCCCCAATCAAACTTGTGCCTATGTATTCGACATGCTGCTCTTTACGCCATCTCTTGTATACGCTGAGCGTTGCTCTTCTTCTCACCGTAAGCCTCTCTGCCGGTTCGGCTGATGCGCAGCGTGCTTCGGGCAATGTTGGGCTGGGCGGACAGATCGGCTCGCCCAGCGGCGTTACGCTGAAGTTCTACAATGCGGGCGGGCCCTCGTACGACTTTCTGGGGGCCTGGGACCTGAACGAATTCTTTTTCTTGAATGCACACGCACAGTTCAGCCAGCCCATCCGCGCCAATAATGTGTCGGGGCTGGAGTGGTTCTTTGGTCCGGGAGCGTTCATTGGTGTGGAGGATGATGAGGCCGCGCTGGGCATTAGCGGACGCGTCGGCATCAACTGGATGGCTAATGAGTACATCGAGTTCTTTGGTCAGCTGACGCCTCGCTTAAATCTGGCCCCCGACACCGATGGCGATTTTGGGGGCGGCCTGGGGCTCCGGTATTATTTTTAGGTGGATGCAGCAGCTTTTGCCTCCAGCAACACAGATGGCGCTACAGCGCCGATCCGTTGGAGGTCTGGGGGAGGCGCTGGTACGGGCAGCTGACCTATGTTTCCCCCCTAACGACCCCAAACACAGAAGCCCCCGACAGGCCGTAATGGCGTGCCGGGGGCTTTTTGGTTTGCAAGAACCTGTTTTGCAGGCAGATGAAGCCGTTAGTTACCAGTCTGCACCGCGCCTTCCATGGAGCCGTGCACCGTGCAGCGATAGGTGGCTACGGCGTCGGCCAGTTCTTGCGTGTAGGTGAACGTGATGCCTTCACCGTCTTCCTCGTAGTTAATGCCACTGTTGCCTTCGAGGCTGCCCTCGCCATCCTGGTTCAGCAGATACTCGGCGCTGGCGTTCTGGAAGCCCAGCGGGTGCGCGCCGCCTCCGTTGTTCACGAAGCGATAGCGCGTGCCTACGGTAAGCGTAAGCGTGGGATTCTCGCCCCCGCCGTCTACGCCGCTGGCACCGTCTACGTTGGTCACGCTCCACGACGAAGCACCGTTGTTGTTGATCGTCACAGTCACGACATCCGATCCGCCGCCGTTTCCGGCATTCGAACCAATGTTGCCCTGCGACACGACCGCGCCCAGGTTGGCTACGCTCTCGTGGATGTTGATGTAGCCGTCGAAGCCGATGAGCGTGTCGTACGATTCAGCCACAATCTTGCTGCTCCGCGAGGCGGTGTCGCTGCCGTCAATGGGACCGAGGTAGTACTCGATGCCTCCGGTTTCTGCCGCCGTTCCGTTGTGAATGTGGGCCGGATGCGACACACTGGCTCCCGTCTCCCCGTCGATGTTCATGTCGAGCGTGACGAGCGTCAGATCGCTGGTCAGCTCAAGGAACGTAGCGGTGGCCGGTATGCCATTGGGAGCAACGCTACCCTCGTTAGTATTGGCGGCCAAGTCGTAGTCGGTCGAGCGCGGGGATTCGATGAAGTCGAGCCCTTCCTGCACAGTACCCGACGCATTTGCGCCGATGTTGCCCTGCGACACCACGTTGCCGAGGTTGGCTACGCTCTCGTGGATGTTGATGTAGCCGTTAAAGTCGGTCAGGTCGTCGAAGGGCACGTCAATGACGCGGGCACTGGAGGCACCATCGTCCGAGCCATCAATGGGCGTCAGGTAGTACTCGATGCCGCCTCCTTCTTCAGCATTTCCGTTGTGAATGTGCGCCGGGTGCGACACGCTCGCGCCAGTGGCGCCGTCAGCCAGCTCCAGCGTCACGATCGTCTGCGTATCGCCGTAGCGCCAGAACGTGGCGGTGCCGGCGACGCCCTCAGGGATTGCGCCACTGTTCGACTGCGCGGCGAGGTCGTACGAGATGGCGTTTGTTTCTTGCAAGCTCGGCGGGACGAGTAGTCCGTCGATCAGGTGCAAGATGCCGTTGCTCGCGGTGTAGTCCAGGTTGGCCGTGTCGAGCGTGGCCTGTCCGCCGTTGAACACGATCTGGTCGCCCTCTTGGGTAATCGTGAGGTCTTCGCCTTGCAGCGTTTCAATGGCAACCGTGCCATCGTTGTCGCTGAGCAGTCCGAGCAGGCTCTCGGAATCCACTACGCTTTCGGCGTACACGTGGTACTGCAGGATGTCGGCGATCTCAGCGGCGCTGTACCCGCTCAGGTCGGCATTTTCAAAGGCGGCGTTGTTCGGCCCGAAGACCGTCCAGCCTTCCGCACCAACGAATGCATCCCCGAGCTCCGCGCCCACTACGGCGTTATAGAGCTCTTCGGTTTCTTCCACGAACCAGGTGGCGTTGGCCAGATTTTGGTTGCCAAGTAGTGCCCGGTCGAGCACGTGAATGACGCCGTTCGCCGCTTCAATGTCGGTCTGGATGACTTCGGATCCTTCGATGAAGACCCCATCATCGGTAACCTCAACTGTGAGCTCATCGCCGGAAAGCGTCGTTACGGTGCTCTCACCCTGCTGAAGATCAGACTCCGTTAGCGCTTGGTCCGGAATCACGTGATAGCCGAGCACGGCTTCCAGCGCATCCGACTGTCCAAGGAGCACTTCGGTGTTGATCGGCCCAAACGCATCGTTGTTCGGGGCGAACACCGTGAAGGTGGCTTCTTCATCCGTAAGAGCGCTGGCGAGTCCGGCTTCTTCAAGGGCGGCCAGGAGCGTCGAGAAGTTGTCGTCGTCGCCTACGATGTCACCAATCGTCTGCGTGGGGTCAGGATCAGAGCCGTTGCCGGGATCGTCACTGACCGGATTGTCATCGTCGCAGGCCGCCAGCCCCAAGAAGAGGCCCGCCAACACGGTCCAAAGTACAAGTTTTGAGCGAAGCATAACTGTTGGGAGGTGTTAGGGAAATAAACGCGTGTGCCGGTTTGTGTCCGGCGTTTTTGGTATCCGGTACCCCATCACGTCCCCTCTATAACCTCGTTCACGATTCATTCAACGGCCCTGTTACCTCTATCCGCTTTCAGCATGCTATAGCAGATGCGTTACACTTTTACGCTATCTGTAGGGAAAACAACGTGCGATCCTGGACATGCCGCCTCGCATCGGTTACTATGGGGCGTCGTGCTCTCTGTGTTTATGATCTGGCGCTATGCTTTTGTTGGCTTCATCCGATGACGCCCCGACCTCTTCTCGCGTGCGGTGGCTCTTTGTCGGACTTGCTGTATTGCTCGTAGGCGGAGCGATTGGTGTAAGCGGTCACCTCCCGCAGACCGATGGCCACTACGGCCTCTGGTCGCTGCTCCCGCCGCTCGTGGCGATTGTCATGGCGTTCTACACGCGCGAGGTTGTCAGTGCGCTGTTCTTAGGCATCGCCGTGGGCGGGGTCGTGGCGGGCGAACTGAACGTGGTGCAGGCCTTTCTCATCCCGGCCATTGGCACCGAAGACTTCGCGCTCATCTTGCTGGTCTACCTGTGGGCGCTGGGCGGACTCATTGGGCTGTGGACGCGCACCGGCGGAGCACTCCGCTTTGCGCGCTGGGCCAGCGGATTTGTGGTGCGTGGTCCGCGCTCGGCTAAGTTTTTTGCATGGATCATGGGCCTCGTCTTCCACCAGGGCGGCACCGTAAGCACTGTGCTCACCGGCGCCACCGTGCGTCCCATTAGTGACGAGCACAACGTGTCGCACGAGGAGTTGTCGTACATGGTGGATTCGACCGCCTCGCCTGCTGCAACATTGATTCCGTTTAACGTGTGGCCCATCTACGTGGGCGGACTCGTAGCGGGCACGATTCCGCTCTTCGAGACCTCGCAAGAGGGCATCGCCTTTTTCTTTTCGGCACTCCCGTACAACTTCTACGCAATCTTTGCGGTCGGCATCACGCTGCTGTTTGCATGGGAGAAACTCCCGTTTGTGCCGGGCAAGCAGATGCGCGCGGCCATGGACCGGGCCCGCTCTACCGGCAAGCTCGACCGCGACGATGCCAACCCGCTCGCCGCCGATGACCTCACCAACATGAAAGTGCCCGAGCGCTACCAGCCGGGGCTCGTGGACTTCTTTGGCCCGATTGGACTTCTGCTCGGCGTGGCGATCATTCCGTACATGGTCACCTACTTCTACCTGGGCCGCACCGACGATCCCACGCTGCTCATCGCGGAAGCCTTTGTGCTGGCGGTGCTGGCGGGGATGGGCATTGCCCTTGCGAAAGGCATGGACCTGCAAGACGCCATTGACGGCTTCGTGGACGGCTGCCGTGGCGTTACCATCGGCGCCATCATTCTGGCGCTGGCCGTCACGCTCAAGGAGGTGGCCGATGCCGTGGGCACCGCCGATTACGTGGTAGCGGCGCTGGGCGATGTGCTGCTGCCCGTCACTTTGCCTGCCCTGCTGATGGGCCTCTGCCTGCTCATTGCATTCTCGACCGGCACCTCGTGGGGCACGTACGCGGTGGTCTTTCCGGTCGCGATGCCGCTGGCGTGGGCCGTTGCGCCCGAGCCGTTCTTCATTACGCTCTGCTTTGGGGCGGTCATCGGCGGGAGCGTCTTCGGCGATCAGTGCTCCCCCATTTCGGATACGACGATTCTGTCGTCCCTTGCCACCGGCACCGACCTGATGGATCACGTCTATACTCAGTTTCCGCTGGCTATTCTGGCGGGGCTCCTGGCGGCTGCGGCGTACACGGGATTGGCCTTCTTTGCGGTGTGAGCGGGATGCAATTTCACGTGCTCCCGCACGTTCGGCACCGCCTCATCTCCTGCGATAGGGACACAGCGCGCTGTGTCCCTACAAATGGGTGGTCAAGGGGCAGCGGTGCCGTTGAGACCTTCTCATCCAGATGTCAATTCTTCATCATTTGATTGTCCAAACGCAGAAAAGCCGCCTTCCATTTTCGGAAGGCGGCTTTTCTTACTGCACTGTTTTTGTAGCCAGCGCTTAGTCTTCGATGATATCACCATCGTTTAGCGGGAAGATCTGCTCCCCGTTGAACTCGCCGGTGATGCCTTCGAAAGTAAATGTTCCAGCCGGAATCGGCTCACCTACATAGAACGAGGCTGAGTCGATGCGGAGCGTGATAGTCAAATTACCATCAGTCACATCGTAATTGCCTTCGGAGCCTCCACCTTGGAAGACATCATCGCCGTTATCGTCGGCGATTTCCAGTCCGTCGATGCGTACTAACTGGCTTTGAAAGTCTCCAACCTCATCCAGACCTATTTCGGCAGGAGCAGGCAAGTCGTTGCCCGAAGACAGGACTTCGAAGCTCTCAACGTTATCACTATCGAGTTGAAAGAGACCATTGAAAGTAGAGATCGACCCTACCACTTCGAGGACATCGCCTTCCGTGGCAGCGTCCGCCACATCGTCACGGCGACTCACGACAATTCCAGCCGTCTCGTCCTGAATAACAGTGGTGCTGCCAAATACTCGTGTGACGGTACCCTCTACACGCACGATCTCTTCTGACCCTTCAGTTTCGAGAGCCTCAGCAATGGTAAGACTTTCAGGCCCTTGCAGACTTGGCGGCAGCAGCAGACCGTCGATCACATGTAGGATGCCATTGCTGGCAGCATAGTCCAGGTTTGCCATGTCGAGCGTAGCGTCGCCATTGTTGAACACGATCTGATCGCCATCTTGCGCGATCGTCAGGTCTTCGCCTTGGAGCGTGGGAATGGTAACACTACCACTGTTGTCTTCCAGCAAGCCTACCAGTCCTTCAGAGTCTACGACACTTTCGGCATAGACATGGTACTGAAGCACCTGCTGAATCTCCTCATTAGAGAATCCGCTCAGGTCGGCGTTTTCGAACGTGGTGTTGTTCGGGCCAAATACCGTCCAGCCGCTGGCATTCACAAAGGCGTCGGCCAGTCCAAAGTCAGCCACCGTGTTGTAGAGCTGCTCGGTCTCGCTTACGAACCAAGCTGTATTTGCCAGATTCTGGTTGCCCAAGAGCGTACGATCGATCACGTGGATGATCCCGTTATCGGTTTCGATGTTAGCATCTACCACCTGCGATCCTTCAACGAATACGTTTTCGCCCTCGCGCACAACCGTCAGTTCGTCTCCAGCAAGCGTCGTGACTGTGTTCTCACCTTCGGCCAGATCGCCAGCAGCAAGCGCCTGATCCGGTACGACATGGTATCCGAGCACGGCCTCAAGCGCATCCGCCTGTCCCAGCAGCACATCGGTGTTGATGGGGCCAAACGCGTCGTTGTTCGGAGCAAATACAGTGAAGGTGGCTTCTTCATTGCCAAGGGCATCAGCAAGGCCCGCCTGCTGCAAGGCAGTAAGCAGGGTGGAGAAGCTATCGTCATTTGCAACCACATCGGCAATCGTGTTAGCCTCTTGCATGCTCGGCGGCATAAGCAGACCATCAATCAGGTGGAAGACGTTCACGAAGCCATCGCCCGCTTCGTTAAGGCCACCGGCAAAGCGATCGACTCCGCCTTCGAGCACGATGTTCGCATCACCGCCGTTAATTGAGATACCCGAATCGGTTTCGGTAAAGGTGATGTCTTCACCTTGAAGCGTTTGTACCGAAACTTCGCCGTTGTTTTCACTCAGCAGGCCAAGGAGCGCTTCCGAGTCAATCGGCCCATTTTCGTCGACGATCACGTGGTACTGCAGAATCTGCTGCAGCTGCTCTGTGCTAAAGTCGTCAGGGTTGACGCCAGCAAGCGCCTCATTAATCGGCGTAAATACCGTCCAGTTTTCAGCAGTCGAGAACGCGTCGCCCAAGTTCGCCTGGCTGGCCAACCCGGCAAGCGCCTGGGTCGAACTCGTCAGTCCGAGCCGCTCAACAAGCGAGCGGTTCTCGAGCAGCAGCCCATCAATCACATGCAGCACGCCGTTATCGGCTTCGAGGTCAGCAGCGGTGATGGAATTGCCATTAACAAGGAAGTTGCCGTTGGCATCCGTGGTAATCAGGATCTCGTCACCGAGGGCCGTCGACACGGTCCCCTCACTCAACCCACTCGAAAGCACGGACTGCGGCAGCACGTGGTACTGCACTACCTGGCTGAGCAGTTCAGAGTTTTCATCAGATGTTGCCCCCTGAACGTCAATGTCAGCAAACGCGCCGTTGTTGGGCGCAAAGACCGTAATATCGGCGTTTGGATCTTCCGTCAGGTTGAGCTGCCCCGACGCCTCTACCGCGCTGAAGAGCGTGCTCAAGTCACCCCGCTCTCCAAGAATATCGGACAGCAGTTCAGGATCAGGTTCTTCACCTCCGCCCCCATTATCATCGCAGGCGGTGAGGGAAAACACAAGGGCCAGGGCGAGCACGTAGGTCAGGGCTCGCGACCCCTTCATAAATCGGTTCAACATGGCGTTAGTCGGATCGTGAAGGAAAAAAGATACAGAGATAGAGTCGCATGCGCATTTCAACAGTGAACATACTGCTTTCACAGAACGGATACCACTGCCTCCCCCTTTTGTTAACTACTTTTTACAAAGCGCTTCCATCTTGAGACGTTCTCAACGCCTTCCCACAACGCCAAGCAGGCAGACGCGGCGCCCCCGCATCTGCCTGCTTGCGTTCAGTAACAGCCCAGCAACAGGAGCGGTGCGCCCCCGTCACACATCCCACGTCAGGATGTCTTCTTCCGATTTCTCTTTGGTCTCCCACTCCTTCGCATCCTCGGGCGGGTCTTTCATCTCGGTGATGTTGTAGCCCATCTCACGCCATTGATTGGCCAGGTACTCATTCCATTGAATGTAGTGCGCATACTCTTCGGGCAGCTCATCATCCGGGTAGATGGCCTCGACGGGGCACACCGGCACGCAGGCGTTGCAGTCGATGCATTCTTCCGGCTGTATCGCCAGGAAGTTGGGGCCCTCGTAGAAACAGTCGACAGGGCACACCTCCACGCAGTCGGTGTACTTACAGTTGATGCAGGGTTCGGTAACGACGTACGGCATGAAACGCGAAATAAGGGACATCCAGTGGTTGATTCGGATGCGTCTTAGTCTGTATCTTCTGTGCAGTTCCAGCCCTGCCCGCCCCGTTGCGGCACCATTACACGGCATCCCCACAGCGGCTTTTCACTCCTCGCACGTTTAGCGTTCCCCCATGCCTGCTACCCTCGCCCTCATCGCCCACGACGGCAAGAAAGCCGACCTTATCTCGTTTGCCCACCACCATGCCGACCGGCTGCGCCAGTTCGAGCTTGTGGCCACCGGCACCACCGGCGGCTTGCTGCACAACGAACTCGACCTGCCCGTCACGCGCAAAGAATCGGGCCCGCTCGGCGGCGATGTGCAGATTGCAGCGGGCGTAATCGAGGACACCGTCAATGCCGTCATCTTCTTCATCGATCCCCAGGGCAAACACCCGCACGAGCCCGACATCCAGACGCTCATGCGCGCCTGCGTCGTTAAAAATGTCCCGCTCGCCACCAACGAAGCCACCGCGCGCCTGCTGCTTACTGATGAGCACATCGCACCCGGCTCCAAAGACGCAGCGGAGTAAGCCTTACGTCGATCTGCTCGTTCTTCGCGTCTATTGAATCCGCTACCGACTCTATGTTTTTGTTTTGGGGGATACGCCGTGTTGCTGCTGTATCCGCATGGAGCGTCTTGGCCCTTTTGGGGCTCGTGCTTGCGTCCGGATGCTCGGAACGGCCCGCCGCCGACGAATCCAGCGAGGCTCCCACGCTTACCGCCACGTCGGTGCCGTGGCATGCCCTGCCCGGACGCGCCTCCGCCGACTTTGCGCCCCCTGCGCAAGCCTTCCAGCGCTCCTGCGCCACGTGGGACGACGCCGACCCGGACCAGCCCATGCATCCTGAACGCACCTGGTTTGGCACTATGGGCGACTGGCAGCACGCCTGCCGCCGCCTCGCAGGGCGTCCCGATTCCATATCGCTCGACCATCGCTTCCGCCAGCTCTTTCAGCCCGTGCAATTGAGCGTGCCCGGCACCACGTCGCTGCTCACCGGCTACTACGAACCCATTTTGCAGGGCGCACAAGCCTCCTCATCCCGTTATAATGTGCCGCTGCGCCGCGTACCGGGCGATCTGCTACGTATTGACCTGGGCGCGTTTCGCGAGCGCTTCGAGGGGGAAACGCTCCTGGGGCGCCAAGAGGGGCGCCGTATCGTGCCGTACTACGACCGCGAAGCCATCCGCAACGGCGCGCTCGATGACCAGAACCTTGCGTTTCTCTGGGTCGACAGCTACATCGACAAGTTCTTCCTGCAGATTCAGGGTTCTGGGCGCATTGAATTGCCGGATGGCACCATGACGCGCGTCGGCTATGCCGGACAGAATGGGCAGCCCTACCGCGCCATTGGCCGCGACCTGATTGAGATGGGCGCCGTGCCTCGCTCCGAGATGTCGATGCAGCGCATCCGCCAGTGGATGGCCGCCCACCCCGACCGCGCCGACGACCTCATGAACCGCAACGCCTCGTACATCTTCTTTCAGGAGCGCACCGATCTCGATCCTGAGGCGGGGCCTATCGGCTCGCAGGGCGTACCGCTGACCGCTGAGCACTCGCTTGCCGTAGACCCCGAGGTAATCCCGATGGGCATGCCCGTCTGGATCGACGGCACCGCCCCCACCGCCACCGACGACAGCAGTACGGTCCCCTTTCAGCGGCTGATGATTGCCCAAGACACCGGTGGCGCTATCCGCGGCCCGCTCCGGGGCGACGTGTTCTGGGGCCATGGCCCCGATGCTGAAACCCGCGCCGGACGCATGCAGCACCCGGCCACCTGGCATGTGCTCGTGCCGCGCGCGGCGCTGTGGGGCATTCCAGAGTAGAGACGTGGCGCACGAAAAGATACCCACCCGTAGGGATACAGCGCGCCGTCTCCCCACGAACCAGAATAGATCTGACAGGTCTTCGGAGACCTGTCAGATCTTTGCCATCAGAACGTACGTGCGGCACAGCCCTACTCACTCTCAAACAGATCGCCCGAGGCCGAAGAACTGTCGCGGTCAAAGTGCTCATACGCCCGCTTCAGAGCGACCCGACCGCGGGGCGTGCGCTCCATGAATGCCTCCTGGATGAGATACGGCTCGTACACCTCCTCAATCGTGCCCGACTCCTCGCCCACCGACACCGCCAGGTTCTTGAGTCCGGTGGGCCCCCCGTCAAAATTGTCGATGAGGGTGAGCAGGATGCGCGTGTCCATATCGTCGAGCCCGGCCCCGTCCACATCGAGTGCGTTCAGGGCGTGGTCGGCAATCGATTTGGTGATCTCGCCGTCGCCTTCGACCTCCGCAAAATCGCGGGTACGGCGCAGCAGACGGTTGGATACGCGGGGGGTGCCGCGGCTGCGGCGAGCAATCTCGAACGCGCCCTCATCGGTGATCGGCACATCCAGAATGCGTGCCGAGCGCTTCGTGATGGCTTGCAGCAGGTCGGCGGTGTAGTAGTCGTACCGAAAGTCAATACCGAACCGGGCCCGCAGCGGCGAGGTGAGCAGCCCCTTGCGCGTGGTCGCGCCCACCATTGTAAATGGCGGCAGCGAGATCTGCACCGTACGCGCATTCGGCCCCGAGTCGATCACAATGTCGATGCGATAGTCTTCCATCGCCGAGTACAGATATTCCTCGACGACCGAACTGAGGCGGTGAATCTCGTCGATAAAGAGCACATCGCCCTCTTCCAGATTGGTGAGCACCCCTGCCACGTCCGCCGGCTTTTCGAGCACCGGGCCGCTGGTGGTGCGAATACGCGCGCCCATCTCGTTGGCCACAATATGCGCAAGCGTGGTTTTGCCCAGTCCGGGCGGTCCCGACAAGAGCACGTGGTCGAGCGTCTCGCCTCGTTGCAGCGCCGCGGTCATGAACACGCGCAGGTTCTTCTTGATTTTCTCCTGCCCGATGAAGTCCTCCATCCGCTGCGGGCGCAGCATCGACTCGATGTCAGACTCAGACGGGTCGTTGGTGTCAGGACGCAGAGCAGAAGAGCGAGATTCGGGCATGAAGCACAGGCAATAGACCAACAAGACAGTGAACAGCACAAAATGCGCATTGGAGACATCTTATGCGGTGTGGTTCAAGCCATTCGTCCGGCGCATAGTTTCTGATAATGACTGGTTTGGACGTGGGGCACGAGTTAGCATGGTGGTATGTCCAGGGTGTTGAGGCTTTGCCCACGATGTTTGCCGTGCCAGTTGCCTTTAGCTCGTGTGGAGATCTCATGTATGTCCCCGATAATCCTTTCCCGTTGCATGGTCGTAACAGGAGTTATGGATTGGATTGTAACGATGCGTAGAGGAAACATCATCTTCGCAAAAGAGCGTGCACTTCTCGACGCCCCTCCGGTTGGTTTCTCTGGAGCAAATAGCCCAATATCAGAGCACGATGCTTTCAGGCAGGGGCAACTTCGGGGCTTGCCACATGTCTGCGTGTCTTACCGTCTTACCATGGTGTAAAAGACAAGTCGTGTTAGCGTAACTGTAGTACAAACAAGGACACATAGATGCACATTTTATCCATAATGAACCACAAGGGAGGCGTGGGCAAAACGACCACGACGCTGAACGTGGCTGCTGCCCTGAACGAGAGTGGTCAGCGCGTGCTTTTGTTGGACCTGGACAGCCAGTGCTCGGCCTCTTTTGCGATGGGACTTTCGCGCCAAGAACTGACCAGCAGTCCGTCAATTGCGGACGTGCTATTCAACGATCGTGATGTGACTGATACCTGTTACCACAATGTGTGGCCGGGCATCGACCTGGTGCCCGCTTCCATCGACTTGGCGCATGCCGGGCTGCGTCTCAACTCCGAAAACGGGGGATTACAGCAGCTCTCTCAGGCGCTTTCAGACCGCTCGATCACTGAGACATATGATACGGTTCTGCTTGACTGCCCCCCTGCTATCTCTTCGGTTACGCTCAATGCGTTGATGGCGTCGACGGACCTGCTCATCCCTACCGTTCCCTCGTATCTATCGATGCAAGGGCTCAAGAGTATTGGGGAAGTCGTGTCGCGTACCCGCTCTGACTACGACAACACGCTCGCGCTCTCTGGAATTGCGCTCACGCGGATTGACCGGCACCGCTCTATGATGGAGGATGCGACCCGCGAAATCCGAAATCACTATCACCGCAATGTATTTGAGACGGCCATCCCCGAAGACCAGGTGGTTGAGGAAGCGCAGAAGCGCCATCAGTCGCTCTTTACGTACGCACCAAGCTCAAAAGCAGCAAAGCAGTATCGTGCCCTGACTGGAGAAATTACCCAGCGGTGGGCAAATTATGACGCGGTGTTGGGTGGGATTCAAGGAGTGACTTCGTCAAGCACCGTCTCTTCCTCACTCCCGTAGTCTTGGAGAACACAGCGTTTTCGCTGTTCTGCATGACCTCTGTGCCCTGTTGCCCCTACGTCAGACTTCTCTTTACCTTGCGTAGCGTAAGGAACCAGAACGACAAACGCTTTATCTGCTGTGCGTCCCACAAAAGTGCTCAACTACGTACAGTGGGCACACTCGCGTTCTCCTCGCATCCGCGCTCCGGGTATATCTCTCAACTGTAACGGTTTGGTGCGCTATTTGCGGTGTAAACGGATGAAACCGTTTTCTGCACTGGTCTGTCGTACCTCGTAAGTGTAATTCTGTGATGGAGGCTTTTGTCTCACGCAAAGGTAATAGTTCATCGCATCCAATGTAGAGCCGGAGGGCCACATGGTCTCGTGCTCCGGCGTGCATCCCACACGTTCTGCTCAGAAGCGTTCGATCGTCTCCCTAACCCGTTTCTTTTCAAGGCTTTATTAGCACTATGCTGCAAACCATACCTATTGTTAATAACAAAGGCGGCGTTGCAAAAACGACGACCAGCATCAACCTTTCGGTAGGACTTGCTCGTGAGGGGAAGCGTGTGCTGCTCATTGACCTGGATAGCCAGGGGTCGGCATCGCTTTCGTTGGGGGTACCCCGCAAGCAGCTCAACCCCTCAACCGCCGATGTGCTTTTTGGGGATGCACCCCTTGACCGCTCCATCCGAGATCTCTCCGTTCCGAATCTTGACCTGCTCACGGGTTCGCTCCGCCTCTCAAACGCCGACACCCGGCTGGGCAACACCAAGCACCGCGAGCAGCATCTGAAGCGCATCGTTGACGAGGTCAATGACCGTTACGACGTTGTCATCGTCGATTGTGCTCCATCCACCTCGCTACTTACGATCAACGCGCTGGTAGCTGCCGACGGGTTTATCATTCCGGTATCACCTTCGTACCTTTCGCTTGAAGGGGTGATCAGTCTGGGCGAAGTGGTGCATAACGTACGCCAGAACATGGGAGAGGCGGCCCCCGTGCTGGGCGTGCTCATGACGCGCGTTCCTCAACGTGATGCGGATGCCGAAGCTGTCATTGAACAGGTGCGTAAGCACTATGGCGGCAAGGTCTTCGACACAGTTATCCACAAAGACCCTGCGTTGGAATCGGCCCCGGGGCACGGTGAGTCGATCTACGAACATGCGCCCGACTCTCAGGGGGCCGCCGAGTACGAAGCGCTCACGCGCGAGGTGAGCGACCGCCTGGAGCGGTATGGCGACGTGTATCGCACGATTCAACAAAACGAGAAGCGCCGCAGCGCTCATGCCTCCAACTCATAATCCGGATCCCTGAACCCGGTAGCCTACACGCCTATGCTTTTGTCCTTGTCTTCGATCTTCCAGGACTTTTTCGACTCACCTGAAGACGATCCGCTCCTACAAGACGATAGTACGTCCGACGACGACCCTTCTTCAGATAGCACGGATGGCCACGATGCGCCCAACGGCGCCTCTGCAGGCGATAAGCCAGCTGTAGGCGGCGATGGCGTGTCTTCTGATACCACTCCACCTCCGGCATCCGCCGACACTTCGGACCTGGAGGTTAGTCTTTCTAAAGAGCTCTTGTCTAATGTGCTCCGACACGGCATTGCAAACGACTGCACGGAAGCGTCTGCAGATGCTTCCGAGGAGTCTCGCAGTGACGACAGCGCGCCGCAGCGAACAAAGAAGTTCGTCGTGCCCTACGACGCGAGCGCTGAGGATCTTGAGGAGGTCAATGAGGCGGTCTCAAGTGGGTGGTCGTTCCGGCGCATTGCTGTAACGAAAGCCCGGGCATCCGTTAAACCCGAAGGGAAGAAGGTGATTATTACGCTGGAACAGACTAAGCCACGCTCGCTGTTCGATTTTTAGGTAGCGGTTGAACGCTACATGATGGAGGAAATATACCGGCAGGAGCTGGAGACTGGGAGCGCCACCCGGCGCAGACGTCTCCGGCGGGGGCGAACGGAGTAACTTGTGCCGAACGCGTTCGGTGCCGTTCGCCCGTGCTGTACAACCGGCATGACCTCCGGTTTTCGCCTCGCTCCTCACACAGTACAGGCTCTGAGTGGCGCGTGTCACTACGCACCAGTAGTAGGAGCCCCAAACATTTCTTTGTAGTGCTCCATGCTTCTTAACACCGTCTCGCGAGCTACGCTTGCATCCGAAAAGTCCTTAACGAGCACTTCCTTATCCTCCAGCTTCTTATAATCCTGGAAGAACTGGTGCAGCTCGCGTAGACGGTGCTCGGGCAGATCCGATATGTCGTAATAATCGTTGAACGCCGGATCGTCAACGTGAATGCAGATGACTTTCGCATCCTCCTGCCCTTCGTCCACCATGCTCATCAGGCCAATGGGACGGGCACGCAGTAGGCAGAGCGGTTCGACCGGCTCTTGCGCGAGCACGAGCACATCGAGCGGATCTTCGTCATCGGCGTAGGACTGCGGAATAAACCCGTAGTTGGCCGGGTAGACAACCGACGAATACAGCATGCGGTCGACACGCAGCATCCCGCTGTCTTTGTCGAGCTCATACTTTACTTTCCCCCCTTGCGGAATCTCGATAATGACTTCGATGATATCGGGGGCGTCAGGGCCAATGGAGATGTCGTGCCACGGGTGATCCATAAGAAGGCGTTACGACGTTGTAGGTATTCGCGATATTGTAGGCTTCACACACTACGCAACGGCGGCGCTGAAAACCAGCGCCGCCGTTGGCTTTTTGATGGAATGCCCATGATTTTACGCAAAATCGGTGGGGAGGCGTGCAGGTTGGGACGGCATCGCCCAGCACGCATCATGGGCACGGTGGACTACGGGGTTGGACGTGTTGCCTCGGTGCCGGGGAGGTCTGCCCGCAGGCGTTCGGTGGGGTCCGTGGTCTGTTCGGTGCTCCACCAGTAGGCCAGCAGCGCGCTCATGCCTTGCATATCAAGCACATTGGTGCTGATTTCGGTGCCCTCGCTGCTGTCGTCAATGAGGTGCCCCAGGGTGCGCGCCAAACGGGCTGCATCTTCGGTGGCGCGGTGCTCCAGGCGCAGGTTGCCTGTGCGATGGGCCGCGCTCAACGAGAAGAGCTCCTCACGTGCGTCAATGACCGCTTCGCCTTCTGATTCGGCAGCCGCTCCTTCGTCGGTAATCCGTACATGCACTCGCACCGGACGTACGCCCCGATCGCTGAGTGCGTTAGCGAGGGCCGTGCCCTGTTCATTGTTCACATACACAATGACGGAGGACCGCGCCGTGTATGGACTCTCGGCCAGACGACTTTGCACCTCTTTCGCCACATCGTCTACCGAGTCGTCAATAGGTTCCGTAAGCGTACGCCGTACCACAAAAACCTGGTCGTCCTCATCATCGCGCTCAACAATGGTGAGTGCCAGTTCATCGGGAGTGCCAGGCTCAATGGCGATCCCAAATGCAAATGCGTTTGCCATAATCGTATATAGGATTCATTCAAGGAAGCGTACCGTTGGAAGCGATGGATCGCGGCGTCGTTTCCCATAACCATTATGAATCTGCAACGTCCCTCGCCGTAGGCTCGGCATAGTGCACACTGAACAGGTGGTCCGGGTCGGTCCATGTAGCCTGAATCTGCCAGTTGGCACGGGCAAGCAGAGCCTCGAATCCCTCAAGAGTATACTTGTGCGAGTACTCCGTGCAGATCGATTCGTTTGCCTCAAACGCAAAGGACTGCCCCGCCACCTGAACCGTCTGTTCGGCTTGGCTGACCAGATGCATCTCGATGCGATTCTGTTTGGTCACCCAGCGGGCTTCGTGGGCGAACTGGTCGACCGCAAAATCGCCGTCCAGCTCGCGGTTGAGGCGCACCAGTACGTTCTTGTTGAACGCAGCGGTTACGCCCTGCGGATCGTCGTATGCACGGCGCAAGCGGTCGGGGTCTTTCTTGAGATCGGCCCCGATGAGCAGGCCGCCGTTGCCTCCAACTTGGTTGCGCACCTGCTGCAAAAACGCGACGGCCTGTTCGGGCAAGAAGTTGCCAATCGTTGAGCCAGGGTAGAACGCAACGGCGCAGGAATATGCCTCGGCGGGCACCGGCATAGGCACGGAGGCGGTGTAATCGGCCCACACGGGAAAAACGGGGAGCTCCGGAAACGCCTCAGCAATGCGTTCAGAGGCACTCAGCAGGTGCTCGCGCGCAATGTCAATGGGCACGTACGCTGCCGGGTCACGGAGCGCCTTCAGCAGCCGATGGGTTTTCTGGCTGGTGCCACTGCCGTACTCAATGAGCGCCGCTTTCGATCCTGCATGAGCGGCCATGTCATCGGCATGTGTGTCTAAGATCTGCACCTCGGTACGCGTAGGATAGTAGGCCTCCAGCGTACAGATATCGTCGAAGAGCGAAGAGCCTCGTTCATCGTAGAGATACTTAGCCGGGAGTTGCTTGGGCGTCTGCGACAGCCCATGAAGCACGTCGTCTTTCATGGACTGTGTAGTGCGCGGGCCGTCGGTCAGCGGGTGAACCCCCGGCTTGAGCGCGGTTGAAGGAATTGAGGAAGCCATACAGCGGAAAGATAAGTCGGATAATACGAGTCAGGGCGAAGCCGCGTGCTGCAGCTTCGCCCCGTTCCCATAACGCATCAAGCACGGGTTATTGCACCGTGCGGGCCAGACGGAGGCCCATAAATTGCCAGGCTTCGTCGGGATGGAAGAAGTTGCGGTAGTTGGGCCGGATGTGCGTCTGCGACGTGGCACAGGAGCCGCCGCGTAGCACGAACTGCCCACACATGAACTTGCCATTGTACTCGCCAATAGCGCCAGGCAGCGGTTCGTAGCCCGGATACGGCGAGTAGTGGCTCTGCGTCCACTCCCACACATCGCCGTACATCTGATGCAGCGGTCCGTTGCCGTGGGTTGGCGTGTGGCCGGGTGCATCTGCCGAGAGGGCCTGGGGGTGGTAGGTGTCGTCTTCTACGAAATTGCCTTGCACGGGAAGCCCTTCGGCGGCAACCTCCCACTCGGCTTCGGTGGGCAGGCGCGCGTCGGCCCAGCGGGCAAAGGCGTTGGCCTCGAAGTAGCTAAGGTGGCAGACGGGTTCATCGGGGTTGACCTCGCGCAGTCCCCCAAGGGTGTACACGTACCACTGGTCGTCGTGGCGCTCCCAGTAGTATGGCTCGGTCCACTCGCGCTCCTGCACGGTCGACCAGCCCGCCGAGAGCCACAACTCGGGACGCTCGTAGCCGCCATCGTTCATGAAGGCCATGTACTCGCGGTTGGTCACCAGACGATTGCTAAGTTGAAACGACTGGATGTAGGTGCGATGGCGGGGCGTTTCGTTGTCGTAGTGGAAGCCATCGCCATCGTATCCGATTTCGTAGAGGCTCTCGTCGAAGTCGACCCAGCGCAGCGGCATGGCCTCGTTAGGTCGGGCTTCGGGCAGGTCGTTGCGGTACGACGGGCGCAGTGGGTTAACCGACAGCACATGCTTCATGTCGGTGACCATGAGCTCTTGGTGCTGCTGCTCATGGTGGATGCCCAGCTCAATCAGCGGGGCAATGGTATCCATCGTGGCCGCATCGGCCTGGTCGAGCAGCGCGTGGACCTGCTCATCCACAAAAGCGCGATACTCGAAGACCTCACTTACCGTAGGACGCGAGATATACCCACGGCGGTCGCGGCAGTGGCGCTCGCCCGCTTGGATGTAATAGGAGTTGAAGAGATACGCATACTGTTCGTTTAGGGGCTCGAAGCCGTCCAGATGCGGCTCCAGCACAAAGGTTTCAAAAAACCAGGTGGTGTGGGCCAGATGCCACTTGGTGGGACTCACATGCTCTTCGGTCTGCACCACAAAGTCCTCGGTGTGCAGCGGCTCACAGAACTGCTCCGTCTGCGCACGCGCCGTTGCAAACCGGCTGGGAAGCGTGGTGCGGTCGGTACATCGCAAGCGAGCCGAAGAGTCGGTCGGGGAGACGGCGGTAGACATAGCGCATTCGGGGAAAAGTGGAAAAGCGTTCGTCGCTTAAGGCACAACATATACAAACGGTGTGCGGGCGGATAAAAGAAAGCACACACCGGGTCTGTACACGCCTTTGTACAGAACGTTACACCTCCATCTTCTTGGGGGTTGGCAGATAGACTACTTTCTGCACAAAGCGGATGTGCACGGGGCTATTCTTCCCGACGAAATGGGGCTGTTGGATCGGGATATGCAAACACGTATCCGAGCGTATCCATGAGCTTGGTGGATACCACACGCTTCCCTTCCGTGCTCGTATCATCGGCAAACGTGGGCGGGGCGCCGCCGTAGTCGCGGACGGCTGCTTCGTAGAACGCCCGCCGCGTGGGGTGCTCAGGAGCAACGACGTTGAACACGCCCTGCACGGCCTCGCGCTCAACAACCGCCTGAATTACGCCGACCACATCCTGCTGATGCACCATGTTTACCGGGCTCTGCGGACGCTTTACATCCGTGCGCCCGGCAATGAACCGGCCGGGATGGCGCTCGGGGCCAAACAGCCCACCCAGGCGCAGAATCACGGCGCGTTCTGGGTATGCGGTAACCACAATCTGCTCGGCTGAGCGCACGGCCTCGGCGGTGGATCGCCGGGGCGCGGCGGCTCCATGCGGCGTGCGCGGGTCGACGGCTTCTTCGGTGACGGGGCCCTCCGTAGGCGGATACACACCCGTGGAGCTGGTGTAGATGACCCGCTCGATGCCGTGGGCCTGCGCCTGAGCCATCAGCACCGCGATCTGGTCGGCATACGGGGTCGCGTTGGCGTTGGAGCGCCCGGGCGGCAGCGTACAGATGAGCACATCGCTGCTGAACAGTTCGGGAACGGCTGGCTCGGGCTCGGGGCTGAACGTGGTTACGAAGGGCTCAATGCCTGCTTCAGTAAGCATGCTACGGCGGGATGAGCGCGTGGTGCTGCCTCGAACGGGGTACCCCTGCTGCGTCAGTGCGCGCCCGGCAGCGAGTCCCACCCATCCGCATCCTACAATGCTGACGGATCGAGATTGTGCAGCGTGCGGCTGGGGGCGCTGTTTCTCATCGCGAATGTTTGACGTTGACATGCAAGCAGGTGGACCTCTGGGAGGGACAATGCGATTTGTACTTTCGTATTGGAAGCTACAGCTGTAGTTCGCCTCCAACGAGCATTAGGCATGTAAACGCCTGAAAAGGTGTGGGCTGGATATTTTGGGGGAAACCTGAACCAATGCGGTATGCATGAACATGCCCTACAAACGCCATAGACCCTGGACGTGCGCTTGCGTTTGGATAGGCCAAGATCGAAATTGGGCACGCTATACTACCGCGGTTTCATGAGGCCGCGCTCGCTGTTGCACTCACTTGCCGTATCCCCCTATGAAAGTTCTGGCCTGGCCGGCATACGCAAACACCACAGGCAACCCGTACAACCGCCTCCTCAGCGAGGCGCTGGAGCATCATGGCATTGAGGTGCATGAGTTTACGCCTGAGCGCGCCCTGAAGGGCTCCTACGACCTGTGGCATGTGCACTGGCCCGACGATGTGCTCAGCTATCCATCGCTGGCGCGTGCTGGGGGGATGATGACGGCCGAGCTTGCCCTGATGGCCTGGGCACGAGCGCGCGGCATCCCGGTCGTGTGGACGGTGCACGATCTGGGGCCGCACGATAACTACCATCCGCTGCTTGAGCGCCTGTTTTGGAGGGGCTTCATTCCGCAGGTCGACGGCTACATCAGTCTGAGCGCGACGGGGCGCGAGCTGGCGCGTACGCAGCATCCGCGGCTGGAGCGCGTGCCCTCGAAGGTGGTGCCGCACGGTCACTACCGCACGGCGTATCCAGATCCGATGCCGCGTGCTGACGGGCGCGAGGCGCTGGGCATTGACGACGATGTGCCGGTGATCTTGTATATTGGCCGCATCCGCCCGTACAAGAATGTGGGACGGCTCATCCGTGCGTTCACGTCGATGGAGCATTCGCGTGCTCGTTTACTCGTGGCCGGCAACCCCGCAAGCAGTTCGCTGCGCGAGTCGCTGCAGTACGCGGCCGCTTCGAACCCGCGTGTGCGGCTGGACTTGCGCTTCATCCCGACCGATCTGGTGCCTACCTACATGGCGGCGGCCGACATGGTGGCGCTGCCGTACGACAACGTGCTGCACTCCGGGGCCGCGCTGCTGGCGCTCTCGTTCAATCGTCCGGTGATGGTACCGGCCCGCGGCGCGATGCGCGAGCTGCAGGAATATGTGGGTAGCAACTGGGTGCATACGTTTGACGGACGCCTGCTGGCCTCGAAGCTCGACGCGGGACTGCAGTGGGCAACCGAAACCCAGCGCTCGGATGAGGCGCCCCTCGACCTGTTTGGGTGGGATGTGCTCGCCGAGCGCACCATCGATCTGTATCAGCAGGTAACGGGCACGCGTGGATGACGGCTGGGCGGCTCTTCGGGACCGGGCGCTGCACGGAGTCGCGTGGTCGGCGGTGCAGAACTGGGGCAGCCGCCTCATCACATTTGTGGTGTTTGCGGTGCTGGCCCAGCTGCTATCGCCGGAGTCGTTCGGTGTGATTGCACTGGCGGGCACGTACATCGCTCTTCTGCGTGTGCTGGTCGACCAGGGCTTTGCCGCCGCCATCATTCAGCGGGATACGTTGGAAGATGGCCACCTCGACACCGCGTTCGTGACAAATCTGGCAGGGAGCGTCCTTCTCATGGCTGCCAGCTGGCCCCTGGCACATCCAGTGGCTCGGCTCTTCGACACGCCGCTGTTGGGGCCGGTCATTCAAGCGCTGGCTCCCGCCTTCCTGCTGGCGGCACTGGCAGGCGTGCAGCAAGCGCTGTTTGAGCGGCGGATGCAGTATCGCGTGCTGGCGATCCGCGAGTTTGCTGCCAGCTGTGCCGGCGGATTCGTCGGCGTAGGCATGGGCCTTTACGGATTCGGGGTGTGGAGCCTGGTGGGCTGGTTCCTCGCAGAGCGTGCGGCCGCCGTCATCGTGCTGTGGAGCGCCAGTCCGTGGCGTCCGGGCCGCCAGATTACGCGACGCCACTTCACCGATCTCTTTTCCTTTGGCATCCACCTGGTGGGGTCGAATCTGCTGGATTACGTGAACCGCCGTGCCGACAACCTGATCATCGGGTACGCGCTGGGCCCGGCTGCGCTCGGGTTCTACGACGTAGCGTACAAGCTGTACACCGCAGGCGTGGATCTGGTGACACAGACCGTGTCCTCGGTTGCGTTTTCCGCGTTCTCGAAGCTGCAAGACCGTCGCGACCAGATGCGCGATGCCTTCTACAAGGGCACGCAGACTGCCAGCATTGTGGCGTTCCCGGCGTTCTTAGGCGCGGCGGCCATCGCTCCGGATCTGATCCCGCTTGTCTTTGGCACCAAGTGGGTGCCCGATAGCGTGCACGTCTTCCAGGTGCTGGCGCTGGTGGGCGGACTCCACGCCCTTTTCTACTTCAACCCGGCGGTGCTCCTGGCCTGCAACAAACCGCAGTGGCGTCTTGGGCTCAACGTCATGAACGCGACCGCCAATGTCATTGCCTACACGATCGCCGTGCAGTTTGGCGTCGTGGCTGTTGCCGCCGCATTTGTGGGACGGGCTTATCTCCTGGCACCGGTGGAGCTATGGATGCTGCGACGCCTCATTGATGTGCGCACGCGCACCTACCTGCGCAACATGGCCGTGCCCGCTGTGGCCGCTGGAGCCATGGCCGCCGTGCTTGTTGCTCTGCGCATCTACGCGGTGCCGGGTTGGTCGAGCGGGATGTGGATGGCTGTAGCGATTCCGGCAGGCACCCTCAGCTATGGAGGGCTCGTCTGGCTCCTCGATCGCACTCTGATACAACGCCTGGTGCGGCTGACGCGGCGGTTGGGCGCGTGAGGTCATGGCGCCCCCAGTTACGTTCTCATCAGCAAGCGATTACGTGTGATGCATCCGCTCCTCGCGCATCAAGTAAGAAAACAGGCAACAGGTCAACGCTACGTGATGGAAGAAGTATACCCGTAGCCGGAGACTGGGAGCGCCGCCCGGCGCGGACGTCTCCAGCAGAGGCGAACAGAGGACCATTCGCTCCAGGAAGGGTTGTTTATCAGGGGAGCTATCATCTAACGTCTACCTAATACCAGAAAACAAAATCCCACCGAGAAGAAGCCCTCAGCGGGTCTGTAATCAACCGTAGCTCGCCTATGAACGTATTTATTGCGACCATCGGTACGCGCGGCGATGTGCAGCCATACGTGGCACTCGGCGAAGCGCTGCACCAAGCCGGGCACACTGTTACTATCTGCACCAGCACCCGATACGCCGCGCTGGTTACGGAGCGGGGGCTGCAGTACGGGCAGCTGAGCGATGAACTGGTGGCGCTCGTTGAAACGCCTGCAGGACGTGCTGCCATTGCCGGGGCGGGCGGAAGCATTGGGGGGATGCGTGCGCTTATGCGGCTAATTCGACAGTCCATCCGCATTCAGCAAGACCTATGTCGCAACGGGTGGACAGCGGCGCAGGAAGCAACCCCTGATGTGATAGTATATCATCCAAAGATGGCGATCGCGCTGCACTACGCCGAGCGCCTGGGCATCCCTGCCGTACTGGCGACGCTCTTTCCCACGTTTCTGCCGACCGCCGCGTATCCGACCCCCGGATTCCCAGAACTGCATTTAGGTCCAATGCTGACCGCTGCGTACAACCGAGCCACCCATCACCTCGTCCGTGCGGTTGTGAGCGTGGTGTCCCGCTGGCTCTTTGCGTCGTGGCGGGCCGAGCATGGCTTCCCCCCGCAGCCGTGGGGCACCGGACTGCTGCATCGCGATGACGGGACCCGTGTGCCAATCTTGAACGGGTGGAGCACCCACGTAGCCCCGAATCCGCCCGACTGGCCGCGTCAGGGCGTGGCCACAACGGGATGCTGGGTCTTGCGCCGTCAATCAGACTACACTCCACCTCGGGCATTGCAGGCGTTTCTGGAGGCCGGGCCGCCGCCGGTCTACGTTGGGTTTGGGAGCATGGCGGGGGCCGAGCCTGCACACACCACACGCGTGGTACTCGATGCGCTTGCACAGGCCGGACGACGGGGCGTGCTGGCGCGTGGATGGGGCGGACTGGACGCACGCGATTGCCCTGAATCGGTCTATCTCCTCGATCAGGTGCCCCACGACTGGCTGTTTGAGCGCGTGGCGGCGGTGGTGCATCATGGCGGGGCCGGGACCACAGCGGCGGGGCTACGCGCTGGGTGCCCAACGGTGGTGTGCCCCTTCTTTGGCGATCAGCTGTTCTGGGCGCGCCGTGTCTGCGATCTTGGGGTGGGTCCCGCTCCGGTGCCGCAGAAACAGCTCACCGCACCGCGCCTGGCCGACGCCATTCGGCAGGCCACTGAACACATCGCAATGCGCCAGGCAGCGGCCACGCTGGGACGTGCGCTACGCCGCGAAGACGGAGCGAGCGTATTGTTGCCGGTAGGCGCTTGTGGAGGCAGGGGTAACGCGCTTCGATAACAGGCGGCACGGTCCTGGAGGACCCCGCCTGGCAGTGGGACACCCGACGCTATAGTGCCTCAGAGACAGTCAAGACCGCTTTGCCTCGAAAAGCCGCACCGACCACCCCCCTAATGTAACCGAAAAGCCAAGTGCTCCTGCCGAGGCAATGCCAGCGATCAGACCCAGGGGCGTACTCAATTCGGTGCTGCCCCGCGTCGTCTGCACGGACGCATAGCCCAGCCAGACACCGCCCAGCAACGGCAGACGCACGAAGTAGCGCTACGCTGACATGGGATGGGTCCCTGCGGGCATTGGGGGCCGGTAGGGCATCAGGTGGGCGCGTTGCACATCTGCGCGAGTTGAAGTCGTCCTTTCGAGGGATGCAGATGCGGAGAGCAACTGTCCGGCAGCCGAGAAGGCAGGCATCAGTATGAACACAACGACGGCGCAGAGGGTGAATCGATACGAACTGACTTGTCTGTCGATGAAACGCATAGTGTCATCGATTGCAGAGGGGAACGATTCTGGGAGCACGCGTGGAGGCCATCAGCTATGCGCGGTGTGGCGACGCGTCTGGTGACGTTGGAGGGCGACCGTTTGGCGGACGGCGACTTGTTGACTTGCTTAGGCGACGCTTCGCGGCATGCTTCGTTGGACGCCCGCCGACGCGCTCGCGCCAAAGCCGCCAACTCGACGGCTTGAGGTGCCTTCGCATCAGCGTGATGACGTCGTCTTCGGGCACTCCGTACTGGGCTTCAATCGCTTCGAAGGGCACGTCATCTTCCCACGCCATGCCAATGAGGCGCGTTACGTCTTCTTTGCTCAGGTTGTACGTGTCGGCAACAGACATTGCGATAAGCAGGATATAAAAGCAGGTAATGAACTGCAGGTTGTAACGCCGCGGCGAAGTGTGAGATTGCAAAGATCTGTACATCTCTGCACGAGTGTCAGCATGGTAAAGACGTGCCCCACGGTGCGGCATCTGCATCTTTCAGGGGATGCTTGCATACGACGCTCGAACGGGCTTACTGATCAATGAAACTACCTCCCCTTGTGGCTTCGCTCTTCTTCATTGTAGGCTGTCCGCGTTCAGGTACGACGCTGATACAGCGGCTGCTGTCCACGCATTCCGACAGCACGGTGCTCCCCGAAACGTTCTTCGTGCGCCGTCTAATGCCGGATCATCGCGCGCTGGGGGATCCGTTATTGCAAAATGAGCACAACACACTGATTCAGGCAGTGATGCAGAGTGAAGCATGGGACGTACAAGGTCTCCCTGAAGAAGTCTTGCATCGCGAGGTTCAGCGCCAGCCGCAGACCGGGGCGGGCGTCTTGCGGGCGTGGATGGAAGCAACGGCCCAAGCGCACAACGTCCCTGTCGTAGGCGAGAAGACGCCTGACCATGCGTTGCAGGTGGGCGCACTGCACCGTGCCCTGCCCGATGCGCGGTTCGTACATGTCGTGCGCGATCCGCGGGCGGTGGTAAACTCGTGGCGCACGGTGCCGTGGTCGTCGGGCTACGTGTGGCGCGATGCCAATCTGTGGCGCGAGCGCGTGCAGGCGGTACGGCAGGCTTCGGCGTCGGCTCCGGTGCACACGGTGCGCTTTGAGCAGCTCGTGCAGGCGCCGGCCCCCACGATGCAGCGCGTGGCGGCGTTTCTGGGACTTGCGCCAGGGCACCCGTGGACGCGCGATGACGTAGATGCCGAGCAGGTGGCGGTGGATGCCGAGGCGGAGCCCTGGAAGCAGAATGCGCTCGCGCCGATCGATCCGGCAGTAGCCACGCGTTGGCGGAGTGTGCTGCCTGAGGCAGATCAGGCAATGGTGGAGCACATGGCCGGGCGCGAGATGCAGCGCGGGGGCTACATGCCCGAGGCATCGGCAGCGGCGCGGCGGGCGGCGGCCTGGCGAAAACCGCGACAGCACATCCGGTGGAAGGCGGGCCTGCTCCTCCAAGAATGGAACAGCGGATTGTAAGCGGAGCCCTAAAAGACTGCATCCGTATGGGGCACGCGTGCTGCCGCTCCTTTGCTTTCTCCTAACCCTTTAATTACATGACTCTTGGCTATCTGCATGTTGGTGCAGCAGAGCATGGCGTACACCGCTACGGGGCGCTGTTGGCGCAGGCGGCACGGACGCACACGGAGGCTGATGTGGTGGTGGCGGAACTGGACCTCACGGGCACGGCACAGGACACCGGTCGCATTGATGCTGCGCTTTCCGCGCTTGCCGAGGCCGATGTGCTGCACGTGCAGTACGAACCGGCGGTTTGGGGCGGAGCTGCCGCAGCGCAGAACGTAGCGCACTTTGTCCGCCATGTGCAAGCGCCGTATGTGGTTACGGTGCACGATGCGCGCGATGGCTACGGCGTGGCGGCGCGCCTGAAACGGCTCTGGGCGGCGCGCAATGCAGCCCAGTCGTCGCGCAAGGGGCCGGGGTCGGCAAAGAAAAATACGTCAGGGGGATACGCAGGCGCGGCGCCATGGACAGCGGGGTATGCCTCAATGCGGCGGGCGTGGCAATTCTGGCACTTGGAGCGCTCGAACGCGCAGGCAACGCGGCAGATGGTGCACGGGGCAGCAGCAGCGCTCGTGTGCACCGCGCCCGAGCAGCAGCGGCTGGCTCCGGTGTGCAAGGCGACGCCGCTGGCCGTGATTCCGCACTTTGTGGAGGCCCGCGCCCTGCCCGATGCCACGGCGGCGCGCGCCGCGTTGGGGCTGGCGGATGCGAAGCCTGTGGTAACGGTGCTGGGCTTTATCCATCGCCAGAAGGGGCACGACCGCGTGCTGCGGGCCCTTCCGCACGTGCCCGACACCGCACAGCTCCTGTTCGTGGGCGCGCCGTCGGACGGGGAGGGGCGCTTTGCCAGTGAGCTCCGTACCACCGCCAAGGCGCTGGGCGTGAGTGGCCGCGTGCGCATCACCGGATACGTGGACGAGCCGACGCTCAACCAGTATCTCGCGGCCACCGACGTGGCGGTGTGCCCGTTTCGGGAGGCCGCGGCCTCCGGCTCGCTATCGACGTGGATTGCAGCGGGGCGTCCGCTGGTGGTGTCGGATCTGCCGCTGTTTGCGCCGTACCAGGCGGCAGCGCCTGAAGCGGTGCACATCGTTGCAGATGCAGACAATGGGGCCGCATGGGCGGATGCAATGCGGGCCCAGATTACAGCCGCCTCCACCGGGACAGTTTCTGCCGATGCGTTACGGAACCTACAGACGCGGCTGGCGCTTCCCACAATCATCCAGCGGCACATGCGCTGGTATACTCGTGCAGCATCGGTCTTGTGAGATCGGACTTATGAGCCCCTGTTGCCGCGCCGTTGCCTTTGCTAACTCGTATCGCTTCGCCTGTGGACTCCTCCGACTCTGCGTCGAGCTATCCGGTCTTTTGGGAGCGCCTAAAATCCATCTTTGAGCTGCGCCAGGTGCCGTCGACCTCCGACGGAACGGCGCTCTCCATTTGCATCCTGATTGCGCTGGTGCTGTGGGCGGCGCTCACACTGCAAGAGGTCCGCACCGTGACATTTGATGTGCCGACCGAACTGGTGAACGTGCCCGAGGACCAGGCGCTGGTGTCTGAGCCGCCCGATCATGTGAGCGTGCAGGTAACCGGCGAGGTGATCCAGCTGCTGTATCTGTACGTCAATCCGCTGCAGGCGCCCATCGACGCCCGCAACAGCGAGGTGAGCGTCGAAGACGTACTGGGCCTGGCCGGAAGCAACATCAGCATCGATGCGGTAACGCCGCGTAGCGTGAACGTGCCGCTGGAGGCCCGGGTTGAGCGCTCGGTTCCGGTGGCCTCGCGCGTGCACATCGACCTTGAAGACGGATATGAACTGCTGGCCACGCCTACCCTTTCTCCCGATTCAGTGCGTGTGTCGGGCGCGGAATCGATCATTGGCGCGCTCGATCAGTGGCCTACCGCCTCGCGTCGTCTTGAAAGCTTTCGGGATTCCGTGCAAATTCAAGTTCCACTGGCAGATACGTTGAACCCCTTAGTCAGCCGATCAGTGGATAACGTCTCCTTTAAAGCGCAAGCCGGGCGGTTTGCCGAGGAAACCCGCGAGTTGTTTGTGGAAGTGACCGGCGTACCGCCCGGGCAAAACCTGGTGGCGCTCGATCCGCCTATGGTGCGGGTGCGCTACCGCGTGCTCTTCGACGAGATGTTTGAGGCGCGCCGGGCCGATGACTTTGCGGCGGTTGTAAACTACGACCAGATTCGCCGCGACACGACCGGACGCGTCGAGCCCCGCATTCATGTGCCTGCGGGGCTTACCATCCGCGATCCCGAGCCCATGCCGCCCCAGTTGCGCTACTTTACACTGATGTCGTCTGAGTCTCAATAGCCGAGTCGTTATCCGCGTATGCTGTACCTGGTCCTTGCCATCCTCTGTAGCGTTACCATTGGCGTCCTCTTTAAGTACACCGGGCAGCAGGGCATCGACCGGGTGGCCCTTCTCACGATCAACTACGTGGCCGCGGTAGGCGTGGGCGTGGTGCTCTTTGCAACCGGCGGAAGCGTTGTGGAGGGCGATGTAAGCCTGTCTGCCGGGATGCTGGGGCTCAGTGCCTTCGTAGGCATACTTCTCATCGCCGGGTTTTTTCTCTTGTCATTGGCAACGGACCTGGCCGGAATGTCGCTTGCGCTGGGCGTGTGGCGCGTGTCGGTGGTGCTGCCGTTTCTGGCGTCGTGGGTCATCTGGGCCGAGCCGCCGTCGGGGTGGCAGGGCGCAGGCATGGCCCTGGCCGCGATCGCGTTCTTCCTGATTGCACAGCAATCGCCTTCGAACGCGGCCCGTGAGGAAGAGACGGCTTCGGGGCCCCCAACGGCCCCTGCGGAGGCTGATTCGGATGCGGTGTCTGCTGCGCCTGCGCCCGTGGAAACCGTGGCTGAAGAGGCCCCGGCGGTGGCCTCGTTTGGGGTCTTGCTGCTGCTCTTTCTGTCGAGCGGGGCCATCGACATCTCACTCAAGACGTTTTCGGAAACCTACAATGCGGCGCAGGGCGAGCAGGCTTTCTTTCTGCTCCTCTCGTTTGGGATGGCCGGGTTGGTTGGGCTGGTGCCGGTGCTTGCGAAGGGGCTGCGGCATCGTGAATGGCCTACAGCCGCCGCATATGGGTGGGGCACCGTGCTCGGCGTCGTAAACTACGGTTCGCTGGAGTTTCTACTGCGTGCGCTGGGCGTCTTTCCCGGCACGGTGGTCTTCCCCGTAAATCATCTGGCGATTGTGCTGTTGGGGGCCGTGGTGGGCGTTTTCATCTTCGGCGAGTACCTGTCACGCATCAATCGGTGGGGCATTGCGTTGGCGACCGTGGCACTTGTTTTCCTCATGATGTAGCACTCTGGGCATGAAGGAACGCGTGATAGGCGGTCTGCTGGCGGTGGTGCTCATTACGTTGGGCGCGGGGCTGGCGTGGTGGGTGCGCGGCCCCTCTGAGGCCGAGATCCAACGCGCTGTCGTGTCGACCGTGCAGCAAGAAACGCCCTCGGCCTTCCTGGTAACCGGCATCCTGTCGATGCAGGTGGAAGAGCGCGTCGCCTACACCGAGAGCGTAGCCCCCGCGTTCTACCAGACGCTGCGTCGCTACGGCATGGCACCGGGCGTCGACCTGGTAACAGCCGAAGCCCAGGTCCGGGTCACCGGTCGCGTAACGTATGGCTTCTCGGTGTATGACCTCTCCGCTGATCGCATCACCAAGCGGCGCGATGGCACCGTACATGTCCAGGTGCCGCCATTGCAAGTGCAGTCGGTGGCCCCCAACCTGGAGACGCTGGAGGTACGCACCGAAAGCCGAGGCTGGCTGCGGGTGTTTTCGGGAGATATGGAGGAGACCGCCCGCGACGAGGCCCTGGCGGGCGTGCAACGGGCGCTGCGCCGACAGGCCGAACAGCGCATCCGCGAGGGCGCGCAGGCCCAAGCCAACACGGAAGAAGCCCTTAGGGCGATGCTCATGCCCTCGCTCCGCGTGGCGGGACTTTCGCAGCCCCAGTTAACGTTCGACTTCCAGAACGACGCGCCTTCAGGCCCTGTGCTCCGCGCGCCCGGAGAGTGATTGATCCGAGCTTGTAGGGGCGTGACACGCATCGCAACACACTCTGTCGCTCCCTTACCTCATACCTGATCTGGAGGCGGTTCGATTGCAATTCGGTTTCGCGCTGCACGCTAAGCTCATGTCTTCTGCATAAGCATCAGTTCATCCCGGCGTGGGGAGATGGGCTATCATAATCAGAAGACCTACTGCGCATGTAGCCACGCCGCTGTGAAAGATGCGGGGGTCTGGTGCGTGTTCAAGATGATCGCTGTACACATAACGGACGCTGTTGTGCAACGCCAGCGAGAGGCCTTGCAGAGTGAGATAGGGGCCGTGTACGTACCACGCTTCCAGTCCATCTATGCCATACCGCACGCAGGTAGCAAGCAGACGAGATTCGTCCAATATGCTGGTCTGCATTGCGGTGCTTTGCATCAGCAGGTAGAACAGCATAGCCCCGAGGCCAAGCACGGTGAGCGTTATGTGGACCGCGCTTGCGTGCGCGTTTAGCCTCCGAAGATGCTCTTTGCCCCGCATCACGTAGTTCGCGTAGAATCGAACCTTTGGGCTGGAGGCAGGGCTTGGAGACGGCGAGGAGACCGGACGCCATCCGACCATGTGCTGCCACCCGCTGAGCCCGCGCCCGTAACTGCGAAGGATGCGCGTGGCCCGTCGGGGCGACAGATACGGCACCGGATCGGCCCACAGTCGTCCGGCGGCGCGGTACTGAAGCTGCAGTCCAATGTGCGGCGACCAGGTGGCCTCCATCCACTCCGCCGTTGTTTTCTGGAGGCGAACCCGGTGCTCCGCATCCCCAATGACGGGCGTCAGCGCACTGCGGATCGCAGTCAGGTCGGGATCCGCCACCGACGCGGTTTGAGTGGATCCCTTGAAGGTTTGGAGACGGATAGCGGTTCAATGCTAAGTGATGGAGGGCATGAGCCTGTAGCCGGAGACCGGAAGCGCCCCCGACGCGGACGCCTCCGGC
>CAJXLX010000032.1 GCA_913056335.1 uncultured Rhodothermaceae bacterium
CGCCTGCTTGGCGGATCCCCCTGCCGAATCCCCCTCAACCAGATAGATCTCGCTCTCCTCGGGATTGCGCGATGAGCAATCGGCCAGCTTACCGGGCAGGCCGCCGCTCGTAAAGGCGCTCTTGCGCTGCACCAACTCGCGCGCTTTGCGAGCGGCGGCGCGGGCCTGTGCCGCCAGCACCACCTTGTCGATGATGGCCTCAGCCTGGTTGGGATGATCTTCGAGCCAGCGCCCGAGCTGCGTGTTGATGAGCGATTCCACAGTGCCTTGCACCTCGGAGTTGCCCAGCTTGGTTTTGGTCTGCCCCTCAAACTGCGGCTCCTGCACCTTCACCGACAGCACCGCCGTGAGGCCCTCGCGGAAGTCATCGCCCGAGAGGTCGAACTTCAGCTTCTTGAGCATGCCGTTCTTCTGGGCATAGCCCTTCAGCGTGCGGGTCAGCGCACGCCGGAAGCCAGAAACGTGCGTGCCGCCCTCGTGCGTGTTGATGTTGTTCACAAACGACAGCACCGTCTTGTTGTAGCTGTCGTTGTAGCGCATGGCCAGCTCGACCGGCACCTCGCCCGACTCATCCGAAATGAAGATCGTATCGTCGATGATCGGGTCGCGGGCCTCGTCGAGGTACTCCACGAACTCCTTGATGCCGCCTTCGGAGTAGTACTCCTCGTGGCGTAGGTCTTCGTCTTCTTCGCGCTCGTCTTCGAGCTGAATGCGCACGCCCCGGTTCAAGAACGCCAGCTCTTGCAGGCGGTCCGAGAGCGTGTCGAAGCGGAAGTCCGTCTCCTTGAAGATGGAGCCGTCGGGCCAGAAGCGGATTTCGGTGCCTGTGGTTTCGTCGTCGCGCATGTCGCGCAGCTTGGTGACGGGGCCTTCGGGCACGCCGCAGCGGTAGCTCTGCTGCCACACCGCGCCATCGCGGTGAACCGTTGCCACGAAGCGGATCGCGAGCGCATTCACACACGACACGCCCACCCCGTGCAGTCCGCCGGACACCTTGTAGCTGTCTTTGTCGAACTTGCCGCCCGCGTGCAGCACGGTCATGACCACTTCGAGCGCCGATCGATTTTCCGTGGGGTGCTCGTCCACCGGAATGCCGCGCCCGTTGTCCTGTACCGAGACCGACCCGTCCTCGTGGATGACCACGTTGATGGCATCGCAGTGCCCGGCCATTGCCTCGTCAATGGAGTTGTCGAGCACTTCATACACCAGGTGGTGCAGGCCGCGAATCCCGACATCGCCGATGTACATGGCCGGGCGCTTGCGCACTGCTTCCAGGCCTTCGAGCACCTGAATGTTAGAGGCCGCGTATGGCGTTACGGGAAGGTCGTGTTCAGTAGCCATGAGGGAGAGACAGGGTCGTATCCAAGAAAAACAATAGGGCCGCTGCGTTGGCAGGGGCCCAACAGTATAAGTACCGTAGCCCTACGTAACGGTTCGCCGGTGCGCCTCGGGTCTGTGGGGATTCCCGGGGCGTTCGGGTTACGCCGGATCGTTATCGGGCGTAAACACGGGCACGAAGTCGCGCAGCGGCATGCCCGCTGTGGCGGGGGTGGGCGCGGTGCCACGCTCCAGTTCCAGTTCGTAGGCTACACGATCGGTGCGATAGTAGCGCTGCTGATAGTAGATCGGTGCATCGTCAGCATCCATCGAGAGGCGCGAGATAAGCAGCACGGCCTGGTTTGGAGAGATGCGCAGGGCGGTGGCAACCGCATCGGGGGCATTGACTGCTTCGATGCGGTAGCGCCCGCGCCGCACTTCGATGCCGTGCTCGGTTTCGAGGATGCTGTAGATAGTGTTTTGCGTCAGGTCGTATGGATCAATAAGCGCTGCATAGTCAGGCGGCAGCCAGGTGTAGTCGAACGCAACGGGCTCGCCATCGCCGAGGCGCGTGCGGTCCAGGCGGCGTACGGGCGCCCCCGGTTCCACATCCAGCTTGTCGGCTACGGCAGCAGGCACATCAACCGGGGCGTTCTTTTCGATACGAGACGACGCTGCAATCCCTGCCTGGGCCATGTCTTCCGCAAAGTCGGTGAGGCGCACCAGCCCCGAGCGCAGCCGCTGGTCTTGCACAAACGAGCCCAGCCCTTGCTTCCGGTAGATCAGCCCCTCGCTCTCCAGCGTTTGCAGCGCCCGCCGCACCGTAACGCGACTCACGTCGAACTGGTCGCAGAGCGCATGCTCCGACGGCAGCTGTTCGTCGGGGGCATAGGTGCCGTCGGCAATGCGAGTGCGGAGCCAGTCGCTTAGTTGTTCGTGGCGGGGAGCAGCCATAGAGAACAGATGAACGTGACAGTACAGAACGTGGGAGTGTAGGCAGAGGCATGCCGATGATGCGTTGATTGTGCACCGTATCGCAGCGCATCGGATCCCGTAATATATGAACAACGCTCCAGTTTATCCACCGTCTCCGCAATGGGTTCACAGCAGGCGTTGCGGCACGTGCGTGATGGGCCATCGACGTACCTTTTCGGCTACCACCTTGGCGGGTGTAATGCCTGGACGGGCTCCCACACGTAGCCTGCGTAACGCCGTTCGCGCCTTCTGCACTTAGTCTTCCCCGGTTGTGCCCAACGCTCCATCTTCTTCCCGTGTGGATACCGAGGCGATCTTAAACGGCGATCGTGCCGCCTTCGAGGCCATGGTCGAGTCCGAGACGTCCCGCCTGTTTCACATCATTCTGCGCTACGTCAACGACGACGAGGCGGCGCGCAGTCTGGTGCAAGAGACGTTTTTGCAGGCGTACAAGAACCTGGACTCGTTTCGGGGCGACTCGAAACTGACGTCGTGGGTCATCGGCATCGGGATCAACCTGGCCCGCAGTTGGCTGCGCAAGAACAAGCGCCAGCAGCCCATGGACGAGGAGGCGATGGAGCGCTTGCAGCCCGACTTTCGGTTTGGGCGCTACACCGGCTCGTTCGAGCCGTGGGATCCGGAACAAACCGCCGAACGCACCGAACGCAAGAAGCTGGTGCACAAGGCACTGGACGAGCTCTCCGACTCGTATCGCGAAGTCATTGTGCTGCGCGATCTGGAGGAGCGCTCCACGAAAGAAACTGCCGAGCTCCTCAACATCAGCCGGGGGGCCGTGCGCGTACGTTTGCACCGCGCCCGACAGGCGCTCCGATCCCTGCTCAACCCGCACTTTGCTTCTGATTTTTCGTAATTTGCTGTATGGCTACCTTCCTTACCGAGTGGCGCCGTCGCTGGATGCTCACCTGCAAAGAGGTGAACGGCTTCCTGGAAGCCTACGTGGATGGCCGCCTCGACACGGCCACCAAAGAGCAGTTTGAGCGGCATATTAATGGATGCGAAACGTGCCGCACCTACCTACAGCAGTACCGCGCTACCATTGACCTCGTCAAAGAGGCTGACCCTGTCAACGATCATCCGCCCGCGCCCTCGGATGCCCTGGTGGATGAAACCCTCTCTTTTCTGCGCGATCACTACGAGCCGCCCACTAACAATGCATCGTCGTGATCATCGCTTCTGTTTTACGCATACCCCCACTGCCTTATGGCCTGGATTGAAACGATCGACGAAGACGACGCCTCCGAATCCCTTAAAACGGTGTACGACCGGGTGTCGTCTACACGCAACAAGGTAGCCAACATCATGAAGGTGCACAGCCTGCGCCCCACGACCATGCAGGTGCACCACGATCTGTACCGCGAACTGCTGTTTGCCCGCACCGACCTGTCGCGGGCCGAGCGCGAACTCATCGCCGTGGTCGTGTCCGATGCCAATGACTGCGCTTACTGCGTGGAGCACCACCGCGCGGCGCTGAACGCCTACTGGAACGACGACGATCGCATCGACGCGGTGCTTCAAGGGGATGCGGAAGCAGCGGCACTTTCAGATCGCGAGCGTGCGCTCATCACCTACAGCCGCGCCCTGACCACTGACCCGGGTTCTATGACAGAGGCCGATGTGGCTACGCTCCGTGACGCCGGGCTCTCTGACACGGCCATTCTCGATACGGCTCTGGTCGCCTCCTACTTCAACTTCGTGAACCGAACGGCGCTCGGTCTGGGGGTGGACTTTACGCCCGAGGAGGTGGAGGGCTACGAATATTGAGAAGCTGTTTGGCAGACGCTCTGTGGCCTGCGATTTCGTGGATCTCGTGTGGGGATGGAGAGATAGACGAATAGCGAGCTGAGAGGATGGAGGAGTGGAAAGATCGACGTTTTTCTTATCCACCCGTCTACGCCTGCACACTTCCACACCCCAGCGGAGCACGCGGAGTTGGCCTCACTCCGCAATTGCACTGCGGTCCCACACAGCGAACGTGGTGTCCGTTCCGCCGATGATGTGGTCGCCCGTGACGGCCAGGCTGCGCACGGGTTCGGGCGGTTCGTAGCTGTAGCGGTAGTCACCCGCGGCCAGATCATACACATCCACAACGTAGCGATTCTCATCCGGCTCCAGAAAGATCACCAGCACGTGAATCTCGTCGTTGTGGATCGACACGTCGTTGATGCGAAAACGGAGTTCGCTTGGAATTACACGCTTCGTGGGGCCGATCTCCTCTGTGGGGGGCGGCGGGTAGTCGCCGATCATCCGGCGGATGTAGTCGATCGTGCCGTTGCCCTGCCACCGGATCAGGTAGCCGTAGTAAAACGAAAATTGTATCACGCCGCCCTGCGTGTCGCCACGCAGACCACCGTCCAGTACACCGACCCATTCGTGAGGATCGCTCACAAGGGTGTCGCCTTCTCGATGACCGCCTCCCAACAGTGATTGGAACCGCACGGCGGTTGGAGCCGCCAGCGTGACGATCTGGTCCTCGCTCGTTACCCCCAGACGCATAAGACCAAAGTCGGGACGCTCCGTACGCTCCACGGTGCCGTCTTCGTTAAACACCGAGATTTTTCGGCCCCGAGGATCCCCCAAAATCACCTGGCCATCTGAAGCAATCCCGTACCCCATCACGGCCATGTGCTGCCCGGGTCCTACGCCACGTCCTTCCCCATATGTGCGCACATGCTCGCCATCAAGCGTGTATCGATACACCTGGTGCTCGGATTGATCACGATAAAACACATTGTCATGTGCCGCACGGAGCGCACGCGGATTTGTGAGCGACGGGCGTCGGGCACCGACCTCGGTCCAGGAGCCTGATCGGAATGTGCGTTCGCTCGCAGACTGTGACCGGGGTCGCTGCGTGAAATCTGGGGGGCACGGCTTCCGGTTGCGTCTCCTGTGACCGCATCTCGTGCGATGAGGCCGCATGTGTTACCGGGAGAGCCGTTTCGGAATCTGGCGACCCGTGCCGCGGCGCTGTGCCGAGTGCCCACACGGCTGTGAGCAGGGCGCATCCGCCCATGACGATGGAGAGTGCGCGTAGCATAGCATCAAGTAGGATGTAATATAGAAAGAGCCAAAGTTGAGGGGACACAACACAACGTCTTTTAAGAAAAGAGCAGTGTGTCCATCAAATTACTGGTTTGTCAGCCATGAATGTTGCAGTGCGGTCGAGTGTTTTCTCAGTCTGGTCTATCAGATGCGTTCGTTTCCGGCTTTGTGGCGTTAAGCTGCCTTGTCCGGGATGACAATTAGGGCCAGAATAGATCTGACAGGTCTTTGGAGACCTGTCAGATCTTTACCATCAGAATCACGCGTGACACAGCACTACGCATCCTCCCGAAACCGCAGGGTGACGACCAACGGAAAGTGGTCGGAGATGGTGGTGGTATCGACATGCATGGAGAGCGCCTCCCAGTGCGTGCTGGTGAGCACGTGGTCGATGCGGGCCAGGGGCATCCGGGTGTGCCACGTAAAGCGCCAGTTGCCTCCCAGGCGGGCGGGCGCATCGCTCAGGGCCCCGCGCACGTGGCGGTACTCCCAGTTAAAGGGGGAGGCGTTGAGGTCGCCGATGAGAAGCGTAGGCTTGGTTTCGCGCTCCAGGCGGCGGCGTAGTTCGCGCACCTCGTGCACACGGCGCAGCACATCGCGGCGATACACGGCCACGAGCTCGCGCAGCGCATCGCGGTAGCGCCCGGCTTCGAGGAGCTCCAGCGCGTAGCCGCGCTCAAAGGAGCGCAAGTGTACGTTGTAGACGACAATGTCGCGTCCGCGCCATGCGAGTTCGGCGCGGGTAATGTGGCGGTCGGTGTCTTGCTGGGCCTCCAGCACGATAGGTTCTTGGCGGACCGGTCCATGCAGGCGGTTGAAGAGCGGGACGCGTGTGTCGAATCGAGGCGCAAACCCGGCATCGGGCTTGGCCCGATAGCCGACGGTAGCCAGCGTATCGAGTTCGTTGATAAGGGCCACGGTTCCGCGCCGCTGAAACACGCGGGTGCTCTGCATGGCAATAAGATCAGGAGCATAGGTGGATGCAAGATGCCCGAGCGCGCTGCGCAAAACAGGAGCATGTTCGGGGCGAGGCTCCTGCGGGGTGTAATTGAAGCTCATTACCGTGAGCGTGTCGGCGTTGGTAGCGGCATCGGTATTGGCCTGCATGGGGACGGGCCAACCGGCACGGCCGATAAACAGCACGACAAGGAGAGCGTGAACCGCCATCCAGCGGCGGTGGCGCAGCAACGTATGCAACAGAAAGAGGCCCGCCGCGGCCATCGCCAAGAACGGCAAGAGCGAGGCAGGCAGACCCGTCCACCAAAACCATGCAGGCGGTAGGTAGGCGCTTGCAAACCCGACGGTGAACAGCGCCAGTACCAGCATGCTGGCCAGCGTCACAAATCCTCCAAGCACAGTGCGGCCTACCGCCATAAAACTACGCCGTTGGTCGGTGAAAAGAGGGCCAGGGTCCCCCGCCATTGGGAGACCTGCTCCATCAGGGCGTGTAGAAGGTAGGCGCTTCGGGACCTACAGGAAGTCCGAGCCCAAACACCCAGATATAGAACAGGACCATCCAGCCCGCCAGGAACGCGAGGCTGTACGGCAGCATCGCGGAGATGACGGT
The DNA here is from genome assembly GCA_913056335.1 of uncultured Rhodothermaceae bacterium. Lineage (GTDB taxonomy): Bacteria > Bacteroidota > Rhodothermia > Rhodothermales > Salinibacteraceae > Longimonas. The sequence continues at coordinate 6,920 of CAJXLX010000032.1, forward strand.
GCCAATGCCGATGTTTTTCTCGTAGCGCTCGGCGAAAGCAAGGATAAGGCCGAAGTAGCTCATCATAGGCGTAATGATGTTGGTCACCGAGTCGCCAATGCGGTAGGCCGCCTGAATGACCTCGGGGCTGTAGCCCGTCAGCATCAGCATGGGTACAAAGATCGGAGCGGTAACGGCCCACTGTGCTGAGGCCGAGCCCAGCATCAGGTTGACGAAGCCGGAGACGAAGATGAACCCGACAAAGACAAGCGGCCCCGTCAGGCCAATGTCCTCCAGGAACTGCGCGCCGGTCACTGCAACGATCTGGCCCAGGTTGGTCCACCCAAAGAACGCGACAAACTGCGCGGCAAAGAACACGATGACGATGTAGAGGCCAAGTGTGCTCATGGCCTCGGCCATGCCGTCGACCACGTCGCGGTCGCTGGTCATGGAACCGGTGACGTATCCGAAGACGAAGCCGGGAATCACAAAGGCAATGAAGATGATGGATACGATTCCGTTCAGGAACGGGGAGTTCAGCACCTCGCCGGTGTCAGGATTGCGCAGCACGCCCCATTCCGGTACGATGGTGAGTGCTAAGACGGCGGTCATACCGAGGACAGCGATGCCGGTCCACTTCAGGCCGCGCTTTTCGTTGTCCGAGAGCGGTTCGAGTTGGGCATCGTCGCTCAGATCCTCAGAGGCGAGCGACGGGTCGTACTCGCCCAGCCACGGCTCCACAATGCTAAGCGTAACCCAGGTGCCCAAGCCGGTAATGAGGAAGGTACTGGCGATCATAAAGTAGTAGTTTACAGCGGCGTGCACCGTGTACTCGGGATCCAGAAGCTGGGCCGCCTCTTGCGTGAGCCCTGCGAGAAGCGGATCGATTGTGCCCAGGAGCAGGTTGGCGCTGTATCCGCCCGACACGCCTGCAAACGCGGCGGCAAGACCGGCCAGCGGGTGGCGCTCCATCGACAGAAAGACGATAGCGCCGAGGGGCACGAGCACCACGTAGCCCAACTCCGAGGCGGTGTTCGAGATGACCCCGGTGAACACCACTGACAGCGTAACGAGACGGCGCGGCTCCAGCAGGAACGCGATGATGCCGTCGCCCTTCGGACGCACCGACGCCGCCGTTAGCACAATGCCGCGCACGCAGGCTTTAATGAGTCCGGAGTGCTGGGCCACGCCCACGCCCAGCAGCGCCACGAGCACGGTGCCCAGCGGTGCAAACGAAGTGAAGTTCTCCACCAGGTTCTCCACAATGCGGCGCAGGCCCTCGCCATTCATCAGGCTAATGGCCTCGATGGTACGATCTACGCCGGGGCGTGGATCTTCGACCGCCACGCCCAGCCACTCGGCGATGCCACTAATTACAACAATGCTCAGTGCAAACAGCGCAAACAGCGTCACCGGATGCGGCAAGATATTGCCCAGCCGCTCCACGCCGTTTAGGAAGTACTCGAACCACTTGTTGGTCGACGACTCGCCGGCGGGCGTGCCATTTGTAGCTGGGGATGCCGAGGTGTCGGGGCTCGACGAGGTCGTTGATTCGTTGGATTCGGAGGGCGGGGAGGCCATAGCAGAAAAAACCTAACCAAAGAGTACGACGTGAGGCAGGCAGACGACCTGCTCGTTACACAGTTTCGTTACACGAGACCCATACACGCAAGAGGAGCGCGTATGATCGCACCAAAATAATAGAGGGCACAATGCCGGAACGTCTGTGCTGCAGGTCTGCGTTGCATGCGTAGCTGCCGCCTGTCGCATCCCCCTATCTGCTGCGCACCTGCCGCCATGCTTCCGCCCCACACTGCATTTACATCGCTGGTTGCCGAACAAGTGCGGTGGGAGGCATGGGAGGCGCTCATTGCAGCGCGCGGCCTCATCATTGACCGGCCAGCACGCAGTGCGCACCCCGACTATCCCACCGTGGTCTACCCGCTCGACTATGGCTACATTCCTGGCACCATGGGCGGCGATGGCGAGGCGGTGGACTGCTTTCGCGGCACGGGTACAACTGGACTCGTGGCACTGCTTCTTACGACCGACCACCGCACGGGCGTACGTCAAGGAAAGTGGCTATACAACTGCACGCCACCCGAAATTTACACCGCACATGGCTTCATGAACTACGCGCCCCGGCTCCTTGAAGGGCGGTTGGTGATGCACGATCCGATGCATGCCCTGTGGGATGGGTGACAGTCTATGAGCCACGCAACGTGCCCACCACGCATCCCTGCACACAGAGGTCACAAACGATTCAAGGAATCTCGGCGGTTGGGTGGGCACATTTTCTTGCAACGAATCATTGTAGGTGCTACGTTGTGTGATCGTAATAGGCAACGCGCACGGATCCTATGCCGTGTACATCGCCGACCCCGTAGCTCAGTTGGTAGAGCAACGGACTTTTAATCCGTGGGTCGCAGGTTCGAGACCTGCCGGGGTCACACCATCTTGGATTTTAGATTGCGGATTTGAGCAACAGAATCGACAATCCAAAATCTAACAGTCTAAATTAGAATGCCCGAGTGGCGGAATTGGTAGACGCGCATGGTTGAGGGCCATGTGGCCGCTTTAGGCCGTGGAGGTTCGAGTCCTCTCTCGGGCACAGGTCAAACACGAAGAGCGCCTTGGAGCTTTGCTTCAAGGCGCTTTTTTTGTTGGCTCCTGCTCTTGGCAACTCGAATGATCAGACAGGGCGAGGCCGTAATGCTGCAATAGAAACGCCCCAGTGCCGTGCTGCCTGTTCGTCGGAATCTTGCAAACAAAGAAAGCGCCTGGTCCCCCACCAGAGACCAGGCGCTTGGAAATGAACCAGAGGCGAACGGTATGTACGATGATACGCGTGTGCTCGTAAAATGCGTCCTATCCGGAAGCGCACCCTCATGACCCCGTGGTACACAGATCATAACGTGTACCCGCTAATCGTTACAAAGTCGGGGTTTGGGAGGTGTAGGAGCTGTTTGTGGGCGCAGCTTAGAGCACATCCGCCGAGAAGGGCGCGCACCATGTACTATCCTAAAACGGAGGGGAGCCCGTCAGGTATAGGCCCGTGCCATCAGGGCTAACGGCAAAGTCGGCGCGCAGGCGTACGCCCGAGTCGTTCAGCTTGTACCGGATGCCGAAGCCCCCTGCAGGTTTGAGTCCGCTATGACCAAGCTCAGCTATGCGTGGGGCAATAGTGCCCACGCTCGCAAACACGGCCCCATCGATGCGCCACCATATCGGAACGCGCCACTCAGCCTGTGCAGAAACGGTCACGCGGTCGCGAAATCGGGCATTTTGATAGCCTCGCATACGTGAAGATCCTCCCAGCTTTGGCAGGAGCGCAAACGGCGGCATATCCGTTACGGCTTCAGCATAAGCCTGCAAGGCAAGCACCTGGTTGGTGCCAACGGGGAGAAACCGCCGCAGGTCGGCTCCAAATCGTGTAAACGAGCCCTGAGCGTTATGCACGTACGGATGGGCTAAAGCATACAACGACACGTAGTGCCCACGGCGCGGGTAGTAGGTGCGTGAGCGGGTATCTACAAACAGAATAGGACCGAAGCCCAGCACGCTGCTTCCGCGGGCACCAGGCACTACATTCTGGTCAAGCAGGCCTCCATCAGCGACCGATGTGATAGTGGTATGACGCACACGTATGCGTAGCCCCACATGCAAGGCCTGCGTGAGGCGCCGTGCGCCTCGCAGCTTCACATCAACCATCTGTTGCGTGTAAGATTCGCGGGTGTCGCTATCGCTTTGGGGGCCTACCGCAAAAAACGAGGTTGGCGTCTGCGCAGCGTTGACCTGGGTCCAGAGCCGGTAGCGTCCCTCATCGAGATACAGTTCAGAATCAAACGATATCTCGTATTCGCCATTCAGCGAAGCTGACAGATCTGACTTCACGCTGGAGATACGCGCCGGGTCGCTACCAAAGAAGTAGCCCGCTGAGAATCCCCCGCCAACGCTGGTTTCGGGGGTATAGTACATGAGTGGAAGTGCGTACCAACTGGTGTTCGATGCCGTATCGGCACCGGCGAGGGGAAGCGTGTCCCACAAACTGGTTTCGGTTGTATCACGTAGCTCCGACGGCCACGAGGCCACTGGGCGGTCGTGTGCAGTGGCATAGGCCCCACAAGAGAGCACGCTGCTCAGCAGCAGAGCAAAAAGTAGGACGCACGGCAACAACCATTGGTGGCGCGGCTGCAACGTGCTGGTTCCAGTCCCAATCATACCCAACATTGGCTGTTGTGCCTGGCGTGCGCTACTCTGCGTCCAACAGGCAATGAATAAAAGAACGAGGGTGGCGGTTCAATACTACGTGATGGAAGGATGAGCCTGTAGCCGGAGACTGGGAGCGCCCCGGCGCGGACGTCTCCGGCGGAGGCGAACGGGGGACCGTTCGCCTCAGGAAAGATTATTATTGGGAGAGCGATCACTTAACGTCTATCCACTACCAGAACGAGAACCCCAAAAGGGCGATGCAGCGGCAACGTTTTCGCCGTTAGCTGTGCGGGCTACATGAAGCAGCATCATACAGTAACAGTAGCGGAACAGCTAATGAATCAATACGAAATAGTTGTTTGCAAAGGTCCGCTAAAGGAAGCGCAAGAGGCATGCTACACTGGAGACAAGCTACGTCAGTTCAGCACCCGAAAATGCGGCATTGCACCCGTACCGTCTTGAACTGTATATTATCCGAAAACCGTTGCTGATGAACCACGGCCTGCGTGTCTAACGGGATAGCGTCCAATGGAAAGCCGGGCACAATCGATATCCCTGGGCACGCTTGGGCAACGAGCAGGAACGCCGCACACACCCGCTTCTTCTTTGGCTGAAGTCCATTTTCATGGCTGACTCCGAAAAGCCTACCATCAACGTTCGCAACGATGAGGTTGACCTGTTGGATACGATTCGCCGCCTGGCGCCGCAGTTCAACGTGCCACGCCAGCGTGCGGAGATTTACGGAGTGTGGACAATCTGTTACCACCGATTTTGTTCAAACCAGGACCTACCGGTAGTGTGGATGGACAGTGTATCCGCCTTTATGGACTTTTTGGGCAGCCAGGCTCAGTTATCTGAAGCGGAGCGTAACCAGGCGCTCGACGCTGTGATGTTCTACCTGACCGACATCCGTCACGCCGAAGACCAGGATGAGATCGATGAGGTGGAGTCCTTCCCGCGTCCTACATCGGCGCGGAGCCTGTTTGCGCACCTGCTGCTGCGCTGCCCTATCGAAATGAAGCAGGCATTGAAGCTGCAGGCGGATGATGTGGATATGGAAAGCGGCACGATCTGTATCCAAACCGGCGACGGCTCGCGTACCATTCAGCTGATGCCAAGCTTGCGAGCGGGTATGCGCATGCACCTGAAGCGCATTCGATCCGAAACTGAGGAAGACAATCCGCTGCTGTTTGGGCTCGATGCGCCCACTATGTCAATGGAAACGATCGATGAGCCCTCGCCCTCGTCTGATGATGTGGAGGATGCTACGGAGGCAGCCACACGCGTCATGAAAACCCTGATGAACACCGCAGGGACCCCGAGCGAGCGCCCTAAGCATGAACATACCGGCTCTGAGAACGACGGGCAGAACGCCGAGCACGAAGACACGGCACAAGAGCGCGGTACGGCAACGTCGTCGAGCAGCAGCCCCACTGATGCGCCGGATGTTGCCCGATAGCTGTATAAAAGAGGGTAGTGGATAGGCGCTAAGTGATCGCTCTCCCAATAATAATATTTCCTGGGGCGAGCGGTCCCCCGTTCGCCTACGCCCGTTCCGCCGGAGACGTCCGCGCCGGGTGACGCTCCCAGTCTCCGGCTACAGGCCCATTCTTTCCATCACTTAGCATTTACCAGGTACCTAAAAGAGATGCAGAGAGCACCGTTCTAAGCAGTTTTTCACCCGAATCCAGCATAGATTTTTCTATACTAAACATGTCGGAAGCGCTTTGTGAGGCTGAACACTACATTAGCCTGTCGGCGCTCCCGGCATCGCCCCGGACCGGCCTGGCCCGTCGGCGGATCCGCTCGAACTTGGTAGGAATGAACCAGCGCTTTCCCATGCCCAATCCGAACTCGCATCTTGCCGATGCTGCGGCCCATGCCGCCACCGACGCGGTGTCTACGCCGCAGTACGAGGCTCCGTTCGACCTGGAGCCCCGCACGCCCCACGACTTCTCGCCCGACACGCTGCGGCAGGTGCTGCGCACCATGATGCTGTCGCGGCGCCTCGATGAGAAGATGATGACGCTTCTCAAGCAGGGCAAAGGGCACTTTCACATTGGGGCCTCGGGCCACGAGGCGGCCCAAGCGGCTGTTGGGCTCCATGCCCAGCCCGGCCATGACTGGTTTGCCATGTACTACCGTGACCTCTGCATCACGCTGTCGCTGGGGATGCGCCCCGAAGACGCGTTCCTGGCGCACTTGGCGAAGGCCGACGACCCGCATTCGGGCGGACGCCAAATGCCGGAGCACTTTGGTCTGCGCGACCTAAATGTAATGACCACATCGTCCTCGGTCGGCGCGCAGTTTATGCCTGCGGTTGGATTTGGCCTCGCCATCCAGCAGCGGGGCGACGACGCGTTCGTTTATGCATCGTGCGGCGACGGGGCCACCTCGCAGGGCGACTTCCACGAGGCGCTCAACTGGGCCACACGCGCCCAGGCTCCTGTGCTCTTTATGGTGCAGGATAACAAGTATGCCATTTCGGTCCCTGTCGAGGAGCAAACTGCAGGCGGTACGGCCTACAAACTGGCCGCCGGATACGACGGCCTCAGCCGCATCCGCGTAGACGGTACCGACTTCTTCGAGATGGCCAGCGCTGCGGAAGCCGCCATCACCCACATGCGCAACGGCGGCGGCCCGGTCTGCCTCGTGGCCGATGTGGTGCGCCTGCTGCCGCACTCCTCGTCGGACGACCATACCAAGTACCGCCCCGACGATGAGTTGGAAGCCGACCGCGCCATCGACCCGATTGAGCGGATGCGAAACACGCTCATCGAGGCCAACCTGTTTGCGCCCGAAGAGCTCGACGCGCTCCATGACGATGTGCACCAGCAGGTTGAGGACGCCGCGAAGTGGGCCCAAGAGCAGCCCGATCCGGATCCAGCCACGGCTACCGACCATGTCTTCTTTGAAGGCGACCTTGGTCTCAGCTACAACAGCGAGTCTGACCTCGACCCCGATGCCGACCCCATCGTCATGGTGGATGCGATCAACCGGGCGCTGAAAGAGGAGATGGCGCGCAACGAGAAGATCGTGGTGTACGGCGAAGATGTGGCGGGCGAGAAAGGCGGTGTCTTTACCGCGACAAAAGACCTGACGCGCCTGTATGGCGAAGATCGCTGCTTCAACGCACCGCTGGCGGAGGCGTCCATTATCGGAAGCGCCGTCGGCTGGGCTGCGAGCGGCTATCGTCCGGTCATTGAGATCCAGTTTGCCGACTACATCTGGCCGGGCATGCAGCACCTGCGCAATCAGGTGGCGCCGTTCCGGTATCGCTCCAACAACACGTGGAGCTGCCCCATGGTCATTCGTGTGCCGTGCGGCGGGTACATCCATGGTGGACTCTGCCACTCGCAGAACATCGAATCGATCTTTGGCCACACACCAGGCCTGAAAATCGCGATGCCCTCCACGGCCGCAGATGCGAAAGGGCTCCTTACCACGGCCATGCGGATGGAAGACCCCGTTATGTTCTTGGAGCACAAAGCGCTCTACCGCGCCGCTGCTGCGCGCACGCCCACCCCGCCCGAAGAGTACCTGCTTCCGTTCGGGCAGGCGCGCGTGGCCCACGAAGGCACCGACCTTAGCATCATCACGTACGGAATGATGGTGCATAAGGCCAACAACGCGGCCCGGGAGCTCGCCAAAGAAGGCATCAGCGTAGAAGTGATTGACCTGCGCACCATGGTTCCGCTCGATACCGACACGATCCTCGAATCGGTAGCGAAGACCAACCGTGCGCTTGTGCTTTACGAAGACCATGAGTTCATTGGCTACGGCGCAGAGGTGAGCGCGCAGATCGCCGATCTCGCGTTTAAACAGCTGGATGCGCCGGTACGTCGCGTGGCCGGGGCCTTTTCGCCAATTCCGTTTGCACACAGCCTGGAGCGTGAAGTGCTCCCCAGCGACGACGATGTGCTTGAGGCAGCCCGCGAACTGGCTGCATTCTAACGCGGTGTCCTCGTTTCCGGCCCATCAGCCCCTCACGGCGTCCAGGTGCACACCGAAACCATTTGCAGGCGGGCGCCGTGTAGTGTGCGGACAGGTGCGGAAGCGGCCCCACAGCCGCCTGCGCATGCCAATCCCCCCAATACGCGCCCCGTACCAACGCGGCGGCGTGGGGTTACTTCCTCCGTCGAGGAACATATTTCGTACTGATTTAACGCACAAACATCCCTAACCCATGGCTACTGATATCGAGTCCGCCGTCAAGAACATCATCGTCGAAAAGCTGGGCGTAGACGAATCCGACGTAACCACCGATGCGTCGTTCACAAACGACCTGGGGGCCGACTCACTCGACACGGTCGAATTGATTATGGAATTCGAAAAGGAGTTCGACCTGACCATCTCAGATGAGGACGCTGAAAACATTGCGACGGTGGGCGATGCCGTTGACTATCTCTCTGAAAAAGCGGCGTAACGCTGTTTCGGCGCTGCACTCAGCCTCCCGGCCGCCCCTCGCCCAGACGCGAGTTGGTGCGCCGGGTTTGCTGTTCCGGGGCGCTGCGGCTCGGCTGCAGCACCTCCCGTTCACCATCTGTCTCAAAGTGCTGTTGTTATCATGTCTGCTCGCCGTGTTGTTGTTACCGGAATGGGCGCGCTCACCCCATTGGGTCTTTCTGTTGATGCGTTCTGGGAGGCCGCGCTCAATGGCACCAGCGGCGCTGCTTCCATCGAGTCGTTCGATGCCGAAAAGCTACGTACCACGTTTGCTTGCGAACTACCCGACTTTGATGCCGAGGACTACCTCGATGCCAAGTCGGCCCGCCGCATGGATCCGTTCTGCCAGTACGCGCTCGTTGCTGCCGATGAGGCGGTGCGCCACGCTGGGTTCGATAGCGAGGAGATGCCGCAAGACCTAAAGGATCGCATTGGCGTGATCTATGGCAGTGGCATTGGTGGGATGCAGACGTTCTACGAGCAGACCGACTATTTCATAAATAGTGGGGAGACGCGCGTCTCGCCGTTCTTTATTCCCATGCTCATCCCCGATATTGCCAGTGGGCAGATTGCCATTCAGCATGGATTCCGCGGCCCCAACCATGCCGTTGTATCGGCGTGTGCGACCGGCAATCACAACATCTCTGATGCCTTTCGCCTCATCAAAGACGGCACCATCGACGGCGCCGTCTGTGGCGGAACCGATGCGTGCGTGACCAAACTCGGCATTGCGGGCTTTGCCTCCATGCGGGCGCTCTCGACACGCAACGACGACCCGGCCCACGCCAGCCGTCCCTTCGACAAGCACCGCGACGGCTTTGTGATGGGCGAGGGCGCGGGGGCGCTCTTTCTCGAGAGCCTGGAGCACGCCCAGGCCCGCGGCGCAACCATTCATGCGGAAGTGCTCGGCACGGGCATGTCCGCCGATGCTCACCACCTTACTGCGCCCGACCCGGAAGGCGGCGGCGTAAAGCTGGCGCTGAACCGCGCGCTCGAAACCGCTGGGATGAATCCGGAAGATATCGACTACATCAATGCGCACGGCACGTCGACCCCGCTGGGCGACGCTGCCGAAACCTCGGCGATTAAGCAAGTCTTTGGCGATCATGCTTACGACCTGAACGTGTCCTCGACCAAGAGCATGACCGGGCACTTGCTGGGCGCAGCCGGGGCAGTTGAAGCCATTGCCTGCATCCAGGCGATGAAGCACAACGTGGTGCCGCCTACGATCAACTTTGAGGAGGCCGACCCGGACTGTGATCTCAACTACACGTTTAACGAGCCGCAAGAGCGCGAGCTCAACGTGGTACTCAATAACGCATTTGGGTTCGGTGGCCACAACACCTCGCTTGTGCTGGGCGCGTTTGAGGGATAACGAGCTCAGGAGCAGTCGCGGACAAGTGGAGATGCGATAGCTGGGCGTTCGAGAGCAGCCCCCGGTGCATCCTACCGAAACACGACTTCTTGAATAAGCTCTTGCTCCAACTCCTCGTTGAGTCGGTCGCGCCACTGCTGCCGCTGCAGATGGAGCTCCTGCCGCCATGCCGCCGATCGGATCTTAACAAAAAGGCGTGGCCCCTTCATCCACACGCTTTCGGTGACCTTGTTGATTTGTGGACCTGCAAGCATGGCCCACGCCTCAACCACGCGGGCTTCGTCGATCTTGCCGCCTACATTGAGGCGGTTAAGGACGTTATCGAGAATGTCGCCCAGCGGCTGTGGATCGTCGGTTGGCATAGGAGCAGGGACGTCCAGGAAAATAAGCATGTAGCCCAACGGGGTGTTCTTGAGACCCATTTCTGGCGTGTTACGTTTCGCACCATACGGGCGGCCCCACCGATGACGTTTTCTTATGCGGTTTCTTAGCAGCCTATGTCTTGCTTCCTTTCTGTCTCAAATCGAATAGCGCCAGGCATGGGGCAAAGCACTCTGCATCTGCCCCTGATACTTCTGGCCGTCGTCTTTTTGGGGGGAGCAGGTAGTGCGATCCCCGCCGAAGCGCAATCTCAGACGGTGCCCGATACCACCACGGTATCGTTGCACGATGCGATTACGCAGGCACTGCAAACCAGTCCCGACATTAAGGTGCGGGCCGCCCAGCGCGACAGAGCCACTGCGCGCTACCAGGAAGCACGAGCCAGTCGGTTTGCCACCAACTTTACCCTGACGACCGCGCACTCCATTGCACCGAGCCTCGACATCCCCGACGACAACACGCGTCCAACCAGCGAGCTCTACTTGAACCCCGATGTCGAGAATGACTGGCAGATTCGGAGCTTGCGCCCGTTTAACCGGGTTGAAGCTGTTGTGCAGCAGCCGCTACTTACCTGGGGCGAACTCTCGGGCACCATTGAGGCCGCGCAGCACGGCGCCGAGGTCGAAGAAGCCCGCGTGCAAGGGCAGCGCCTGGAGGTGGCGATGCGAGCGGGCGAGCTGTACCAGAACGTGCTCCTGACCAATGCCCTGCGCGATCTTACCGACGAAGCGGAGTCGTTGCTGCGGCAGGCCCGCAACGAAGTCGAGACGCTGCTCGACGAAGGCAGCACCGAGGTGAGCCAGGCCGACCTGTTCAAGCTCGACCTGTCGCAAGACGAGTTTGAGCGCCGCCGTACCGAGGTGCGCGAGCGCCAGGCTACGGCCCAGGCTGCGTTTCAGGCGCAGGTGATGCCCAACACGAATACTGCGGTTGCCGTGGAAGCTGAAACGCTGCGTCCGCTGTCCATGAACCTGCTGGGCGACTCGCTCGCCACGTATCAAGCTGCCGCGCGCCGTCATCGTCCTGAGTTTCAGCAGACGGCTGCGGGGCTTGCGGCGCGTGAGGCGCTGGTTGAGGTGGCTCGTTCCGACTACTACCCGAAGCTGGCGTTGCAGGCGTCGTACGGCATCAGTGCTACGCCGGGGCGGTATCGGCAAGAAAATGCATTCATTGGTGACTCATATCGTGGACAGTCCACGCGCACTGGATTTGGTATTCGGCAGAATCTGAACTTTTTTCAGACCCGGGCTCGCGTGGAGCAGGCCGAGGCACAGCGCGCTGAGGTGGCTCATCAGCGCGAGGCCGCCGAGACGCTCATTGCCGTGGAAGTCGAAGAAGCCTACCGCACGGCACGCATCGCGCAGCAGCGCATGCAGTCGCTCGACGAATCGGTGCGTACCACGCGCGAATGGCTTCGTACCGAGCAAATCAACTTCGACCTTGACCTGGGCGATCCGCAGGACCTGGTGGATGCGGTGCAGGCTAACCTTGAAACCCGCGCCTCCTACTACGAAGCCGTACAGCGCTACAATGTGGTGGTGTTACGCCTACTTCGTACGGCAGGTACGTTACCCCGAGAAGCGGAACGCGGCATGCTTATTGAACAATAGCTGTGTGCATCCTATCGATATGACGTTCCTAACCTCACGCGTTGCTATGTGGCCTTCTCTGTTGTCTCGTTCTGAGTTGTCTCGTTCTGGATTTGCTGCTCCGCTCATGGCGTTGCTGGCTACCGTGCTGCTGCTTAGCGTGCCACGGGCTGTCGATGCGCAGTCCGGCACATCGCCGGAGGCCGACACCATCCGCACGATGCTTGACGAACGCGATGCTGAGATCAAGGCGATCTTGAACGGCACCGAGAGCGACTTTACCAGCACGCAGCGCCAGGAGCTCATGACGCTCATCAACGGCTTCATCGACTTTCGCGCGATGGGACAGCAGGCGCTGGGCCCGTTCTGGAGTGATCTCTCTGACGAGCAGCGTACCGAGTTTGTAGATGTATTTCAAGATGTAGTGCGTCAGCAGTCAATGGGCGATCTGGAGGTTTACAACTCACAGGTTACGTACGACCGCATCGAGGTCGAAGACGACAGCGCGTTTGTGCGTACGACCACGCGCTATCGGAATAGCGATACACCCGTTGACTACGTGATGCATCGCCAAGGCGGCACCTGGCTGGCTACGGATATCATCGTGGATGAAGTGAGCACCGCAGAGGGATATGCACGCTCGTTTCAGAATGTGATGCGCCGCCGCGGCTTCGATACGCTTATGAATAGCCTTAAGAAACGCCAGGCCCGCGCGCAACAAGAAACCAGTGCGCAGTAGGACGCTTACTTTTTGAGGAGACGTCCATCATAAACCATAAACGGACGCGTTGTTGCTTCGGTTGCTACCTGCCTTTCATGCCCACAGAAGGATACGTTCTGCATAGTTACGGAGACGAGGCTTACGCGCGCCACGCAGCGGCCTCCGTATCCACCCTGCGCCGCTACGACCCCACACGCCCGGTTGCGCTGTACTGCCCCGCCTCACACAAGGCCTATCTGGCTCAGGCGGGGGTGGACACGCTGTTCGACCGCATTGAGTTGCTTCCGAAACCCCACCGGTCGATCGTTGGGTTTAAGCACCACATCGACCGGTTTATGCCGTACGACCGGTGCCTCTTTGTCGATACGGATATGGTGTGGTGCCGCAACCCTGATCCTCTGTGGCAGCAATTGCAGGCGTTTCCTTTTACCGCAACGGGCCGGATGCGCGCCGACTTCTTCTTCGGCGGTCCAAAAGGACTCGGCGTGCTCGCCGAGTTTCTGCTGAACCGGCGCGACCGCACGCTTAGCGAGTTTGGGCTCTCGTACCTACCCCGTGTGCAAGCGGGCATGCTGTACGCACAAGACCGGTCCGTCACAGAAACGTTCTGCGCCACCGCGCGGCACTTCTTGCAACAAGACGACGACACGCACTTCCGCAGCCGCTTGAACGAGGGGCGTAGCGAAGAGTCGTGCGAGTGGAGCATGGCCATGGCGATGAGCAAGCTCGACCTGCACGTCTTTTCGTGGATGCAGGGCCACAACACGCCGCAGCTTGACTTTATCGACGGGCTTACGACCTACGACCCCGATTTTGAGCACGTGGTGTGCGACTACTACACGCTCCCGTTTGTACACGACTTGCGGGGCATCCCCAACGAAACGATCCGTGACCTACTCATCGCGATCCTCACTCGTCTGCCCGGCATGGGCGACCGGATGCGCATCACGCCATTTGTGCTCCACTTTGGATGGCTCCACGAAAAAGAGCCGTTTCATACATTTGCGGAGCGAACCTGGACCGATCTTGTGGCGTCGACGCCCTCCTCAATGAGCAACGACGGAGCCTCTGCGCGCATATCGACGCCGCCAAAGTAGAGGTGCAGCGCATACCGTAGGCTACGCATAGATCATAAGCTGTAGCACCCATCGCCCATCGACACCAGTGCTGTACGCAATTCCTCCTACAGCAAACAGCACGGTGCTTCCTGGGGCGCAGAGGACGGCTCCGAGCGTCATGCTGAGCGGCGGCTGCATCGTGCGATGCATATCATAGGCCATACGTAGCGCCGACCATGCAGCCCCGATAAATGCGCTGGCGAAGAGCATCAACGGAACAGCCGTCCCAACGGCAGGGGCAGCCGCAGCAAGTGTCCACAAGGGCACGCCCCACCACGGCAGCAGGCCCAGCATAAGCACCTGGCTCCACGAAATAGAAGTACCTGCGGCCTGCAGGCCCAGCGTCACCGCGGTAGTCCACAAGATCAGAGCGCCCCCTAAGGCCAGCGTTACAACCGCAGCCGCAAGGCCTGGATGCGTCATGCCCACATCTACCCACGACTGCAGCGCAGGTGGCAAGGACTCGATTCCGAGTAGCACCGGACGCAGCCAGGCAGCGCGGTCTATTAGGGCCTGGCCGCCCCCCCAAAGAGCCCCACTTACCAGCAGTCCAAGGGCCATCAGCGTGGGGCCCGTGGCGTCGCGGCCTTCACGTAGCGACGCTCGGTAGAAGCCGTGCGCAAACAGATACCGCAGTACGGTACGGCGCGCAGCCGGAAGCTGCACAAAAACACCGATCATCCCCAGCAAAAGCCCCCAGATGGCAAAAGTAGTGCTGGTGGGCCGCGCAGGCGCTGCTGCAGAAACAGCCCCCGGCGGCCAAGCAAAGGGCGGGGGCGGACCCGCGGTAGAAGCAGCAACGACGGCGCCCGGAGGGAGCAGCGTATCGCTTTCTGCTATGTGAAACCGAAGCGGCCCCCGGGCTGAAGCAGAGCTCCATGCCGCGGTAAATGCAATCGGGACGCCGCGCGTGTGCACCTGCTCCAACAGATGCTCCAGCGCGCGCGTCTGGGCCAGCATGGAGCGCGGCACTTGCCAGCCTTGCCCGTCTGTTAGCATTCGGGCAGGACCCAACGCTGCGAGTCCGACCGGACCAGCGTGAGCCGCCCGCCACTGATACCAGCGCGCAAACGGCTGGTCGAGCATGCGGACATCGGCCAGGACTGTGGTGGAGGGATCGAATGAGCAAGCGACTCCTGCCGGTGCAACAGGGGCCACCACGTAGCGCATTGAAGACGGAGGAAGAGTTGAGCGGAGCGCGTTCCACCGGGCACAGCCGCGCGTTGTGAGCGGTCCGGACCATCCCACGCCTCGCACAGCCGGATGCGTAAGGCGCTCGCGAAGCACCGACAGGTCGGCAACAGGAGGCGCAAGGTCCACATATAGCTGCAGGCCCAACGTATGGGCGGCTTGTAGCGCTTCAGGCTGGGGCCACGCCTCAGCACGCACGTGCCGCAAGCCTGCGTCGTGCATGGCACGAAGCGCCTGCACCTGCGTCTCCGACGGCCCGGTAGGCGTCCACACCACACCGATCGTAGCGGGCTGCGAGGTAGCGGGCTGCGAGATAGCGGGCTGTGAAGCAACCGGAGCCATAGAGAGCAAAATTAGTGCGACAGCAGCCCAAAGAAAACGCATAGTAACCATCCAGCGGCCCAGAAAAAAGACGCGCATCGTTGTTCCCGACATGATGCCTACGCCGGTGCCATAATCACGCGTCCATACGCATGATTACACGGAGAGACAGGGCAAGCGAGCAAATGTCCGTAAGGAGAGCGCAATTACGCATAATTGTAACGTCCCCCTTGTGCGGGGTTCTCGTACTCCAATTACTGACAACAACCATTGCTATGAAACGACTATCCTGGACAGTTCTGCTGCTCGCGCTCTTTCTGATTCCTGCCACGGCGCAGGCACAAACAACTGTATCGGTAGGTCCGAAGGCCGGGTTTGGCTTGGGCGACATTGAGGATCCGTACGTCGGGGCCGATGTGCGTGTAGCGCTTGAAGATTTTCCAGTGCGGATTAACCCGAAGTTTGAGTATTATTTTGCTCCTGAGAACTTCACATACTGGTCGGCAGGTGTCAACGGACTGTTTGACTTCCCCGTAGACGACTCACCGATAGCGCCTTTTGTAGGCGGTGGGGTTCAGATTCTTAACACATCGATTGAACTGGGAGGAGATTTTGGAGGAAGTGCCAGCAATACTGATTTGGGTCTGAATGGGGTTGGTGGAGTCGAGTTCAACCTTGACAGTGGAATCCGCCCCTTCGTGCAGGGCGAACTCGGAATCATCTTCTCAGAAGGGGATTCGGGGACGCTCTTTGGGCTCAGCGGCGGCGTGTTGTTCGATCTGTAGCCTATAACGCTCTGCCATGACGCATGCGGCGCAGTCCTACCAAGGGGACTGCGTCGTTTCTTGTTGGGGTGGATACGATAGCCCATTGCACCTTTGCGAGCCGACGCCGATATTCGAAGACACAATACTTCTTCCATTAGGTACCCCATTCCATCATGACTCGTGCCGTTTGCACCGCTGCGCTGGCCCTGCTTTGCATGGTTGCGCTCCCCAACACCGCTGATGCCCAAGCGAGCTTCACGATCGGCCCACGCCTTAGCGTGGATATTGGCGACGACCTGGACCCCAACAGCAGCACGTTTGCCGCAGGCGCCGATGTGCGTATCTCTTCGGTTGCGCTGCCGTTTATCATCAATCCTACGTACGACTTTTACTTCCTGGATGACAGAAACGGGGCCGATGTCAACTTCTCGACATTGAATGTCAACGCCCTTTTTCCCTTTGGCATCAACAACAGCGTGTTCACCCCGTACAGCGGAATCGGACTCGGCATTTCCTTCCTTGCACAGGGCCCGGCTGATACGGTCACCGACACAGGCATCAATATCGTGACGGGCGCACAGTTCGACCTGCTTCCGCTAAAGCCGTTTGTGGAACTGGGCTACTCGGTCTACTTCACGGATGGCGACAGCAACCGGAATGTCTTTGGCATCCGCGGCGGGCTACTATTCGGGCTGTAACGACCTGCGAGAGCGGTTGGAAGCGGTAAGCTGTGTTGTTGTGGGCGTCTGCTCCCGCGCTATGTGGAGTTAAGAGATGCCTCGGCATCCAAAAAGGCAATCGTAGCGCCCCAGCTGCTACGGTCGGTAGCGGGGCGATGACGCAGCACCAGCGGGTCGCCATCAAGCAGCTTTACCACGCCCTGTCGCAACTGCCCGGTGCCTTTGCCGTGGATAATGCGCACCCGGTAGATGCCCTTGGCGTGACAGGCGCGCAGGTAGTCGGGCACCAGCTCGCCGATGACGCCCGGATCGAACACGTGCAGGTCGAGCACGCCGTCAATGGGATACTCGGTGGGTTCGTTGGCCTCTGGTGAATCCATGCAACAGGGGCGTAATCAGGGGGATGCGTAGGAAGAACTACTCGGTGGAAGCGGCCTCCTCCTCATTGCCATAGATGCGCACGACGCGTTCGCCGCTCGCATCTACCGACGCCCGGTACATGCCCGAGGTGTTGAACGGCATGGCCACTGTGCCCTCCGCATCCAACGAAATGACGCCGCCGCTGCCGCCCATGTCGGGCAGCATGTCATGCACGACCGCATTGGCCGCATCCGTGAGCGACTGGTTGCCGTACTGCATGCGGGCGGCAATGTCGTGCGCCACCACCCCACGCATGAAGTACTCGCCGTGTCCGGTTGAGGAGACGGCGCACGTTGCATTGTGGGCATACGTGCCTGCGCCAATGATGGGCGAATCTCCCACGCGCCCAAACTGCTTGTTCGTCATGCCCCCCGTGGAGGTGCCCGCCGCCAGGTTGCCATCGCGGTCGAGGGCCACGGCGCCCACGGTACCCAGCTTCTGATTCTCGTCTTCCGAGAGACGCAGGCTCGATGTGGCCGATTCGCGGGCGTGCTGCGCCGCCTCCAGCCGCCGCTCGGTGTGAAAGTATGAGTTCTCGACCCGCTCCAGGTCGAACCCATCGGCAAAGGCTTCGGCGCCTGCGCCCGCCATCATGACATGCGGCGACTCGGTCATGATGGTGCGCGCCAGGCGAATCGGGTTGCGCACGGTGGTGACGCCTGTGAGGGCCCCGGCATTACGGGTGGCGCCGTCCATGATCGAGGCATCCAGCTCCACGCGGTCCTCATTGGTAAAGACCGCGCCGCGGGCTGCGTTGAAGAGCGAGTCGTCTTCCATTCGTACGATGGCCGCCTCTACAGCATCAAGACTGGAGCCGCCGTCTTCTAAGACGGTGTATCCAGCATCAAGCGCGTCGTTGAGCGCGGTGCGATAGGCCGCCTCCTGATCATCGGTCATGTTCTCGGGCGAGATCGTCCCGGCACCGCCGTGAATGGCCAGCGCAATGGGCTGCTCCGACGCGGAATCCGACGATGAAGACGAAGGGGGCGCGCTGTCGTTGCATCCCATGAGCGGAATGAGCAAGACGCCAAGCATCCACAATACGCCGACAGAGGGAAGAGAGATGTACCGCATGGTAGACAAAAGGGGGCGTTGAGCGTGTGCGAAAGCGAACAGCTGGGTGGAGAAGTCGCGAAAGACAACGTAGACAATGCGTTCGAAAAACGCCACTCGTGCAATCCGAGCAGTCAAGCGCCCCCTGTCGATGCGGCGCTGTACCGACAGGATGGCGCAAAAAATGGCAATTTCACGTCTCTTTACGGTAAACAGTCTCCATTTCCGCATGTTGGACTGTAATTTGCTACATATCATAGTCCACAAAGCAGGTGTGGAGGAACAAGGCAGGGCGTGCCGTATTCGTGACAACTTGCATTTGCGTTTGGTTTAGCTCGTCCCGTATATAAGAGATACGGACAGACGCGCCCCGCTACCCATTGGCGTTTACGTAGCAACGATAGCAAATATATGGCGAAGGACAAAGAAGTCGTAACCAAAACGAAGAAGGACACCAAGTCCTTCAACCGGTATGATGCGCTCCAAGACATGAGCGACGAAGACCTCATGTCGCAGTTCCAGGCCGGTACCGTGGAGGCATTTAATATTCTTGTGGAGCGGTACTCCGACCGGCTCATGCAGTACCTCTATCGCTTCCTGGGCGATATGAAGCGCTGCGAAGACCTGTTGCAGGAGACGTTTCTGCGCGTGCACCGCAATCGCCACTCGTACCGGCGCATTGCGAAGTTCTCGACGTGGCTCTATACCATTGCCGGGAACTTGGCCCGCTCCGAATACCGCAAGCGCAAGCGCCGCCGGATGCAGTCCATCCAGTCGGTGAACCGGGACAACGAAGAGTACGAGATGGAGATCCCGGACGAGTCGTTCTCGCCCGATAAGCATGCGGAGAGTACGATTCAGGATCACTACATTCAGGAGGCCATGAACGAGATCCCACCGGCCTTCCGCGAAGTGGTCGTGCTGCGCGACATCCAACAGCTCGCCTACGACGAGATTGCGGAGATCACCGGCCTGCCCATGGGCACGGTAAAGAGCCGCATCAACCGCGGCCGAACCAAGCTGCAGGCGCTCTTGAAGGACGTCTACCCGTTCGAAGGCGAAAGCTGATCCCGCATCCACATACGGTTTCAAGGGGATGCGCAGGTTACTGCCTCCTCCAATAAACAGACCGCGCCCCGCTGAGGTATATCCTCGGTGGGGCGTTTCTGTTGGTGCGTCTGCATTGGCACCCACAAACTGAAAGGAGGAGCAGCGCTGATCATCTTCCTCAGCTGGAGCGAATAGTCTCCTATTCATCCCCTATTGTATTTGCATCCGACTCCGCTCCTGCGACCAGATCACTGGCGAGGAGTGGAGGCTAATCGCAGATCCAGGGTGTGCATCTTACGCCGGAGACGGGGAGCGGACGTCTCCGGCAGCATTCCAGCGCTCTCTACGCCGCCACCGCACACGCGTCCAGCGCCCGCTCCAGATCCTTCCACAGCGCATCCGCTCCTTCAAGTCCCACTGAGAGACGCACCAGTCCGGGGGTGATGCCGTGATCGGACTTGGCCTGGTCATCCACGACGCCGTGGGTGAGCGAGGCCGGGTGTTGGATCAGCGAGTCGGTGGAGCCGAGGCTCACTGCGGCGGTGATGAGCGACACGGCTTCCACGGCAGCCCGTGCGGCGGCGTACGTGCCCAACTCGAACGAAATCAACGTGCCGGGGCCGTCCATCTGGCGCGTGTAGCAGGGCGCGGCGTCATATCCCGGAAAGTGCACGGCCTGCACCGCCGGGTGCGCCTGCAGCTGGTCGGCCAGGACTTCAGCGGTCGACTGAGCGCGCTCCACGCGAGTGGGAAGCGTGGGCATGCTGCGGTGCATCAGGTAGGCGGCGTGCGGATGCAGCAGCGCGCCGGTGGCCACGCGCACATGGCGCAGCGCCGCGGCCCAGTCCGCATCCGAGGTGGAGACGACCCCGCCCATCACATCGCCGTGTCCGCCCAAGAACTTTGTGGCGCTGTGCAGCGAAAGCGTCGCGCCGTGCTCCAAGGGGCGCTGAATGACCGGCGGCGCAAACGTCGAATCGACAATCACCGGCACGTCTCCTGCCTGATCGGCGACTGCCTGGATGTCGACCAGGTCGAGCGTCGGGTTGGCGGGCGTCTCGATCATCACGAGCGCGGTGGTGGGGCGCATCGCCTCGGCAATGGCATCGGGCGCGGCCCACGACACGTCGATATCGAGCAGGTTGCTGGTGAGCAGGTGGTCGGTGGTGCCGTAGATGGGGCGCACCGCCACAACATGCGGTGTCGCATCGTCGCCGCGGAGCGTGCGGGTGGCCATGAGCACAGCGGTGACGGCGGCCATGCCCGAGGCATACGCCACGGTGTCGGTGGCGCCTTCCAGTTCAGCAACTGCCTGCTCGGCGCGCGCTACGGTGGGGTTGTGCAGGCGAGCGTAAACCGGCGTTTCGGCGGTGGATGCGCCGTGGGCGAGTTCGGTGAGACTGCGAGCGGCGGCGTCCATATCGTCGAACGGATACGTCGACGACAGGTCAATCGGCGGCGCGTGCTTGCCCAGCGCGTGGACGGAGGCGCGTCCGGCATGAACCGCGGTGGTGTACAGATCATCAGAAGCAGACATAGCGCGTCGGGGAGCGATGGGACAAGAACGTAACGTACCCGTATAATCGGAAGCGCTTACAGCATCCGCAAGCGTTCCGAATTATCTTCGTTCGATTCCGCTATGGCTACGCTCGACCAAACGGACTGCGAAATCCTCCGCATCCTACAGAAGAATGCTCGCATCCCCAACAAAACGCTGGCTGAACAAGTCGGACTCGCCGAATCCACCTGTTTGATGCGGGTGCGGCGGCTGCGCGAGGAGGGCGTCATCTGCGGTACGCGTACGGTGGTGGATGCCGAGGCGCTCGGCATTGGCGTGCAGGCGATGGTGGCGGTGCAACTGCGGAGCCACTCGCGCACCACAGTCGAGCAGTTTCAGCGTGCGGCGGTGCAGCGCCCAGAGGTCGTGGCCTGCTACCACTTGGGCGGACGCACGGACTTTCTGCTGCACGTTACCGTGCGCGATCCAGCGCATCTGCGCGACCTGATCCTGAGCGCCTTCACCGACCGCGACGAGGTGCAGCAGGTCGAAACCTCGCTCATCTACGAGCAGCAGCACACCGATGCCTGGCCCATCTATCCGGAGGCGCGCAAGGATTGACCACATTTGCGATCTCTGATTTTGGATTTGAGATTCCGAGCAAGTAACGCTGTAACCCGATTGGACATCACAATAGCACGTCGGGCTTTTCAAAGGAAACGACGGCTCGATCAAACAAGCAAGTAGCAACTTCAGCCCCCACGCGCCATCTTCCATCTCTCTATTCGTCGATCCACCACCCCCTAATGCAACAGCACAAAAGCCCACATCGACACCAATCCAAAATCGCAAATCCAAAATCTAAAATCTAAAATCCGGACGTAAACCTTTCGTCGGGGGCGAATCCTGTGCAGAGGCCGAGCCGTCTTATGTGTTCCGGTAGTCTTCCTTCGCATCCCCCCAAAGCACACGCATGAACCGCTTTACCTTCTCGATGGCCTGGCGCGACAGCCGCGGTAGCCGGGCCCGCCTGGTGCTGTACCTGTCGGCGCTGGTGGTCGGCGTGGCGGTGCTCGTGGCGATTAACGGGTTTGGAGATAACCTCACCCGCACCATCGACAACGAGTCGCGTCAGCTCCTGGGGGCCGACTTTGCGTTGGAGCGCGACAGTGCGTTTCCGGATAGCATCCGCGCGGTCACCGACTCGATTGGGGGCACGCAGGCAAAGCGCATCTCGTTCGCCTCCATGGTCACTTTCAGTGGCGAAGACGGCGGTACGCGCCTCTCCACTATTCGCGCAACCCAGCCCGGTTATCCGTTCTACGGTACGGTAGAAACCACGCCCGCCGGCCGCTACGACGGATTTGCCGAGCGCGGCGAGGCGCTGGTCGATGCGACGCTTTGGAACGCCTTTTCGCTCTCGGAGGGCGACTCGATCCGCGTAGGACGCACCTGGTATCCGGTGGCTGGACGCATCGATCAGATGCCCAATGAGGCGGGCATCGCCTCCTCGTTCAGTCCGCGGGTGTACGTGCCGTATGCCGGGCTCGACACCACCCTGCTGGGGCGCGGCAGCCGCGCGGAGCACGAGCTCTACTTTCAGTTCGACGACAGCCGCGACATCGAGGCATTCGTCAGCAGCATCCGGCCCGCCATGGAGGCCGCCGAGGTCGACATCGACACGGTCGAGGAGGCCGCGGGCAACTGGCGCGAAGGGCTGGGCAACCTGTATCGGTTCTTGAGTCTGGTGGGATTCATGGCACTTATTCTGGGATGCATTGGCATTGCCAGCGCCATGCACGTGTACATCCAACAGCGCCTGACCTCGGTTGCGGTACTGCGCTGCCTCGGGGCAAAGTCCGGGCAAACCTTTCGCATCTATCTGACACAGGCCGCTGCACTGGGCCTGCTTGGGGGCGGGTTGGGCACGGCCCTTGGCGTGGCGATGCAGATGGCTGTGCCTGCTGTGCTGGCGGATTTCTTGCCCGTGCCGGTGTCGTTTACGGTGTCGTGGCGCGCGGTGGGCCTGGGACTGGGGTTAGGCACCATCGCCACAATTCTCTTCGCACTGATTCCGCTCTTACCCGTGCGCCGCGTGTCGCCGCTGCAAGCACTGCGGCAGCAGGTCGAGGGCGCCGAGGGGCGCGACTGGCTCCGCTGGGCGCTGGGCGGTGTCATTGGGGCAGCGCTCACCGGGTTTGCCGTCGTGCAAGCGCCAACGTGGCAGATCGGGCTGGGCTACGCCGCTGGCCTGCTTGTCGTGTTCGGGGCGCTGGCGGGGCTGGCTCGTGGACTCATGCGCGTGCTGCGCCGCGCGGTGCCGTCGAGCTGGAGCTATCCGTTGCGACAGGGCCTCGCGAACCTGCACCGTCCGCACAACCAGACCACCGTGCTGCTCGTGGCGTTGGGGCTGGGCTCGTTTCTGATCGCGACGCTGCTCGTGTCGCAGGAAACCATCCTTTCGCAGATCCGCCTGACCGGCGATGCTGAAGACCGCCCCAACATGGTGCTCTTCGACGTGCAGCCCGACCAGGTGCGCGGCGTAGCAAATACGATTGAGGAGGCCGGGGCGCCGGTGCTCGACGAAGAGCCCATCGTAACCATGCGGCTCGCGGCAGTAAACGGGCGCTCGGTTGAGGCCCTGCGCAACGACCCCGAGGTACGCACCACGTGGGCCCACCGGCGCGAGTACCGATCCACGTACCGCGATCACCTCACCG
>CAJXLX010000033.1 GCA_913056335.1 uncultured Rhodothermaceae bacterium
TAACGGTGTTGAGGTGCGCCGGGCGCCGGCGGTCAAACGTAAGCCAGCCCTGCTGCACGAGCCAGTCGGGCATGTTGAACTTGAGGCTCGCAATGATGGCAAGGATCGACCCCACGAGGAGCCAGAATGTGCCGCTCGCAATAAACGCGATGACGGGCCACTTGGTGGAGCGGTCAACGGTGCGCCGCCAGTTGGCTTCAAGCAGGCCAGCGTTCGAAGCAGAGGATTCGGGCATCGACACAGTGCCCGAAGAAGACGAGTCGGCCATAGGTACGGGGCGTATTCCTGACGAAAGAGGCGAGTGAGGTAAACAAGGGGAGGTTAGGTCGGGGCGGAATCGGCGGCAGGGCCATCGGCATCAGACGCCTCATTCGAAGAGGCATCCGACGAACGAAACAGCTGGTCTTGCGGCGTGCCCACGGGCTCGTCTTCGTCAAAGATGACGTAGGCGCCCGATTGGAGATTCGAGAAGTGCCCAGCACGCACCGAGCGAAACAGCACCGTGAGCGTGATTGCAGCACCGGTAAGCAGCAGCCCAAGAATGGCAGCAAGCGGAAGGTACGTCATTGGACGTCAGTGGGCAAGTTCGAAGATGGTGCAGACCGGGGAGCAACAGCCCCGAGCGGCTCGGCGTCAGCTACAAGGCGAGCTGGGTTTGCAGGGGCTGGGGCCATGATACGGGATGCGCTGCCTGCGTCAACCGGAGCCGACTCGTCAGCAGGCATGGAGCGCATCACCATCCACACAATCAGAATCAGGAAGATCGCCGCCCCCAGGTACAAGGTGAGCACCAGGCCGGTGGTGGCCCGCTCTACGTTGAACTGGGACGAGTCGTACGAGGAGTCGCTCATAACGAACCAGGTAAGTGAACGGATACACCGAGAGTTACCGTACGAAGACTAACTTGTAATTACAAGATTAACAAAGAAGCATACACGTAGTAGGGGCACAGGATTCAATGATGCCTGCGAGATACGCTATAAGAACGCATCAACCATGCGATGAGCCATACACTTGATGCTCTTCGTCATACATCTTACGACGCGTACACGTGTGAAATGACAAAATACGTACACAAGTTGGCAGCTACACTACATTGTGACATACGTCCCCTGCGTTTGTGGAGGATGCCAGGCAGCGTTTTCGAGGTGCACTCAAGAATACAGCTCCACGGGGTGGGGACAAAGAGCTGGAAGAGAATTCGGCGTTACGGAAGACGGCGGGGTCGCATGTCAATCGAGAAACCCGCATCGGTTTTTCTACCGTAGCCATGCTGTACAACCCAGATATCCACGACCGCCAATCGATGTGCTATCCCTACGTGGAATCATTCCCCCACCCGGGTAACACGCCAACGCCCGACCCTCTACACGAGAGGACCGGGCATGGTGATATGGTTTGAAAGAGCTAACACTTACTTCCGGCGGTTGTCCTTCTCTTTAGCAACGCCCTTAAAAGGCTTGTTGTCGGACTTTACGTCAATGATCTGTCCGGTTTCTGTATCTCGCTTAACCCAGCGCCCATCCGAGCGCTGAAATTGCGACCGTTTGTCAACAGCTCCCTTTCGGTGACCTTTTCCTGTGTTTTTAGCCATAGCAGATAGTCTCTGTGGTTATAGAGTTCAGTTATCTTTCACCCACACCCGGTCGTCGTGCCGCACGCGGGGCAGATGTAGCAGGCGCCGCTGCGGACAGTAATGGTGCCGCAGTTGGCGCAGGGCGGCGAGTCTTCCTGGTTTTTGTAGGTGGTCTTCGCTGTAGTCTGCATTTCTACTTTCTGAGATGGAGCGTCGCTTGCGGCATCCATAAACGCATCGATGGTCTGCCCTACCAACGAGTCCTCATCGTCGACCGGCGGGGCCTGTTTGGACGCCGGGCCCTCGGAAGACGTCGGCTGCATCGTGCCGAAGTCGAGCTCGGCTTGCGCAGTGTTCGACGTCGCTTCGCCGCTGCGGGAGGCATGCTCCCCAGCGGCCGCGTTAGGGTCCACGGTACCCTCCGCCGCACCGGACGGCTGCGCTTCCGCATCCAAAAACTTGATGGACAGATACCGGAAGATGTAGTCCATCATCGACTTGGCGATGGGGATCTGCTTGTTGTTGGTGAAGCCGCTCGGCTCAAACCGCATGTGGCTGAACTTGCGGCACAGATCCGCCAGCGGCACGCCGTACTGCAAGGCAATCGACACGCTGGTGGCAAAAGCGTCCATCATGCCGGCAAGGGTCGAGCCTTGCTTGGCGATCGTAATGAAGATCTCGCCCGGCTGCTTGGTCTCCGGGTAGAGTCCGACTGTGAGGTAGCCCTCGTGTCCGGCAATTGAGAACTTGTGCGTGATCGACGGGCGCTCATCCGGCAGGCGTTTGCGGGTCGGCTTGTACACGACCTTCTCGCGGATCTCCGGCTCGGCAGGCTCGGCGTCAGGCATTGCGCCGTCGCCGGAGGGCTCGGCCTGGGCGGCGGCCTCTTGGGCGGCTGCTTTCTCGGCGTCGGACGTCTGCGTGTTGCCGCCTTTGCTGGTTGAGAGCGGTTGGCTGCGCTTCGAGTTCTCCCGGTAGATCGCCACCGCCTTACATCCAACCTCCCACCCTTTCTGGTAGGCATCGGCAATGTCGTCGGGCTCGGCATCCTCCGGCATGTTGACCGTCTTGCTAATGGCACCGGATACGAACGGCTGCACCGCGCCCATCATCTTGATGTGGCCCAGGTGATGGATCGACCGCTCGCCGTTGGATGGTGCAAACGCGCAGTCGAACACCGGTAGGTGCTCGTCTTTGAGCTGTGGCGCGCCCTCGATGGTGTCGTGCTCGTCGATGTAGGCGATGATCGCCTCGACCTCATCGTCGGCGTACCCCAGCCGGTTCAGCGCCAGCGGCACGGTTTTGTTCACGATCTTGAACATGCCCTCGCCATCGCCCGCGAGCAGCTTGTACTTCACGAGCGCAATGTCCGGCTCAATGCCGGTGGTATCGCAGTCCATGAAGAAGCCAATGGTCCCGGTCGGAGCGAGTACCGTAGCTTGCGCATTGCGATAGCCGTGGCGCTCGCCCAGTGCCACCATGCGTTCGGCGCTCTCGTGCGCGGCTTCGAGCAGATAGTCCGGGCAGTCGTCGCGGTCGATGTTGTGCACCGCGTTGCGATGCATGCGCATCACGTCGAGCATCGGCGCCTCGTTCGTAGCGTATTCCTCGAACGGACCGATGCGGTTGTTGGCTGCGATTTCGGCGCTGCGGGCGTACGCCTCGCTATGCTCAATCGCCATGATCGCGCCCGCTACCGCCCGGCCTTCGTCGCTGTCGTACGGCAGGCCCATCGACATCAGCAGCGCACCGATGTTGGCAAAGCCGAGCCCGAGCGGACGAAATTGGTGGCTGTTGCGGGCAATGGATTCGGAGGGATAGCCCGCGTTGTCCACCAGAATCTCCTGCGCCGTAATGTAGATGCGGGCCGCCGCCCGCAGCCGCTCCACGTCTACCGAGCCGTCGGTGCGCTGGTATTTGCGCAAATTCAGCGACGCGAGGTTACAGGCCGAGTTATCCAGAAAGAGGTACTCGCTGCACGGATTGCTGGAGTTGATGGGCCCCGTGTTCTTGCAGGTATGCCACCGCTGGATCGTGTCCTCATACTGCAAGCCCGGATCGCCGCAGATGTAGGTACCTTCGCTCACTTTGTGGAGCAGCTCCGCCGCATCTACCTCATCGACCACCTCGCCGGTGGTTACGGCGCGCAGTTCGAAGGATTCGCCGCGCTCAGCTGCCTCCATAAACGCATCCGTGACGCGCAGGCTGTGGTTCACGTTCTGGAAGTCGACCGATCCGTACGCCGGGCCGTTAAAGGAGCCGTCGTAGCCCTGTTCGATGAGCGCCCAGGCTTTCTTTTCCTCGGTCTGCTTTGCCTCCACAAACTCCTCAACGTCAGGGTGCCAGCACTTCAGCGTCTGCATAATCGCCGCACGACGCGTCTTGCCCCCGCTTTTGATGGTGCCGCCGGTGGCATCCTGCACTTTCATGAAGCTCACCGGACCGCTGGGCTGGCCGCCGCCCGAGAGCTTTTCCTTGGAGGAGCGCAGCGTGCTCCAGTCTGCGCCTACACCTGAGCCGAACTTAAACAGGCGCGCGCTCTCGCCCATCGTCTTCCAGATGCCGTCGATGGAGTCTTCCACGTCAACGATGAAGCACGCTGCAGCTTGTGGATACAGGTACGGATCCACGCGGACGACCTCTTGCGCCTCGTGGTCCCAGCCGTAGATCTTCTTGTCGCCCGTGTCACGAATGCCGTACTGCTGGCCCAGGCCCACATTGAACCATACCGGCGAGTTAAATGCACCGTACTGGTTCACGCAGAGCCATGTCAGCTCGTCGTAGAATCGATCGGCATCCTCGTCGGTGGCAAAGTAGCCCTGTGCGCGGCCCCACTCGGTAATGGTGCGCGTTACGCGGTCGATAAGCTGCTTCAGCGAGTACTCGCGTTTGCCCTCGGCAGGGCTTCCATTGCCGTCGTCGAGGTCGCCGTAGAAATACTTACTGGCTACCACGTTCGTAGCAAGCTGGCTCCACGACTCCGGAAACTCAACATCGTTCTGTTCAAAGACGGATGCGCCACTTGGATTCTTGATTGCAGCGTCGCGCATCTCCCAGTCCAGGCTGTCGAACGGATGTTCGCCCTCAGACGAGAAGGTGCGCGTGATAGACAAGCCCTCTTCCAGCGCTGCGGGGTCGGGCAACGCGGCCCCGCTGAACGCTGTGGAGGGCTCTGATTTCTCGGTGTTAGACATGCGGTCTCTGGGTATGGATGAAACAGGATGCGATGGGATCGGCTGTCTGCGCGAGTTTGTCTCGCACCATGTGCCGATTGCACAAGTACTGTATCAACTAAATCGGCCTTTCAGACGAACGCAAGGGTCTTTTATCCACAAAAAGCCCACAGATTAACCAACCTGCGAAAAACATAACGGCAATACCGAAACCACTTTTGTTCACCCATCTCAACCCGCTGATGTGTTGTTTAGTTGCCGTTATTGAGTCCCCTGCTATAACAGCTCATAGCATCCAGTTTGAAGTTATCCACATTGTGGATATCTTGTGGTTGGATTTCACGAACAGGCCGTTATAAATAACGGTTCTATGGAGGGTGGTGGGTAGACGTGAAGTGATCGTTCCCCCGATAAAAACCGTTCCTGAGGCGAACGGTCCCGACAGCAGTCGGGACAGGTTCCTGCGTTCGCCGCCGCCGGAGACATCCGCGCCGGGGCACCCCCAGTCTCCGGCTACAGGCCCATTCCTTCTATCATTCAGCATTGAGCCGATCCCCTATGGAGGCCGATGCACGTGCTTTTCCCGCTTTACATACCTCACTGATGGTCTCTTTTTCTGTATGCAGTCGTACAACGAGCTGGCTTGCATGTCTGCTTCTGCTCGTGCTGTGGACGGGCTGCCAGGGTAGTACCTCTGCTGTTGATAGCGAGGCTACGACCTCTATGCCCAACTACGATACCGATGCGATGGAGCGCTCCATACACGAACGCGTGAACAGCGAGCGCGAAGCAGCCGACCGGTCGCCCTTGGCGTGGTCGGACGACCTGGCCGCGCTTAGTCGCTCACATAGCCAGGATATGATCCGCCGCGACTTCTTCGACCATGTCAATCCTGATGGAGAATCGCCTACTGAGCGCGGGCAAGCGATGGACGTATCGTGCACCACGATTGTCGACAACCGACCGATGGGCGGCATTGCAGAGAATATCTACGATGCCGCGGCCTACCACGCTCGCCGCACCACCCGCCGTGGCGATGAAACGTCCGTCACCTACAATTGGAAGACCGCAGACGAATTGTCAGAGGCAGTTGTGCAGGGCTGGATGGGCAGCACGGGTCACCGGCGCAACATTCTCGACGAGGCGTATCAGGTACAAGGAATAGGCGTGGCCGTCTCCGACGATTTGCGCGTGCTTGTGACGCAGACCTTCTGTTGAAACAGGCGGGCCTTCGCATCCCGCCTAATCGATCAAACCTCTGCGCAGAAGTCCCCCTATAGAAGTCCCCTATGCATACCGCTTCTCTGCTTCTACAGCATCACGGAGTTGCTGAGCAATCCAGTCGGCCTCTTGCTTATTATGAAGCCCGTCGAGATGCACCGCACGGTTCTTCGTCTCCACCATCTTTTCTTTCAACTGGCCCTTAGCTTCCTTTCCAAAAACCTGGCCCATCGTATCCATAACCCCCTCGGCTGTGTCGCTACCGAGACCTTCCCCCGATGACCGCCTCTGCACTGCAATCTGGTAGTTTGAGGAGGATTCACTGCCTAAAATAAGCACTTTGATGTACTCGACCTCTGTAGCCGGAAAGCGCCCGCCCATCCCGGTGCCCCCCTTGGTTTGCACATCAACCTCACCGTCGGAGACCGAAATAATAACTTCGCGACGCCAGGTTGCCCAGGCCCCCCAGGTAAACGCCAGACCGATTACGAGGACAATGATAGCTACAAGCGCGTTTTGGGAGAGGAAGAAAGGCGTTGCAACAACCCCTCCTACCCCTAAAACAACCATCAATGTGACTGTACCGATGCCTTTCAAGCTCCGATCGGGCTTCACGTGCACCCGAATCCCCTGCCCGCCCAGGCGCTCTATAGAAATGTTTTTGCTGATAGGCTCGGTGAAATTCGGCTCAACGACATACTCCGCATACGGATCATCAGATACGGCTTCGTCTTCGCCCGTTCCTACACTGAGGGCTTCCTCGTCGCGCTCCAGATCCCACATTACTTTTTCAGAGGCCCCGTCGCCTGCCGAATCCAGGCCCATGGCAGCATCGGCCATGTCAGACTCAGTGGACGCGGATGCCGTATCCTGATCGTTTTCCTCGGCCTCATACACGGGAATCTCGAATTCGGCGTCGTAGTCCACGCCCGGTACTTCGGCGTGCACGTTGACTACCCATATCGTATCGGCTTTGTGCGTACGTGCCAGATACCGCTTCGACCGCTTCTTAGCAGTAGATTCGGGCAGTCCTGCGGGCATCTCGAACGACACCGGGATGCACGCCTGATCGCCGTTGTATGTACGAGCGCGCATCTGTTTCTCGCCCCGCCACAGCAGCCGCTTCCTCTCTTTGAGTTTCGTTTTTCGGTCGCCGTCGCTATCCGTGCTGGGTTCCTGGTACACGGTGCGGCGGTAGCAAGAGAGCTGCACCTGCACGCCGTGGTCGGGAAACTCGCTGCGCGGCAGGCGAGCCCGCACCTCTGCCAACATGCGCTTGCCCAAGCGCGCGGGCATCGTCTCCAGCTCCATCTCTGACGTCCCAAACCGCTGGCGCCGCCTGTAGGCTTTATAGTTTTGGTAGACGAATAGTATACCAAACAGAGGAAGCAGGAGAATCATCAGCACCGGCCATTCAGGTGTTGTCGCCTGAATGATCTCATTCCATATAAACCATCCGGCACCCGCTCCGCTAATGCCCAGGAAAAGTATGGCGAGAATCAGATACCCACCACGTTCTTTATTCGTGAGCGTTGAGGACTGCCACGCTTTACGGGCCATCCAGGGTTCGTCCAGGTTCTCGATCTCTTCGTAGGCCTTCTCTCTTCGATAGTTTCTAACACCTTTGTGCACGAATCCTATTCCGACAAGTAGCATGACGCCTGCAATAAAGAGCGGGCGGTGCATACTCTCGGGAACTGAGCCTGTGCTTGCAATAGTGCTCAACGGGTCATACAACATCACAGCGGCTCCGATACACAGTCCAACCCCGATAGCCCCAGACAGCCACGATTTGAATGTGCGTAAAGTGCGTCGTATGTCTTCAGGGAGAAAGCGAAGGAGGGTGCGGAGCATAGCACGTTAGGATGTAATTGGGGGGAGATCTACCGCGGGTCTAACAGCACGACACTGCGCTGAACCTGCTGTTTAGATATGCGAGATCCGGACTTTCATGCGGACATATTTCCGCACACAAAAACATTGCATTTGCAGCTGTTGCACGTGCCAACACCGGACAATGCTTTTCATACGGGTGCACCCCAACACGCATACTTTTGCACAGACAGTGCTACATGCTATGTCTTTCACGTCCTCCCGCAACGCCCCCCGCCGTCGCCGCACGCCCAACCCAAAGCGTCAGCCGCGACGCCAACCCCGGCGCTCGCCCAGTTCGCCCTCACAGCCGCCGCGTGTGCCAAATCCGAAGCGGCGTGAGCCCAACACTACCCCCACTCCCAAACGGGGGCCACAGAATAGTTGAGCGCGATTAAAATGTGAGGCTGAGGCGCGCATTGACCGTGCGCGGTGTAAGGCGGTTCGGGACACGCGTCCACTGGTTGTCGTTGTTCGGAATCCAGTTGAAGGAGACGGTATTTGTCATGTCGAACACGTTCAGCAGCTCCATGGTCAGATCCAGGTGGATGGGAGCCCGGTCATCGGATTCGAGCAGCGTAAGGCGCTTCGTGGCTCCCAGGTCCACACGGCGGTAGGGCGTGATGCGTCCTGACATGCGCGGCCCGGGTATCTGCACGACGCGTCCGGTAGCTTCATCGCGTGGACCAGGCACGGGCGGCGTGTATGGTAGTCCGCTGCCGAAGAGCAAGCGTAGATGCGCCTTCCACGAGTCGTCGCCGGGAATGGTGTCTTGGAGGAACGCCGAGAACGTGTGGCGCTGATCGCTCGGGCGTGGCACTAAGCCCTGGTTGAATCTATTCTGAAACTGCGGTTTGATGCGCTCGCGCGCCACCATGAAGCTGTAGTTGAACCAGCTTTCGAGGCCCGGGACGAGCTCACCGCGCAACTGCAGATCGAGGCCGTACACGAACCCCGTGGCATCGTTCTCGCCCGAGTACTGCACGCGGATGTCTTCAATCGAGTAGGAAATGACATTCGTGAGATGCTTGTAGTAGCCCTCAGCCCGCAGGTACAGGCGCTGCGTGGGCAAGAAGTACTCCCCCCCCAGCACAAACTGCATGGAGCGCTGCGAGTTGATATCGCGGTTTAGGGATTCGTCAATTCCTTCTTCAGAATCAACAGCCCCGCGCAGTTCGCGATAGGTCGGGGCCTGGTGGTAGATGCCCCAGGCCCCGCTCAGCGACAGATTTTCGCTGGCCTGAAACGTAGCCGACAGGCGCGGCGACACAGTCCATTCGTCGTTAAAGGAGTAGTAATCGGTGCGGAGCCCGCCCGTCACCGAGAGGCGTCCGCGCGTGGGCAGCACATCGACGGTGTTCTCGGCGTAGAAGCCGGCCTGCATCTCGCTGAACTGCGCCGAATCCGACAGGCTGTCGGCTACGATGCGGATGTCTTCGCGCTCGCCACTGTCGCGCTGCACCCGGGTGTTAATGATCGCGCGCTCGTCGATGTCGTCGGTAAAGCGGAGGCCGCGCACGTCCCAGCCAGCTTCGAGCGCGTGGCGATCGAGTGCGAAGTTGTAGCGCCCGCCGCCGGTGATGGTCTCTACGTCGACAGCGTTGTTGGCGAAGTCCGTCTGCGTAGAGGTGCCAATGCCAAAGTGCCCGGCCCCTGAGTTGGGATCACCCGCCGGATCGACCTGAAACAGCTCTGAATCGCCCGTAATCTCGAAGAACTCGGTCTCGCGCGTGCCGAAGTACGCAAGCTGGTGCTCCATCCGCAGCTGATCGCTCAGGCGGTTGTTGAGGCGCGTCCCCAGAAACTCGGTGGTATATCCGTCCTGGCGCGTGCCTTCGAAGTCGACCCAGAGTGCCTGCAAGTTCGAAGGGACATCCGGATCCAGGCTTATAATGCCGAAGTAGGTTTTCTGGTTGGTGGGATCGAGTTCAAACTGATGGTCGGCGTAAATACCGAGCGTTTCGATGGAGTGTCCCTCAGCAAGTTGATATGTGAAGGTGCCTTGCACATCGTTGAAAACAGGGTCGTAGTCGCCCTTTAGGTCTTGCGTGCCAAAGAAGCGTCCGGGCTGGGCGCGGCGCACGCCTACATTCCAGCTGAGGCGATCGTTGAGGGTGGACCCGCGGGCGTGCACGCTGGCGTCGAGCAGCGACACATCGGCGCTACCACGCAGGGATTCGTCGTTGACCTCGTGATACTGCACATCGAGGGCCGAGGAGAGCTTACCGCCATAGCGCACGGGAAAGCCGCCAGTGTAGAGCGTCATGCTTTCGGCCATGGCCGGGTTGAGGAGGCCAAGCCCTTCTTGCTCGCCCTGGCGCGGACGAAATGGCATGAACACCTCGAATCCGTTCAAGAAAATTAGATTCTCGTTGTATCCGCCGCCGCGCACGGAGTACTGCTGTGAGAGTTCGGTGTTGGTGGCCACGCCAGGCATGACTTTGAGCGCGCGGAATCCGTCTTTGAACGGCGTGGGCATGTCTTGCACCGTTTTGGGGTCGATGCGGTGCACACCTGCATCAGGCGCAAACTCGCCCTCTTCGACCACGACCTGGTCCATCTCCATCACATCTACGGCGAGGGCTGCGTTGAGCGTGACGGTGGTGTTGCCAGGGACCTGCACCGAATCGATGTGCGCCTCGTATCCCACCGCCGAAAAGCGAATGGCGTGGGTGCCCTCGGGGACACGCATGTCGTACGTGCCATTGGCCTGCGTGGCGGTACCAAAGTTGGTGCCGTCAATGACGACGGTGACTCCTGCAAGAGGCGCATCGGTGGTGGCATCCGTCACAGTGCCCTCCACCGTGCCCCACGTTTGTGCGTGTGCCGCCGGACTCGCCAGCAGTAGAATCAGCGCGCCCAGACACGTCCACCGGATGGGTGTTGAACAATATAGCATAGCAACCCGCAATAGAATCTGTCTGTACCAACAACAAGGACGTAGCGTTCAGATCAAGAAGCGGCGCGGGCTGGTGACGGTAGAGGCCAACGGCCTGAGAAAGCAGTTGGTATGAATGTGCCTGTAACAAACAGGATGGGTCCGCAAACTGCAACCTAATGCAATGCATACGAGGCCGCACACATGCATCTGCAGGATGAGCAATGCGCTGGCATCCACCCCTCCCGGCGCGTTTTCTGTTTGTAACAGTAGCCTAACGATCGACTTAAGTATGAGTTCATCTTCCCCCGAAGCGGTCTCTTCCAATGGCTCCGCCGAGCACGCGACGAATGTGTTGGGAACGGACTTGCAGCCTTGCAGCCACGATCCTGAGACCGGATTTTACCGCACGGGCTTTTGCACAACCGGCCCGGAGGACCGAGGTAGCCATGTCGTCTGTGCGCAGATGACCGCGGAGTTTCTGTCGTTCACCAAGGCGCAGGGCAACGACCTGAGCACACCACGCCCCGCGTACGACTTTCCGGGTCTAAATCCGGGCGACCGGTGGTGCCTGTGTGCCGCCCGGTGGGAGGAAGCCCGCCAGGCCGGGTGCGCGCCTCCTGTTGTTCTGGACGCTACGCATCCCGCTGTGCTTGAGGTGGTCGACCTGGACGTGCTGAAGGCGCACGCAGTGAATTCCGACGATTAGTACGCTTTCGCAAAAAGCACGCGGCCTTCAGAAGGTTTACCCGTGAGCATGTCCTCGCCGGGCTCTTCGGTGTACTACCAAAGGTAATGAAAAACAGTGCTGCCTCAACTTTTCTTTGTATCTTGCATCCGTTCCCAAATCTCTTCTGCCTCGCGCGACCATACGGAGTCGACTTCACGCTCTTGATAGAACTCCATTGCCTCCTTTGCATCTTTGGCAGCTTCTTTAGTATCGGAGGTTAGGCCCGCACGAAGGACACGCATTCTAGTTCGATCAAAGGGGTGCGCGTGTTCTTTGATGAACGCCCAATTTTCTTCAATCTGTTTCAGAGCTTCAGACGGCTCCATGACAGCATATGCCTCAATGGCATCAGTATGAAAGCTGGCCTGTGCACGGTCACTCTTTAACTCGTGGACTCGTTTCTTAGCTTGCTCTAATTGTAGCTTTGCATCGTCGTGTCGCCCAACCATGGCATATGCGATACCAATGGCACTCAGTCCATACACCTCTTTTCTCTCCAGATCCATTTCTCGCGATTGTTCGACAGCACGTTCCAGATACTCAACTGCCCTTTCCTTGCTTTTGGAAATTATCAAAAGTTTGCCGATTTTGATGTTGACATCAACTATGTCACTGTACGCGTCTAGCTCTTCCCAAATTTTCTGTGCTTTATTGTAATGATCTATAGAATGTTTTACAGCTCCTAGCCACCCTAGAACCGTTCCAAGATTTTCGTGGCTTGCTCCGATTCCACGCTTGTGACCCAACTTCTTTGCGATTTCGGCAAGCTTTTCGTATCCGTCTTTTGCTTCAATCGGATATCCGTTGCTTGAGTACCAACTGCTTGCCCAAGCCAGAAACTGGGTTTCTTCTTCTAAATTGCTGCTTCCTTCCGCAATTGAAATTCCCAGGTCAAATATCTGTCGGGCTTTCTCAATATCCTTCTCCACAAACCCGAATGTAGCAAACCGCAATCTCGTCAGTACGAGGCTCACATCTTCGGCTGCAATTTGCCAAATGTCGGAGCGAGCGTTCTCATCGCCTTCCAAGAGTCGCTTGAGCGCACCTTGAATTTGCTCTTCGGGAAGATCGCCAGCCCATTCACGAACAGTGCGAGTCAGGGTCTCATACGCCTCAAAGAGATCTGTGTCGTGCAGGTCGCGCACGGTTGGGTCTTCTTCCAGAGCGAGGATGGGATGGAATGGAATCTGTGTAACGAAGCGTACGTCGTCGAGTCCTGCCTCCCTTCCAATGTGTTCCTTGGCGTTTTTAATACGCTCACGCCGCAGATCTTCGTAATACATCGGCACCGGTGAAGCAACAAGTGCAAGTTTCTCCCGGTCGTTAATCTCTGTGCGACCGAGAAAGCTTGCAGTTCCGATCACATTTTGATTGTTCAGCCCGGTGAGGACAACCCGGTAATCCCCCAGGAACCGAGTCGAGATGGAGCCTTCATCCGAGAAACCAGTCCGCGAATCGATGAAAACATAGTCATAGCGGTCAGAGTCCCGAATCAGTCGCTTTAGCCGTTCGAAGAAGGGCTTTCCAATACCTTCTTCGAACATCTGATTGAAGGAGAGCCCGTGTATTCTCTCTTGGTATTCGTCAGAAAGGCACCCTGCAGGAATGAGATCCAAATACCCACCATCGAGGTTTTCATTCTGGACACCCTCAGGAACAGTTAACCGAGCGACGTACTGGTCGAAGAGCGTATGAGCATTCCCATCACCAACGGGCGACGCCCACGGGTCATCAAGAAAATCGGTGATGAGATCTACAAGACCCGCCTGCTCCTGTGATCGTCTCGTTTCAAGCTGTTTGTCCTGAAAGAGCGTAAGTCCAGGAGCTTCCAGATCAAAGTCAATCATGAGTACACGCCGACCCAATCCGGCAAGAATACAGGCCACGTTCAAAAGCGCGAGAGTGCGACCGACCCCTCCCTTGAACGAATAAAACGTGACAAAAGCGAGATCCTTCGGCTTCCGAGAGCGGCGACGGGGTGGCGAGAAAGTTTCCATAGACGCGACCAGGACTCTACTCAGGAACCAGCGTACGCGAGTTGTTCGGATTCTAACTCGTTTTTCTGACCTAAATATTCCCGTGCATGGTCGAAACGAGAATCTTCTACCGGCTCCGCGTCTAGATTGAGTTCCGGCAACGCTTCGCAGATCAAACGAAACGCTTCATCAGAAAAATGTTTGTGCCTTTTCATGTCGTTGACGATTTCTGCGAGTTCGTCGTGCGAGTACGGCTCCGACATGAGCAATCCGCGGATTTCGGTTCCGAGTGTGCTCCGCAAAGTCTCATCTTCAAGTGGCAACACTGGGAGAATATCTCCTAACGCTTGGTCCAGAGAATGCATGCGCATCCCTGCAAAAGCGTATACGCCAAAACGAGAGGCATCGATATCGACCTGGTGCTTCCAGAACTCCAGAGACATCTTCTTACCCAGAAAGTTGAGCGTCTGGAGCAGCCGTGCATGCAGACCCTTGTTTGGACGACTGTCGAGGAAATGCTCTTGTCTTGCCATTCTGGCAACGGGCTCTGCGACCTCTTTCTCCTCAATGTTTTGAATGAGAAGGAGAAGCGAATGGACAGCCGGCTCATTCCAGCTGTCACCTTCTTCTTGCATCTTACGCAGAAATCGTCTCAGTGCCCGACGAATCTCCGCCTGTGTGCTTGATTCTAAGCCACTGTAGAGAGCACCAATAAGATAGTACTGCCCGATATCTTGCTTAGGATCGTCTGGGACACGGGTGTCGGCATCATGAAGACGGTTTCGAATCCAGCGGCTAAACGCGTCTGGGTCGGCCTCTGCAAACTCATTGACTGATTGAAGGTTGGGACGTCCATTCTCTTCCAGTTGAATTTCCATCGTTTCACCTCAGAACTCGAATAGCGAGAAACGGATATTCAGATTCTATCAAGCAACTTCCCTTGATGACTTCATGAACAACTTCTGGATGCCCACCTATCGTGTACCCCCAGTCATCTCCAGAGTTCGAACATTGAAAATAGCAATTCCAACCTTTCCCGGCATAGGCATCGGCAACAGTGGGATATCGGATCGTTACATCATCCGGTATCACATACACCAGAAGAAACAGCTCCTTATCTTCGGGTTTTGCTGGCTTCATGAGTCCCAACCGAGCCCGTGCGTCTTCTGACGAAGTATACACCTCAAACGGATCCCCACCGCCTTCCTGAAAGGTTGACCAGATCAGGTGTTTGCCAAGCGGTACATTCTGAAGTCGCTCCTGATGAGAAATAAAGAGAGATTGATTGCTTCGAATGTCGGCGAGATACTGTCGTTGCGCTTCGGGAGACGCGAAGTTTGCCTTGTTCTTCAGCCAGTCGATAAACCGACCACGGTCAATCACTCGCCCCTTAGGCTTCGGCGTATCTGAAATTTCAGGACCACACTGCGTGCTGTCATTGAAAACACACGTAAGCGTTTCTGTAATTTTGTTTTCCCCTTCGACATCTGAACTCGCCACGAGGAGTCGCTGCCAGACCTCTTCAGGAAGATGAACTTCTGCAAGAAGGTTTTCCTTAACAAATGACAGCCCTGCCTCTTCCAACGCCGTCTCGATACGACTCCACACCTCTCGAATAGACTCCAACTGCTTCGCGTCCTGCTGTCTAAGATACGTTTCGAGTTTCATTTTACAAACATCCTGCCTGTTGTAATCCTAATGATATCGACATTAAAGGCTCATCTTTCAATGTTCGCCGCTTCTCTCACACATCAGTACGCCTTCGCAAACAGCACGCGGCCTTCGGAGGGCTCCCCGGTGAGCATGTCTTCGCCGGGCTCCTCGTCGCGGTCGAAGGGAATGCAACGAATGGTGGCACCTGTTTCTTCTTGGATGCGCGCCTCGGTCTCCTCGGTGCCGTCCCAGTGTGCCTTCACGAAGCCGCCCTCGTTGTCGATGACTTCCTTGAATGCATCGTAGGAGTCGACAGTGGTGGTGCTGGCCTCGCGGCGCTTTAGGGCTTGCTGAAAGAGGCTGTCCTGAATGTCGGCCAGGGTATCTTGGATGCGTGCAACGAGTCCATCTTGCGGCACGATATTCTTCTCGCGCGTGTCGCGCCGCGCCAACTCCACGTTGTTGTTTTCGATGTCGCGCGGGCCAATGCCAATACGCAGCGGCACGCCCTGAAGCTCATACTCGTTAAACTTCCAGCCCGGTTTCTGATTGTCGTCGGCATCGAGCTTCACGCGGATGTCAGCATCTTCGAGCTCCTGTTGGATGCGCTGGGCCTCTTCCAACACCTGCGTGCGTTGCTCGTCGTTAAAGTAGATGGGCACGATGACGACCTGGTCGCGGGCGAGCTTGGGTGGGAGCACGAGCCCCTGATCGTCGGAGTGCGTCATGATGAGCGCACCAATCAGCCGGGTGGATACGCCCCACGAGGTCGCCCACACGTACTGCTCCTCGTTGTTTTCGTCGGTGTAGGTACAGTCGAACGCCTTTGCAAAGTTCTGCCCCAGGAAATGGCTGGTTCCTGCTTGCAGCGCCTTGCCGTCTTGCATAAGCGCCTCAATGCAGAGCGTGTCGACGGCCCCGGCAAAGCGCTCGCTGGCGGTTTTGCGTCCGCGCACTACCGGAATCGCCATGTAGTCTTCGGCGAAGGTCGCGTAGACGTCGAGCATGCGCTCGGCTTCCTCAACGGCCTCTTCTTTGAAGGCGTGCGCAGTGTGGCCTTCCTGCCACAGGAACTCCATCGTACGCAGGAACAGCCGCGTGCGCATCTCCCAGCGCACCACGTTCGCCCACTGGTTATAGAGCAGCGGCAGGTCGCGGTACGACTGGATCCAGTCGGAATAGGTGTTCCAGATGATGGTTTCGGAGGTGGGCCGCACGATGAGGTTCTCCTCCAGCTTCGACTCGGGGTCGGGGATGAGCTCATCGTCCTCGTTCAGCGTGAGGCGCGAGTGCGTGACCACCGCACACTCTTTCGCGAATCCCTCAACGTGCTCGGCCTCACGCGCCAGAAAGCGCTCCGGGATGAACAGCGGGAAGTAAAAGTTCTCGTGGCCCGTTGCTTTAAAGAGGCCATCGAGCGTGTCTTTCATGCGCTCCCACAGCGCATATCCGTTCGGGCGGATCACCATGCATCCGCGCACGGGCGAATAGTCGGCCAGCTTGGCCTTGCGAACAACATCAATGTACCACTGGGAATAGTCGGACTCGCGAGAGGTTACGGCGTCGGCCATGGAAGCAAGAAAGCAAAAAGCACAGAGGGATGACGAACAGCGATCTACCGCCACGCAATGCCCGACCGCCGTGCTGCATTCCCATGCTACAGGCGGTGGATGTTACGATTGGAGCCCTGTGTTACGTTAAGGCTCTCGCGGGCGGCTACGCAACAAAAGAATAGAGCATTGGTCTAACATACCGTGAACGACCGACAGAAGCAGGCGCTGGCCCGTTATTTCGCGCAATGTTTAGCCAGCGCTCCGTTGCTCGGATCGTCACCACCTGCTGCATAATACTGGGGGATCTGCTATGATGACGCAACGCCGCACACGACCCGTTCAAACCTCGCTGCTAACCGGTGCGCTGTTGGTAGTAGCCCTTGTGCTTACGGGCTGTTACACGCAGTTGGAAACAACCGATCGCGAGCGCACCACTGACCGGGAGCGTACGACCACGCAGCCGCGTGAATCGTACCGTACGCCCAACTACGCACCGGATGTAGACCGTCGTCTTACCACGCGCGAACTGCTCGACTGGGCCGACCGGCTGGAACGCGACCGCGAGGAGGGGCTCATCTCCGATGATGCGTACTGGGATCAGGTGGCATCCATACGGGCCGAAGACCCGTTCTTCTACGAGGCGTATTATGGCGATGCCCTGAGTAGTTCTCGGTTTGCTTCGTATGGGCATCACAATTACTACGGTTCTTCCTGGTGGGCCAGAAGCAGCTATCGCTACAACAGTCGGTTCTACGACCCCTACCGTAACCCATTCTATTACGACGCCTTCTACGGACCAGGGACCTCGTTCTACTTCTCTATCGGATTCGGGCGTTTTTACCACCGCCCGTACTACCGGCGGTCGTTCCATCGCCCATACTTCTATCGTGGCGGGTCGACGTTCTACGGCGGCATCCATAACCACTACTACGGGCACGGGTCGTCGTACTATACGGGATACGTCCCGCTTCGCACAACGCGACGGACGTACACGCCCCGCACTGATGTGGGACGCGGCGTCTCGCGCAGTGCGCGCACGACTACACGGTCGGCCACACCGCGCACCGTACGCTCGGAGGCCAACACGTCAACGCGCACCAGCCGCACGGCCACACCACGGGCGCGCGAAGCCACGACCACTCGATCGAGCGGACGCGCAGAAACCAGCCGCGGCACAGGGCGCACCAGCCGAGAAACCGGGCGCACCTCACGTGATCGCGGGCGTACTTCGCGAGACAGCAAC
This sequence comes from uncultured Rhodothermaceae bacterium, assembly GCA_913056335.1. GTDB lineage: Bacteria > Bacteroidota > Rhodothermia > Rhodothermales > Salinibacteraceae > Longimonas. Next base: position 17,876 of record CAJXLX010000033.1, read on the forward strand.
GGGCGTTCCTCGCGCGACCGAAAACCCGCACGCACAGAGCGTTCCTCGGAGCGCAACACGGAACGAAGCACCGGACGCAGCACAGAACGCCGCACCGAGCGCCCGTCTTCTGGAAACGACCGCACTGAGCGTGGCAGCCGGTCATCACGCGAAGACACTACAGAGCGCAGCCAGGACCGTGCCGAGGACGGGGCCCGTCGTTCGGTGCGTCGGGTGGAACGCACTACCCCGCGTCCTGTCCTAACGCCGCGCTGGAGGACATCTCCATCAAGCGAATCCCGCCGTCGCACTGTAACGCATGATCGCGATCGCGATAACGCGGTAGAACGCGCCCGCGAACGGTCTCGTGCACGGATCATTGTGCCGTCGGACCGGCTGCGCCAGCCTCCAGAACGTCGCACCGAGGAGGCTCGGGAGCGCACACGCATGCGTTTTCCGCGCAACACGCGCACTCGTGCGCCCGAGCGTGTTCGCAATCGTGCTCCGCGCGACAGACGCACTCGCCCCACCCGCGACCGCAGTCGAAATGAGCGCGCACGCGGCAGCCGCAGCTCCTCACGCACGGAGCGGTCGTCAGGGCGCTCGCGTAGCGATCGTTCGTCCGGGCGTTCATCCTCGCGCAGTTCGAACCGCGATAGCGGCGACAGCTAAACATAGCTTATCTTTCTCCTGAACAAATGCGACCGGATTGACCCGGTAGCGTCATACCGCATCCCTAAAGCGGCCTGCACTTGGCAGGCCGCTTTTGTGTTTGAAAAAGGGTGGTGAGCCCCCGATCTAATATCCATGTCTAACCGAAGCTGTGAGGTATAGCCTCCCTCCTCATGTTCTGTTGTTCTGAGGAGCCTATTAAAGGCAAAATTAAGTTATCTATAGATGCGTGTCTTTGCGGTAATAAGACGAATAATCGCCTCAATAAAAAAAGCCCAGTCCCCCACCAGAGACTGGGCTTACAAGCAGAAGTGGGGCTTAGTGTGATATGCACCTTTCTGACACATCCTATCGGCAATCATAACGCGCCTACAGCACATTATCTCTTTCTTTGCAATCGATAGTCGATGCACTACCACTCAGACTTCTGACTGCTTCTCATGCTGCTGGGCCTTCGTAGGTGGCGCTGCCAAAGGCAAGCATTGGAAGGAAGATAACCCCCACAAACGTAATACCTAATCCGTACAGCCAGTCTTTGCCAAAGCTCTTTGCCAGGTCGATGTTGACAACAATGGCAACCACGAAGTTCACCACTGGAATCAAGAGTAGAACAAACCACCAAGCGGGCCGCCCCACCACTTTCATGAGTACATACAGGTTGTATAGGGGAACGAGTACCACCCATCCAGGCTTGTCGGCTTTCTGGTATATCTTCCACCCGACAGCGATGAAAAATCCTATGACGAGGACATATAAAGCGAGACCAACAACTCCAATTGCGTCTTCCATGAACAGGTATTTTGAATCAAGTCATAAAAAAAGGACGCACTACACAAGGCTTACGCGAAAAATGCGTGCACCTGAAGTGCATATATGTGAAGGCCACTCCACAGGACCTCTGTTAAGATATGCGCAACACGCAAGGCAGACCGGAAAGCCGTCTCCTGTTTTAGACTCTGCATCTGAAGACCGACTGGATCCAATAGCTGAAGCCCCCGCCCAGAAAGGACAGAGGCTTCAGTCATGGTGAAAACAGCAATTCAGCGGATTGGGCAGCGCAGCGACGACGCAATGAAACCACTGTCGATCGCCAATATACTCTGATCGATTACGCCTCTACCGGCTCAGCTTCTGGCTTCGCCTCGAACACCAGCCCAGACTTGTCTTCAGCCAGCGCAATCTGCACGACATCGCCGTCGCGGATGTCGCCGTTCAGCAGAGCCTCAGCCATCGGGTTGGCCACCTGGCGTTGCATAACGCGCTTCAGCGGACGCGCTCCAAACGCGGGGTCGTAGCCGCGGTCGGCAAGCCAGTCTTTGGCGGAATCGCTTAGCTCCAGCGTGAGGTGGTGGTTCTTCGCGGCCACCGTGCGAATGCGATCGAGCTGAATCTCCACAATCTCCCGAATGTGCGAGCGCCCGAGCGAGCGGAAGGTCACAATCTCATCGATACGATTCAAGAACTCGGGGCGCAGCCGCTTCCGCAGCATGCGGAGCAGCGTCTCTTCCAGTTCCTGCCGCTCCATATCCGACAGGTAGCCGCCATCCACCGTATCCATCTTCTCGGTGATGATCTCTGACCCCATGTTCGAGGTCATGATGATGATGGTGTTGGTGAAGTCGACCGTGCGGCCCTGGTTGTCGGTCAGGCGTCCGTCGTCGAGCATCTGCAAGAGCACGTTGAAGATTTCGGGGTGGGCCTTCTCGATCTCGTCGAGCAGGACCACCGAGTACGGCTTGCGGCGTACCTGCTCGGTGAGCTGCCCGCCTTCCTCGTAGCCCACGTAGCCGGGCGCGGCGCCAATAAGGCGGCTGGCGGTGTGCTTCTCCTGGTACTCGCTCATGTCGATGCGCACCATGGCATCTTCGTCGTTGAAGAGGAAGTGCGCGAGCGTCTTGGCGAGCTCGGTTTTGCCCACGCCGGTGGTGCCCAAAAAGATGAACGAACCAATTGGGCGCGACGCCTCCTGTAGCCCTGCGCGTCCACGGCGCACAGCATCGGAGACGGCCTTGATGGCTTCGGGCTGCCCCACCACGCGCTCCGAAAGCTCTTCTTCCATGCGCAGCAGCTTCTGGCGCTCGCTTTCAAGCATGCGGCTGACGGGAATGCCCGTCCACCGCGACACGATGTCGGCGATGTCTTCGTCGTCGATCTCCTCCTTGAGAAGCGCGCCGTCTTCCTGAATGGCTGCCAGCTTCTCGTTGGCTTCTGCAGCTTCCTCTTTTAGATCCGGGATGCGTCCATAGCGGATTTCCGCAACCTGGTCGTACTTGCCTTCGCGCTCCAGATTCTCGGCCTCCACGCGCAGCTGGTCGATCTCCTCTTTCGCGGCGCGCACCGTCTGAATCAGGTCTTTCTCCTCTCTCCAGCGCGAGCGCAGCGCATCCCGCTCGTCTTCGAGGTTCGCAATCTGCTCGTTGATCGCGGCCACCTTCTCCTCGTTCTCATCGCGCTTCATGGCCTCGCGCTCAATTTCGAGCTGACGAATGTCGCGCTCCAACTGGTCGAGCTCAGCGGGCATCGAGTCGATTTCGATGCGGAGCTGCGCCGCCGATTCGTCGATCAGGTCAATCGCTTTGTCGGGCAGGAAGCGGTCGGTAATGTAGCGCTCGCTCAGCTCGGCAGCGGCCACCAGCGCGCTATCCTGGATACGCACGCCATGGTGCACCTCGTAGCGCTCCTTCAGCCCCCGTAAAATGGAGACGGTGTCTTCGATGCTGGGCTCATCGACCACCACCGTCTGAAAGCGACGCTCCAGCGCGCGGTCTTTCTCAAAGTGCTTGCGGAACTCGTCGAGCGTGGTGGCACCAATCGCACGTAGTTCGCCCCGTGCCAGCGCCGGCTTCAGGATGTTGGCGGCGTCCATGGCGCCCTCGGTTGCGCCCGCACCAACGAGCGTGTGGATTTCGTCGATGAAGAGGATGAGCTCACCATCAGATTCGCTCACCTCTTTTACTACAGCCTTCAGGCGGTCCTCAAACTCACCGCGATACTTGGCCCCGGCAATCAGCGCGCCCATGTCGAGCGCCACAATGCGCTTCGACTGCATGCTCTCGGGCACATCGCCCTGCACGATGCGCGTAGCAATGCCCTCGGCAATGGCCGTCTTGCCCACGCCCGCTTCGCCAATGAGCACCGGGTTGTTCTTCGTGCGCCGACTCAGGATCTGCATCACGCGCCGAATCTCCTGATCGCGGCCAATGACCGGATCGATCTTACCCTTGCGCGCCAGCTCGTTCAGGTCGCGCGCAAACCGGTCGAGCGCTTCGTAGCGGCTCTCCGCGTGCGGGTCGTCAGCGCGCTGTGTGCCGCGCACATCATTCATTACGTCAAGGAGCGTCTCCTTCGAGGCCCCCTGATCGCGCAGCGCCTGCCCAATCGTATCCTTGCCTTCAACCAGTCCCACAAGCAGATGCTCGGTCGACACGTACTCGTCGCCCATCACGTCGGCTTCGGCCCGGGCGCGGTCGAACACCTTCTTCAGGTTGTCGCCCAGATACTGCCCCGACACGCTGGCTCCTGAGACTTTGGGGAGCTTGCCGAGTGCCGTATCCGCCTGGTTCTGCAAGCGATCGATGTTGGCCCCAATGCGCCGCAAGATGGACACGGCGATGCCTTCTGGATCGTTGAGCACCGCCTTCAGCACGTGGGCAGGCTCTACGCCCTGATGCTGGTGCGAAGCCGCGATCTCCATCGCGTTCTGCACCGCTTCTTGCGCTTTGACTGTAAACTTCTGCAAATTCATGTGCGTGCTGTGGTTATCCAAGGAAAAGCCGCAATATCAGTACATGAGTGGCTTATCGTGCTCATGCATGGGTGCACAGGTCGAAAAGTATACCACTGGCTCGTGCGCTGCCATGTTGGCAGGATGCAGAGGCCACCGCTTCGGTGCGCGCATAACCACTCGCCCCAATGGCACACCACCCGCCGCAGCGTCAGGGGGGATACGTCAGGGCGGCGCACTCTGGTAGGCAGGTCGGCAATTCCGACAGAGCGGCCCGCCCCGCATCCCCCGAAATTCCACAATTCTTTGCTGCCTTTCCGCACTTTGACCACGAAGCACGGAAGCAATTGGATGTGCGCTCTGCTATGTTCATGATCGTACCGCGTGTGCCGTGTTCTGGCGCATCTGTGCGGTTGCGACGCGCTGCCGACGAATCACCTGGACCTGACCATCTCCTCATGGACGTACAAACTGCAACAGATACGGGCTCTATCGTTGAAATCGTAGGCCCGGTGGTGGACGCCGAGTTCCCGCCGGATGCGGTGCCCAACATTTTGGATGCGCTGGTAATTGAGCGCGAATCGGGCGATGACCTCATCCTTGAGGTGCAACAGCACCTGGGGGAGCACCGCGTTCGCTCCATTGCTATGGACAGCACCGACGGCCTGCAACGCGGGCAGAAAGTGCAGCAGGCGGGCGGCCCCATTTCGGTGCCCATTGGCGAATCCATTCGCGGGCGCCTCTTCGACGTGACGGGCCAGGCCGTAGACGGATTGCCCCAGCCCGAAACCGATGAGCGCCGCGCCATTCACCAGCCGTCGCCTTCGTTCGACCAGCTGGCTTCATCGGTGGAGATGCTCGAAACGGGCATTAAGGTGATCGACCTCATCCAGCCTGTGCCGAAAGGCGGTAAGGTGGGGCTGTTTGGCGGCGCTGGCGTGGGCAAGACCGTGCTCATTCAGGAACTCATTAACAACATTGCGAAGGCGCACGAGGGCCTTTCGGTGTTCAGCGGCGTAGGCGAGCGTACTCGCGAAGGCAATGACCTCCTCCGCGAGATGCTGGAATCCGGCGTGATGACCTACGGCGAGGAGTTCGGCGAAGCCATGGAAGAAGGCGGCTGGGACCTCGACAAGGTCGACATGGAAGCCGTCAAGACCTCGAACTTGGCGCTGGTCTTCGGCCAGATGAACGAGCCGCCCGGAGCGCGTGCCCGCGTGGGCCTCACGGGCCTCACCATTGCGGAGTACTTCCGCGATCTGGGCGGACGCGACGTGCTGTTCTTCCTCGATAACATCTTCCGCTTCGTACAGGCGGGCTCCGAGGTGTCGGCGCTCATGGGCCGTATGCCGAGTGCGGTAGGTTATCAGCCCACCCTCGCCAGCGAAATGGGCGACCTGCAGGAGCGCATTACCTCGACCAAGAAGGGCTCGATTACGTCGTTCCAGGCCGTGTACGTCCCGGCGGATGACCTTACTGACCCCGCCCCGGCCACCACGTTTGCCCACCTCGATGCTACCACGGTGCTCTCGCGCCAGTTGTCATCGCAGGGCATCTACCCGGCCATCGACCCGCTCGACTCCAACAGCCAGATTCTAAACGAGCGCACCGTCGGCAAAGACCACTACCAGACGGCGCAGGAAGTGAAGCGCATTCTGCAGCGCTACAAGGAGCTGCAAGACATCATCGCCATTCTGGGGATGGATGAACTCTCGGACGACGACAAGCAGGCCGTAAACCGCGCCCGCCGCGTGCAGCGCTTCCTGAGTCAGCCGTTCTTTGTGGCTGAGCAGTTTACTGGCACCCCCGGCGCGTACGTCTCCATCGAAGAGACCATCCGCGGCTTCCGCATGATTCTGGATGGCGAGCTCGACCACCTGCCCGAGCAGGCGTTCCTCCTCAAAGGCACCATCGACGAGGTGATTGAGGACGGCGAAGCAATGCTTGCCGAAGACGACGCGTAATCGTACATCGCACGTGGCGCCGCCTGTCTGCTTCAATGCTGCACGCAGGCGCCGCGCTGCCCTAACCCTTTGTGCTCATGGCTACCCAGCTCAGCGTTGACATTGTAACCCCTGACGGACGCGCCTTCGAAGGCGAAGCGCGCGGCGTGCAAGCGCCCGGCATCGAAGGCTCGTTCGAGGTGCTGCGCAACCACGCGCCCATGATTGCGGCGTTTGATGTCGGCAAGATTGTGGTGAAGACGCAGGATGCGTATGAGGACCTCACCGCCCGCAATGGACACATTGACTTTGCCACCAGCGGCGGTTTCCTGGAGGTGCTCGACAACCGTGTCATCGTACTCGCAGAAACCGCCGAGCCGTCGTCGGCCATCGACACCGAGCGCGCCAAGAAGGCGGAACAGCGCGCCCTGCAACGTCTCGACGCCAGTGCCTCGCCTGATGAACGCAAGGAGGCTCAGAAAGCGCTCAACCGCGCCCGCAACCGCCTACGCGTGTCCATGGGGGGCGTGTAACACACGCTCCATCGGCGTGCCGCGTGCAGCAGCATCGCAACACTGCAATGTGCCCATCTCGCTTCGGTCGAGGTGGGCATTTTTGGTGGGTGTCTGCCGCCGTATGTTGAGTAGAGACGTGCCCCTGGCGCGTCTCTACTCGTACAACAAGCCCCTGAACGCCCGATCCTCTGCTGATTTCCCCACACGTCCCGCCTTCCCATGCTGATCGACGACCTACCCACGCCTGCGCTTCTGGTGGATACAACACGCCTCGCTGCGAACATCGACCGGATGCAGACGAAGGCCGACACCCAGAACGTCAACCTGCGTCCACACGCCAAAACCCACAAATCACCCGACATTGCCACGCTGCAGCGCGAGGCGGGCGCTATCGGGCTCACCGTAGCCACGCTCGATGAGGCGGAGCAGTTTGCGGAGGCGGGCTTCACTGATCTCACGATTGCCTACCCGATGGTGGGCGCGGTTTCGCACAGGCGCATCCGGGCGCTGCGCGAGCACGCCTCGGTGCGCTTCTGTGTAGATACAGAGGCCGGCATCGCGCAGGCCGCCAGCGCCTACTCCGCCGACGCTCCTGTTGAGGTGCTGCTCGAAATCGACACCGGGCATGGGCGCTGCGGGATAGAGCCAGATAGCAACACGCTCCTTCCCCGCGCGCAACAGATTATCGACGCCGAATCGCTGCGTCTGGCGGGTGTGCTGACTCACGCTGGGCAGAGTTATGCCGGCCCAGATGCATCCGAAACGGCGGAGACGGCACTGCGCCGTGTGTCTCACCAGGAAACCCATCGCATTCTGGAGGCCGCCGCGCGCATCTATAGCGAAACCTCGCCGCCTGTCTCGAAGGCCGACTTTACGGTGAGCATCGGCTCTACGCCGTCGATGCGCTACTTCGAGAATGCCGAGCGCAACGGACTGCGCATCACCGAAATCCGTCCCGGCAACTACGTGTTTTACGACGCGATGCAGCATACGCTGGGCGTGTGCCCGCTCGACCACTGCGCACTGACGGCGTACACGCAGGTGGTGAGTCGGCATCGGCTGCCCAATGGCACTGAGCGGGTGTTTGTGGATGCGGGGAAGAAGGTGTTTACAACGGACACGGGGGTGCAGACGTCGGGGTTTGGAATTGCGCTCTACAATGCGGCGTTTATGCGCGAACATCCGCACGTGCAGATCACGAATCTCTCGGAAGAGCATGGCTGGATGCAGGTGCCCGGCGGCGCAACGATGGGCGTGGGCGACCGCCTGCGCATTGTGCCGAACCATGCGTGTGTGACCGTGGCTACGCAGCCGGTGCTTTATGCGGTAGACCGCGACGAGGTGGTGGATACGTGGCCGGTGCTGCAGCGCCAGGTGCATGCGTAAACCGGGACATATCTGCTCATTTTTAGGGCATCGGTAGCCGGGGACGTTGGCCGCCCGGGATATACGCACTCCAGGAGCACTCGGTCACTGCGCTCCCAGCGCTTCGCTCCTGATCCCGGGCTAAGGGAAGGGATGAAACCGAACAAACCCATAGCCGGGGATCGCTTGCATCCCCGGCGATCTGTGAGGCGAATGCTATCGGCACGTCGCTAAACACGTACACGGGAGACCGTTGAACCCAGGGGTTATCTACATTTGAATTACCTCTCTTCTTTCCCTCCTGCAGCGAGCGGTCCTCCCATTCGTCCGAACGTTTTCGGGCGCAACACGTGCGCGTATGCTGTGCACTGACCACTTGTACTGACCCGCTGCCCACCGCCCCATGTCCACCGAACTGCGCGCTGCCCTTCGCGATCGCCCATACGCCGACCTGCTGAAACGCATCGGCGAGGTCGCGGCCCAGGAAGACATCGAGGCGTACGCCGTGGGCGGGCTGGTGCGCGACCTGCTGATTGGCCGCCCTACGACCGACCTCGACTTTGTGACCGTGGGCGAAGGTACCGGCATCGCCCTGGCCGAGGCCGTGGCCGACGACCTGGGCGGCAGGAAAGCGCACGTCTACCCCAACTTTGGCACCGCCGCCATCCGCCTACCCGCGCCCTGGGCCCCCGGCGTAGACGAAGATGCCGATCCGCTCGTACTGGAGTTTGTAGCGGCCCGCAAGGAGAGCTACCGCCGCTCCTCGCGTAAGCCCATCGTCGAGGACGGCACGCTCGAAGACGACCAGCACCGCCGCGACTTCACCATCAACGCGATGGCGATGCATCTGCACCCGGAGCGCTTTGGAGAGCTCATCGACCCGTTCGACGGGCAGCGCGACCTGGACCGCCAGACTATCGACACGCCGCTCGACCCGGTGGAGACGTTCGACGACGACCCGCTCCGCATGATACGCGCCGCCCGCTTTGCCACGCAGCTGGAGTTTCGCGTGTCCGACCGCGTGTTCGAGGCGATGACCGACCGCGCCGACCGCGTGGAGATCTTGAGTCAGGAGCGCATCACCGAGGAGCTGAACAAGATGATCGTAGCCGACCAACCGTCCATTGGCTTCAAGATGATGGAAGCGAGCGGCATCTTGGCGCACATTCTTCCGCTCGTGCAGCGCCTGAAGGGCATTGAGGAGCGCGACGGACGCGGCCACAAGGACAACTTCTACCACACGCTCAAAGTGCTCGACAACCTGGCCGAGCGCACCGCCCACCGCGATGCCGACGCCACCCGCTGGCTGCGCTGGGTCGCGCTCTTTCACGACATCGCCAAGCCCGACACCAAGCGCTATTCCAAGCAAGACGGCTGGACGTTCCACGGCCACGAAGACCGTGGCGCTCGCATGATTCCGGACATCTTCCGCCGCCTCAAGCTGCCCATGGACGAGCGCATGCAGTACGTGCAGAAGATCATCCGCCTGCACCACCGCCCCATCGCGCTGGTTGACGACGACGTGACCGACTCCGCTGTGCGCCGCCTGCTCTACGAGGCGGGCGACGACGTGGACGACCTGATGACCTTCGTACGTAGCGATGTGACTTCGGGCAACCCGCACCGCCGCCGCCGCTACCTGCGTGCCTTCGACCGCGTGGAAGCCAAGATGGCCGAGGTGGAGGAAAAAGACCGCCTGCGCAACTTCGAGCCGCCCGTGGATGGCTACGAGATCATGGAGACGCTCGGCATTGACGAGGGCGTGGCGGTGGGCATCGCCAAAACGTGGATTCGCGAAGCGATCTTGGATGGCGACATCCCCAACGCGCACGACCCCGCCTTCGATTACCTGATGCAGATCAAAGACGAAGCGCTGCGCCGTGGCGAACTGTTCGAGACGATGCTGCACCGCCTCAGCGGACCCGAGCGCCGCGCTACCGGTGCTATCAAAGACGCCGTGTTCAACGACGACCTGCCCGACGACGAAGACGCCGCCCTTGCGCATCTCGACCGCGTAAAACGCGACACGCTGGCCCCCGCCGACCCCGCCTCGTCCGACTGACTCCGCTGCCATGCCCGACTCCAGCACGTCCCTCTCCAACGCCGACGCCTCCACCAAAGTCGCCACGCTGGCGCGGCTGGCATCGTGGCTCGTGCGCGGGGTGGGCGTATTCGCCATCGTCTCGCTTCTGGCAGGCCTCGGCACCTGGTGGACGCTCTTCGGCGGATGGCCCACGTACGGCGTCGCCCAGCTCCTCGCGGTCGGATTCGCCGGACTCCTGCTCCTGCCCGCCGGCGTGCTGGCGCTCTTCTACCAAGGCCTGCGCGACCTGATGAAACTGCCCGAACGCCTGCGCGGCCAGCTCGACGTTGACAAAGACGCCGCGGCCCAGGCCGCCCGCACCATGCGCGCAGATGCCGGAAAGAGCAGCCGCCTCTGGCGCTTCGTGAAGGGCCTCTGGGCCCTGCGCACTGCTGTCATGGACAGCAAAGGTCTGCTCCTCCGCTACGGCGCCATGATCCGATTTATCAATCCGTGGTCGCTCCTCGCCGTACTCGCCGCTACCGGCGCCACGTTCGTGCTGAGCGCCATGGCCGTTGTTGGGGGGATGCTCAGGCTTCTACTTGGGTGAGAAAACGCTCCGTACCAGCGCCCTCATGTAGGCTCCTCTTCGTCCCGCCTGTCTCGTCCGTGCCATGCCCCTGTTTTCCCGCTTTCGACGTCTCAGTTTCGGAATCTTCCTGCTGGCTGCCGCTTCTCTGTCCGCATCAGCCACCTCCCCCGCCATGCCCGATACCACCACCTTCACCCTCGCCGACCACCGGTGGACATACCGTCCGCTCCTCATCTTTGCCCCGAGCGATACCAGCAGCCCACTCGCCGCACAGCACGAGCGTCTCGACCGCGAGCTTGACGGCGTGCGCGACCGCGACATGATCGTCGTTACCCTACTTAACAGTGGCACCAGCACGTATGATGGCACGCCGCTGCACGCCGACACCGCCGCTCGCCTGCGTGCTCAATTCGAGATCGCCCCCAATGCATTTCGCGTGCTGCTCATCGGCAAAGACGGCACCGAGAAGCGCCGCTACGACCGCGCGACCAACCTGGAGGCCATCTTCGAGGTCATCGACGCCATGCCCATGCGCCAGCGCGAAATGCACCGCGACAGCACCGACGCGGAGTAGCGCAACTCCCTATCGCTCCACCGTCACCGCGGACGCACGCGGTGCGTGGCGGTGGCCGTGAGCGGGTCGTCGGGCCAGTAGTGCTTGGGGTAGCGGCCCTTCATCTCCTTCTTGACCTCGAAGTAGGTCTCCTCCCAGAAATGTACCAGGTCTTGCGTGATCTGCACCGGACGCTGCGCGGGCGAGAGCAGGTGGAGCGTGAGCGGCACCGTGCCCCCGGCAATGCGCGGCGTATCTGTCGCGCCGAACATCTCCTGCAGACGCACCTTCAGCGCCGGAGCCTCGGGATCGCTGTAGTCGATGGGACGGTTTTGGCCGCTTGGCACGGTCAGGTGTGTGGGCGCGAGGTCGCCAAGCTGGTCGCGCTGATCCCACGACAGGCGCTGCTTTAGGAGTTCTGGCAGGTTCAGTCCACGCAAGTCGCTCACTCGGCGCATCCCGTACAAGTGCGGAGCAAGCCAATCATCGAGGGTGCTCATTAGGTGGGAGGCGGAGGCATCGGGCCAGTCGTCGAGGTGGGTGTGCAGAAACACAAGGCGCTGTTGGAGGCGATGCGCGTTTTTGCTCCACGGAAGCAGCTCCAACTCCGTAGCGCGGAGGCCGTCGAGTAGTGCGTTGGCCGTTGCCTGGGGGGCGGGATCGGCGAGCGGACCGTCTTTCAGGCGCAGCGCCCCCAACCGCTCTTGCGTGCGGGCCCGGATGCGCTCATTGTCGGCATCCCACGCCACAATGGTGTGATCGGTGATCACATCGTCGACGAGGGGGGCCAGGTCGTCTGCCGAGCTGGGTGCAGCGAGTCGGATCTGCGCATCACGGTCGCGCCC
>CAJXLX010000034.1 GCA_913056335.1 uncultured Rhodothermaceae bacterium
CGACCATCTGGTGATTGAGTCGAGCGGCATCTCGGAGCCGATGCCCGTGGCCGTGACGTTTGACCTGTCCGACGAGTTTGGGCACACCCTGTCCGAGATCGCGAAAATCGATACGATGGTGACGGTCGTGGATGCGGCTCGCTTTACCGACGACTTCAACTCGACGGATCTACTTGCAGATCGTGATCAGGAGACCGGCCCTGGCGACGAGCGCACTCTTGTGGACTTGCTGATTGACCAGATTGAGTTTGCGAATGTCATCCTCGTGAACAAGACCGACCTTGTGAGCGAGGAGCATTTGGCGTTTATCACGGATGTGCTGCGCACGCTCAATCCCGATGCTACGATCATTCCCACCCAGCATTCGCGTGTTGCGTTGGAGCAGATCATTGGCACGGGCGCGTTCGACTTCGAGGCTGCTCAGCGCATGCCCGGGTGGATGAAAGAGCTGGAGGGCGAGCACGTCCCGGAAACCGAGGAATACGGCATTGCCAGCTTCACCTATCGGGCGCGGCGGCCCTTTCATCCCCAGCGGTTTTGGGACTTTTTCCAGAGCAACTGGCCCGGCGTCATCCGCGCGAAAGGGTTTTTCTGGCTGGCCACGCGCAGCGCTGTGGTCGGGGAGCTCTCACAGGCCGGGCGGCTTCGCGATCAGCAGCCCGCCGGCTACTGGTGGGCGGCTCTGCCCGACGATTACTGGCCCGACGATCCGCATCAGCACGAGCGCATCATGGACCGCTGGGACGACGACTACGGCGATCGGCGGCAGGAGCTTGTCTTTATCGGCGTCGGCATGGACGAAACCGACCTGCGCCAGCGCCTGGATGCCTGCCTGATGTCGCCCACCGAGGTTGAACGCCACCACGCCGACCCGGCGTCCATTCCCGATGCGTTCCCGGCGTGGGACCTTGAGGGCGTTCCGGCATAGCACTGCATTCTCCCACTCTGTCTTTTTTTCTGTTGGCATCCAATGACCCACCCCAATGATTCATCATGAGCAAAACGCCTGCCCACCCCGTTCCCGTTACCGTGCTTGCTGGATTCCTGGGGAGCGGCAAAACCACCCTGCTCAACCATCTGTTGGATGGGTTGCCCGACCGCCGCGTGGCGATTCTGGTCAATGACTTCGGCGACCTGAACGTAGACGCCGATCTCGTTATCCGTAAGGATGCAGATGTCCTGCGCATAGAAGGCGGATGCATCTGCTGTAGCATGCAGGGAGGCATGACCTCCGCGCTGTCGTACCTGATCGGGCGCGATGCCCCTCCGGAGCATATCTTTGTCGAAGCCAGCGGCATCTCCGATCCGATGCCCATTGCCGCACAGATGATGATGCCCGGCCTGCAATCGCATCTGCGCCTTGACAGTGTGCTGACGGTCATCGATGCAGAGCGCGCTCCATACAACGAGGAGGCGCATGTTCAGGACCTTGTCGAATCGCAGATCAAGACCGCCAACATTGTTCTGCTCAACAAATCCAATCTGGTGGATGCGGAGCGGCGTCGTTCGCTGCGGGCCTGGATTCGGGATTGGACGCCCGACGCTCGCATATTGGAGATGGTTCATGCCGACGTGCCCGTGCCGCTGCTCGTCGACCAACACACTACCCAGCGCGCTCCGCCCAAGATCAGGAGCGAAGCGCTGGGAGTGTAGCGACCGAGTACTCCCGGGGTGCGTATATGCTGGGCGGTCATTGAAGCCCGCTAAACAGATACCAAGCCCTCATTCCAGTTGCATTGTTCCAGTCGCACAAAACGAGCACAGCCCGGCCACCAGATTGAACCGGGAGCCGGGCTGTCTACGACATGTCGAAGCATGGATCATCTCCTAAAACGATGCCGACACGCCGAACCGCACGTCGCGTCCGGAGGAAAGCGCATAGCCCTTGTACGTGTCCAGGAAGTCGCGATAGACGGTATCGAACACGTTATCGATGCCAACCGAGAGCGTGAGCGGCACGCCCAAACCGGTCAGCGTGCCCTGCGCTTCGGCATTGACCACCGTGTAGGCCTGGGTGGATGCCGTGCCGAAGGGCGGGCCAAAGCCGCCATCGAACTGCGCAAACGGCTCGAAGCGCCCGGCCGCATCTTTGTCGAGGGCGTGCTTCACGCTGACCTCGACGCTTGGATTGCGAAGCCGATCGGTCCCCTCGGGCACCCAGCGCGCAAATCCCGAAACGGTGTTGGATGGAAGCAGCGGCAGATCGCCATCGCCGCCGTTAGCACTCAAGCCGTCGCCAGTACCTCCGAGAATGGCCGTGCTACCGCCTACCTGCAGCCACGGCTGCACGCTCGTTTCGATGGTGGCCTCAATGCCGGGAATGACGGCGTCGGTCTGCTGAGCGGCGTACACCGGGGGCCCGGTGCCATCCGGGTTCTGGGTGGTGCCGGTGTTCTGCAGGTAGATGTAATTCGAGATGGCGTTGACGTATCCGGTAAGCTCTGCCGTTATGCGGTCGCGCCGCACCCGAAACGACAGATCGGCGCTGTAGGAGCGCTCGGGGTCTAAGTCGGGATTGCCGACCTGAAACGCAGCGACGCCGCCGTGCACGCCGTTGGCATATAGCTCAAAGACACTGGGTGCGCGGAACCCGGCCCCCAGGTTGGTGGCCAGCGCCATGCCATTACCCAGCGCGTAGTTGGCGCCCGCCGAGCCCGAGAGTGTGGTGTACGTATTTTCGAGCTGATCCGAATCCTGCGTGCGCTGGTTCGGAACGGCGTCGATGGTGCGCAGGTCAACGCGTCCGCCCAGCGACAGCGTGAGCGCATCGAACTCGGCATCTTCAAAGACGAACAGCCCAGCGTTCCAGGTGCGTGCAGAGGGTTGCAGCTCGGCCGGGCCGCGCGTGTCGGCATCTTGATGCTGCACCTCAACGCCGATGGTCCCGTTCAGTGGGCCCACGGGCGGATGCACAAGCTCCAGGCGTCCGGTGTAAATGTCGGTTTTCAGATCCAGGGGGTAGTCGAATCCGCCCAGTCCACCTTGGTCGCGGATGGTGGCGAGCGTTACATCGCCGCTGCCGGGTGCGGACTGCCGGATGGAGCGCTGCCAACTCAGGCGCGGTTTGAGCACCAGGTTGCCTGCGGTGAGGGTGCCTTTCAGCAGCACGTTGCTGTGCTCCAGGTTCTGGCCCACGCCGTCGGGCGGATTGTTGGTGTTACCTTGAGGGCCGCCCGTAGGCAGGGCAAAGTTGTGGGCATTCTGCCAGTAGTCACCGTGCAGCTGCAGGCTCCCAAAGTCGCCCTGCACGCCGACTTGTCCGTAAGCGCTCCACTGCTCAAAGTTGGTAAAGGGCACCTCATCGGTGTATTTCGGATCACCGAACGTGCCGCCGTTGCCCGTTTCAAAGAAGGTCGGCGCATCCGGTGCGTGGTAGTTGCTCGCAACACGCCGCTCGGCCCCCACGCGCCAGCCCACGTTGCCTTGCGCTACCTGCAGATCGATGGAGCCAGCGCGCTCGTTGTTATTGGTGTAGTACTGGGTGGATGCAGAACCACTCGCCTCCACCTGGCCCGAACTGGTTGTGGGGGCGGGCTTGGTGATCACGTTAATCGCGCCGCCCAGCGCGTCGGAGCCATACAAGATGCTGCTCACACCGCGCACCACCTCCACGCGTTCGGCTTCGCTGGCGTTGGTGGTGGGGAAGTGGCGCACGCCGAACTGATAGAACTCCTGCGCCACGCCGTCTTTGAGCAGCTTCACGCGGTTGCCACTCAGCCCGCGTAGCACCGGCTTGCCTGCTTGTGAGCCGGTTTTGATGGAGGAGACCCCGCGCACGTTGTCTTGCAGCAGGTCGCCAAGCGAAGCACCGCGCTGCGACTCCAGTTCTTGTAACCCCATCACATCAACGCTTTGCGGTGCGCGGAGCGTACTACGGGCGCGGGCGGTGCCCGTCACGGTTACCCCGTCGACCTCCAGCACGCGCGTCTGCATGGTGGCGTCTACCGTTGTAGTTTCGCCTGCAGTGACTTGCACCTCGCGCACCACGGTGCGGTAGCCCACAAACCGAAACTCCAGCAGGTGCTCGCCGGTCGGCAAGCCGTCAATTTCGTAGGTGCCGTCGGCGTCGGTGGTGGTGCCGCGCTGGAGCGTGAGGTCAACGATCTGGACGTCGGGAAGCGGTTCTCCGTCGTCGTTAACTACGGTACCGGCTACGGTGCCGCGGTTGGTCTGTGGCGGATCGGCCTGGCCCCAGGCCGTTTGCGACGTACCCGCCATGAAAAGAAGCAATACACATGCGTGTCGTACAATAGAACGAATCATACCAATACCAATCAGAATACCCAGATAAGCGACCCATGACCATAGCAGGGCGCGCCGTCTTAACGGCAGGGGCAGGCATGGGCGGATGCGACTTTGCTTCCGCCAGGCTACAGGTCCATCACAGAACGCAATGGACGCAGCGTGCGTGCCCGCTCGTCAAGCATGCGCGCGGGCATGGGGCGGGCCGCGGGTAGGAGGGGGCAGGGTGGCACTGCGCACCCCAGATGTGATTTGCACAGGCACCGTGACGAGGCGCACCCCGTACGCGTGTACTACCGGAGTACGCAGGGGCGGTACGGCATGCACCACCGTGCTGCACGGCGCACAGTCCACATTCGCATGGGACGTGTCTGTAGTCCACCGGGCTGGAACGGCTTCGCACTGGGGTACGCCATGATGGTTCTGGTGCGACCCCGCACTGGCATGATGCGCCGCATGTACGCTGGGCGCAATGATGCCCCCCATCACAAACAGCGCCAGAAGCACGGCGGCTGCTATGTGACGCGAAACGCTCATGGGTGTGCAGTGCGTGTGTATTGGATTGAGACACTCCACTGAATGAGCCCATCTTCCTCCTGTTCCGCTATGTTTTTGGATGCGGGAGTGCTACCAACGTACGTGTAACCAGTCCCATTCCAGACGCTATGAATCTCCCAGACGACCTTCCTGAGGATCGCACGCCGCCTTCCGCCCTTGCACGGTCGGTCTCAGTACGCGTGGTGGATGTGTATCCCTACCGCAAGCAGCGCGATGTGCCCGAGCTTCTGCTGCTTCGTCGATCGAACCAAACATCGTACGCGGGCGCCTGGCGCATGGTGGGCGGCACCATTGAGCCGGACGAGACTGCCTGGCAGGCCGCGCTGCGTGAGCTTCGGGAAGAGACGGGCCTTGCGCCTGAGCAGTTCTGGACGCTGCCCTCGCTCAACCACTTCTATGAGTGGCAGCACGACCGCATCAACCTGATTCCGGCGTTCGCAGCAGAAGTCGGCGGCCCGCCGACGCTCAACCACGAGCACGATGACTGGGCATGGATGTCGGTCGGCGAGGCCGAGCAGCGCCTGCAGTGGCCCGAGCAGCAGCGTCTGGCCCGGCTGGTGGCGTCGATGGGCGCGCAGGGCGTGCCCGCGGCCTTGCAGATTCCTGTAGACGCACCCGACACCGCATAGCTTAACCAAGTTGGGGGGCCCAACGCCAAAGTGAGCCCCATGCCGCAGCGGCTCGCCAGCGTAATGCCAGCGAGCCGCTGATTATGGATGTTCGTGTCGACTAAGTAGGGCGGTCCTCATGTGCTCTTGTACCTGTGCCTCTGCCCGTGTCCCTCCGCTGTACAGCATCCTGATCGCTTACTGAAACAGCGCCGGAATCGGCGTGGTGGTAGACACGCTCGACGCCGAGGGTGTTACTTGCTGGGTCGAGGCCGGCGTCTGAGCCGTCTGCGTGCTGGGGGCGGTCGTTGTCAGGCTGGCATACAGGCCCAGTGCCATGATCGCGAAGACAACCAGCGATCCGGCCAGGCGGAACCGATTGTAGCCTTTGGTGCGCTGCATGCGGCGATCGGTGCGCGCTTGCAAACGTTTCTGCAGCTGCTCCGAGGGCAATGCAATGCGTTTCAGGTCGTGCGCTGGGGGTTTCGCGAGCGGCATATAGCTGCTCATGAAGTTTCCAACGAGAAATTTCTTATCTCGGGGTTTCGGTGAGTTTTTCATAACGTTCCTCTATTTAAGTTTGCGGACAATAAAGAGGTAGAATGTCCGCTACAGCTTCCTACACCTACATACAGGCAGGCAGGCAACTGTAGCGCCGCTCGCAGCTCTCCGGAGCAGCTGCGGCGCATTGGGGATGGGACGCGCGTCCCGTGTTCGCCTCTATCACGAATCATCCCTGAACAATGTTACTGAGCAAAAGCGCTTCCCTGTGGTTTCTGCGCAGCTTCACTCCTGAATCGCGGCGCGTTCACCGTACCTCTGTGACGTCTTCATTGCTGTAACGGGCTGGTTTATCCGCCTGTAACGGCCTGGAAACGGGCTGCTCTGTTGTATATCTCGGTGCTTATCTGTTTTGGATTTGCAGGTGGACATTGTGCTGTACGATGTCTGTCATATGTATTTTGAGACAAGCCGTGCTGCCTGGTCCAACCCGCCTGGTCCGATCCGGGCTGAAGCGTGTGGCATGCCTCTCGTAACTTATGAAGACGCATTGCGTACGGTCGGCTACACGCTGCTTTGCTCCATTGCCCGTGTGCGACCATGCGCACTCCCTCGATTGAGGACTACTTAAAGACGATTTATAAGCTGGAAGCGGAGGGCAGCGGCCCGCCGGTGTCATCGGGGTCCATTGCTGAGGCCATGCAGGTGGCTCCGGCCTCGGCCTCGAACATGATGCGCCGCCTCGACGATCTTGGGTTTATCGACTACGAGGCGTACGCCGGCGCCACGCTCACCGAACCGGGGCGCACGGTGGCGCTGGAGGTCATCCGCCACCACCGCCTGCTGGAGCTCTACCTGAAAGAGGTGATGGGCTTCGACTGGGCCGCGGTACACCACGAGGCCGAGCGGCTGGAGCATCATATCTCCGAGACGTTCGAGGATCGCATCGAGGAGATGCTCGGGCACCCCACGCACGACCCGCATGGCCATCCCATTCCCACCCGCGAGGGCGCCGTCGACGCGCTCTCAACCCACACCCTGGCCGACGTTGCTGCGGGCGATACCGCAGTCATCGACCACGTTTCTGATGATGATGCGGAGGTGCTTACCCTACTGGAGCAGCGCGGCCTGCTGCCCGGTACCACCGTCGACGTGCGTGAAACGCGTCCGCTGGAAGGGCTCATGGTCGTGGCTATCGACGGCGACGAGACGATCATTGGCTATCCGGTCGCGAATAAGGTGTTCGTGCGGCCTCCTGCAGAGTGAGGCTCGTCCTGCACGCAACGATGTCGTAATCGGAGCGCGGAACGCATGTCCACGGTTGCCCCCGCTTCTGCTTTCCCCTATCCCCAATGGAACTTTTAGGCAAGGCTAAATATTTTTAGTCATGGCTAAAATGATTCGATGACTGTTCAACACCTGGGGTAGGTCGGATGCACAGCATATTCTGGATACGATCGGTAATACGCAACGTGGGAGGCTGTGCCGTGCTTTTGGGCGCACTCGTGCTCATGGCGGGCTGCTCGTCCTCGGATGCCGACTCATCCTCGGAAGATCGCGTGCGCGTGGTGGCCACCACCAACGTGGTGGGCGATTTGGTACGCCAGGTCGGCGGCGATGCGGTGGCGCTGACTACGCTGATGGGGCCGGGCATCGATCCGCATCAGTATAACGCCAGCGAGGGCGACATCCAGCGCATGGCCGGGGCCGACATGGTTGTGTACAACGGCCTGCACCTGGAGGGCAAGATGGTCGATCTCTTTCCCGAAATGGATCGGCGCGGCATTGCAACGACGGCGCTGGCCGAGGAGGCCGTGCCCGACAGCCTGCGCATTGGCTCGACCGAGTACGCAAGCGCGTACGACCCGCACGTCTGGTTCGACGTGTCGCTCTGGCGCCGTGCGGCCCTGCACCTGGGCGATGCGCTCGCCACCCTCGATCCCGAGCATGCCGCCGCCTATCGCGATCGGGCTACCACCTACGCGGCCCGCCTCGACTCGCTCGACACGTACACCCGCACACAGATCGCAACCATTCCCGAGGCACAGCGCGTGCTTGTGACCTCGCACGACGCCTTTCGCTATCTGGGCGCGGCCTACGACATAGAGGTGCGCGGCCTGCAGGGCATCTCAACGGATTCGGAGGCCGGCACTGCCGATGTACAGGCGCTGGCCGACTTCATTGCAGAGCGCCGCCTCCCTACCATTTTTGCGGAGACCTCGGTGTCGGAGCGCGGCCTGCGGGCGGTGCAAGAGGCCGTACGCAGCCAAGGCTTCGCAGTGCAGCTGGGCGATGCGCTCTACGGCGACGCCCTGGGCGATGCCAACACCCCCGAGGGCACGTACATTGGCGCGGTGCGGCATAACATCGACACGATTGTGAACGGATTGGCTGATTCGGATTCTTCGGGCACCACGACGGCCCGCCGCTAACGCTTTTTTGCTGGATTCAACGGCGTACTCTAATGACCGATGCTGCCCTCGACATTCAAGGCTGTACCGTTGCGTACCACGACACGCCGGTGCTGTGGGATGTCTCGCTGACGGTGCCGCGGGGCACGGTTACCGGCGTGCTGGGCCCCAACGGCGCCGGCAAAACCACCCTGCTCAAAGCGGTGCTGGACCTGGTACCGGTGGCCTCGGGGCGCATTCAGGTGTTTGGGGATACGTATGCTGCGCAGCAAGACCGTGTGGGCTACGTGCCCCAGCGCGGCAGCGTGGACTGGGACTTTCCCACCAACGCGCTCGACGTCGTGCTGATGGGCCTGTACGGCAAAATTGGCTGGTTTCGGCGTCCAGGTGCTCACGAGAAAGAACAGGCCCGCCAGGCGCTCCGCGACGTAGGCATGCTCGACTACGCCGACCGCCAGATCAGTCAGCTTTCCGGGGGGCAGCAACAGCGCGTGTTTCTGGCGCGGGCGCTGGTGCAAGACGCCGACCTGTACCTGATGGATGAGCCCCTGCAGGGCGTTGATGCCACCACCGAGCGCACCATCATGCACCTGTTGCACGACCTACGCGATGCCGGAAAAACCGTAGTGGTGGTCCACCACGACCTGCACACGGTGGCCGACTACTTCGATCGCGTCCTGCTCCTGAACAAGCACGCGGTGGCCAGCGGGCCGGTCGCGTCGGCCTTTACGGATGCCAATGTGCGCGCTGCGTACGGCACAGAGATGCGCGCTGCTACGGAGGCGCATTAGGCGTTGTAGCATGTGAAGTAGAGACGTGCCACTGGCGCGTCTCTACTGCGCTACACACCACACAACTCCCAACCGCTCCACATGGACCTGCTCTACGAACTCGTTACCGACTACACCCTGCGCACCGTGGCATTGGGGGCCGCCCTACTGGGCATGGTAGGCGGCAGCCTGGGCAGCTATGCCGTGCTGCGCGGACGCAGCCTCATCGGCGATGCGGTGGCCCACGCGGCCCTGCCGGGCATTGCGGGCGCATTTCTCCTCACCGGCAGCATGAATCCACTCGTGCTGATGCTGGGCGCGGCCACCACCGGGTTGGCTGCCGCACTGCTGGTGGAAACCACGGCCCACACCACCCGCGTGCCGTACGACAGCGCACTGGCGCTCATGCTGTCGGCCTTCTTCGGGCTCGGCCTGGTGCTCATGACGTATCTGCAGCGCCACGCAGGGGCCTCGCAGGCCGGACTCGACGCGTTCCTGTTCGGCCAAGCCGCCGCCCTCGTCACGCGCGACGTGTACGTCATGGCCGCGCTCGGCGGCATTGCGCTGGTCGTGATGCTGCTCCTGTGGAAAGAGCTCAAGCTCCTCAGCTTTAACCCCGACTTTGGCCATAGCCTGGGCCTGCCCATGCAGCTGCTAAACGGTCTGCTCACCACTCTAATTGTCGTAGCCATTGTCATTGGCTTGCAGACGGTGGGCGTAGTGCTCATGAGCGCGGTGCTCATTGCGCCGGCTGTGGCCGCGCGGCAGTGGACCAACCAGCTGGGCCGTATGGTCGCGCTCGCAGCGGGCATTGGGGCAGCTACCGGCGTTGCAGGGGCGGTCGTCAGTGCGTCGATGCGTAACCTGCCCACTGGGCCGACCATCGTGCTGTGCATGGGCGCCGTGGTCGCAGGGTCGATGCTACTGGCTCCCGAGCGCGGCCTCCTCTGGCGCATGGGAGGTCCCCGCCGCGCCGCATCTCCTCACCCCGATTCATCATCTTCCGCCCCGTCTCCTGCCGACTCATGAGCCCGCAAGCCGAAGTCCAGTTGGTCGCCGCCGTTACAGCGGTGGCGTGTGCGCTACCGGGAGCCTTTCTGGTCCTGCGTCGCCTGTCGATGATGAGCGATGCCATCAGCCACGCTATTCTGCCGGGCATTGTGGTCGGGTTTATGCTCACGGAGTCGCTCGCTTCGCCGCTGCTCATTGCAGGGGCCGCCGCCACCGGTGTGCTCACGGTTGTGCTCGTAGAGCGCATTGAGGGCACTGGACTGGTCCGCGAGGATGCGGCCATCGGGCTCGTCTTTCCCGTGCTATTCAGCATCGGGGTCGTGCTGCTGGCCCGCTATGCCAGCGATGTGCATCTGGATGTGGATGCGGTGCTCCTGGGCGAACTCGCTTTTGTGCCGTTCGACCGCCTCGAATGGGCCGGCCACGACCTGGGCCCGCGCGCCCTCTGGGTGATGGGCACGGTGCTGCTCCTCAATGCAGCGTTCCTGGCGGCCTTCTACAAAGAGCTCAAGCTGTCCACGTTTGATGCGCAACTTGCCGCCACCCTCGGGTTCATGCCGGGCGTGCTGCACTACGCGCTCATGAGCCTCGTCTCCGTCACCGCCGTCAGCGCCTTCGACGCCGTCGGCTCTATTCTGGTCGTAGCGCTTATGGTGGCGCCCCCGGCGACGGCCTACCTCCTCACCGACCGCCTGAACCGCATGATGTTCTTAAGCGCTGGGCTGGGCGTAGCGTATGCGCTGGTGGGATACGCAGGGGCCGCTGCGCTCGATGCCTCCATTGCCGGGTCGATGGCAACCGTCGCCGGTCTACTCTTTGGCATAGCCTTGGTCGCGGCACCCGAGCGCGGCCTCGTTGCCAGCTGGCACCGCCAGCGTCAGCACGCCGCCCGCTTCTCAGCACAGCTCCTGGCCGCCTACATCGCCAATCCTGACACGCCGCCCGTACCACGTCCCGAAGCCGCCAACCGCCTGCATGACCGATTGGGGTGGACGCCGTCGCACGCACGCGCTGTCGTCAGTGATCTGCAGGAACGCGGCGTGCTCACCGTGCACAACGGGCACTTGGTCTGTACCGAGGCGGGGCAGCGCCTGGCCGATGAGGCCGCTCAGCACGCTGCGTAGCGCCTGCGCGCTGGAACGCTCCACTTTCGGACAGCATATCACGTCCGCGTGTCGACGAACGATCTCGCCCGGGCACGCCCCTTCGCATCCCTCTGCATAAACACGCTCGGCGTATGCTGCCTGCTCCCTTGCGCATGTCTCTGTTTGCTGTGTTAACGGCGGGTCTGCTCTCCATGCTCTTGGTTGGAGGATGCGGGAGCGACGCCCCCGAGACAACGTCAGGCTCAGATACCTCCCCTGCCGATTCGCCCCCGCCCTTCACACCAACGGCTGATCCTGGCCCTCTACCCGAAGGATTCGACCTCATCAACGGACGCCAGCTGTTCGACGATGTGATTACGGGCGGGCAGCCCACCGAGGCCCAACTACGTGCCGCACAGGAGCAGGGCGTTCGCACCGTCGTGAACCTGCGCCCCGATGGCGAATTCGACGGCTTCGACGAACAGGCGCTCGTCGAAGAGCTCGGTATGCGGTACATCCACATTCCCGTATCGGGCTCCGAGGACGTAACCGAGGAGACCGCCGCTACACTCAATGAGGTACTCGCCGACTCCGCCAACCGTCCGCTGCTCATGCACTGCAGCAGCGGCAACCGAGTGGGCAGCCTTTTTGCCGCACGCGCCTACTTCTTGCACGACATGGCCCCCTCGCGCGCCCTCGACATCGGCACGTACGCGGGGCTCACCCGTCTTGAAGCCCCTCTCCGCACCCGCTGGACCGGGGAGTAAACGGCTTCGCATTCTCTTGTTTTTGTTCCAGATATAGCACCCCTGCATGGCTAATGTGTGCGTCTACTGCTCTTCCAGCTCCCAGATCAACGACGGATTCACCCCTGTGGCCCACACGCTGGGCAAGGGCCTGGCCACCCGTGAGCATACGCTCATTTACGGCGGTGGTACGTCAGGACTCATGGGCACGGTGGCCCGTGCGGTGCGCCAAGGCGGTAGCTCGGTGGTGGGCGTCATCCCCAACAAGCTGAAGTCGATTGAAGGCGTAGCCCGCGACACCGCCGACGAGCTCATTGTAACCGACACCATGAGCGAGCGCAAGCGCATCATGTACCTGCGCTCGGACGCCTTCGTGGTGCTACCGGGCGGATTCGGCACGCTGGAGGAGTTCTTGGAGGTGCTTACCCTACGCCAGTTGGCATACCACGAACGGCCTGTTGTCATCGTGAACCACGACGGCTTTTTCGATCCCCTGCTCGGCTTCTTTGAGCAGCTGTACGCACAGCGCTTCTCGCGCACGCCGCACGAGGAGCTGATATTTGTAGCCAGCACACCAAGCGAGGCCCTGTATCACCTCGACGCTACCCTCCAGATTCCCACTGCCGCCCCTCAGGAATAGCACCGCCCGCTCATGGCCTCCTCCCGCATCCTTCGAACGCCGCGTACCGCGCACTACGTGCAACACGGTACGCCCGCCACCGCACGCACGCTCTGGATGGTGCTGCACGGCTACGGTCAGCGCGCTGCCGACTTCATCCAGCCCTTCGAGAAGGTCGTTCAGGGGGATGCCACATCCGTCGTTGCCCCCGAGGCCCTGTCGCGGTTCTACACAGACGGCACCCATGGCGACATCGGGGCCTCGTGGATGACCAGCGCCCATCGCACCCACGAGATTCGCGATTACATCGCCTACCTCAATCGCCTGCATGCCGCCCTGCTTCGCGAAGGCGGTCCCAATGCTACGCATGTGCTCGGCTTCTCGCAGGGTGCCGCCACCGCATGCCGCTGGGTGGCCCGCACGCCAGCCTCGGTCGACCGGCTCACTCTCTGGGCGGGCCGCATGCCGCCCGACCTCAACCTGAAGGTCCACGCCCCCACGTTCCGCACGCTTCACCTGACGCTGGTCCGCGGCATCGACGATCCGTACATCAGCGCCAGCGCGTGGACGCAGTTGCGCGACCGGCTGGATGCGCACGACATCAGCTTCGACACGCACACGTTCGAGGGCGGCCACCGCCTGCACACTGATACACTGCACGCGCTGGCTGCCGCCTAACTGATGGGCTTCGGCCCTACGCATCCAAAAACGCAAGCGGCTCGGAGACGTGTGCAAGCTGGTTGCAGTTTAGGTCCAACGGGGGACCGTTGGACCCAGGAACGGTTTTTTATCGGAGGAGCGATCACTTAACGTTTACCCACTACCTATTTTTGTATCTCCCCTGAAGCCAACGGTCTCTTGTTGGCTTAGAGAGGCAGACGCCCCTCGTGTGTGGGTCGGCGTCTTGTAAAGAAAGCGGTACCGCAATGCTGCAACCAGATTTGGCATGATAAGCACCTGCCCTACGCATCCAAAAACGCAAGCAGTTCGTGGTTCACACGTTCCGGCAGGTCGTGCTGCACCCAGTGCGTAGCATCGCGCAGCATCACGAGGCGTCCGTTTGCGCAGCGGGCCACGCTTTTGGAAGCCATGTGCGCCCGCAGCGCTACGTCTTGCTTCCCCCAAAGCACCAGCGTGGGCGGCTGGATCGGCTCGCGTGGGACGGCGCGCAGTCCGTTGGTTTGCACCGCCGCACGATACCAGTTGAGCATACCGCGTATTGCCCCCGGCTGGCGCCACGCCACGCGGTAGCGCTGCAGTTCGGCCTCCGAAAACGTATCGGCATGGGCGCTCAGGCGCATCAGCAACGCCAGCGCCTCGCCGTTGCGCTGGCGCAGCAGCCACTCGGGCAGCCGCGGAAGCTGGAAAAAGGCCGCATACAGACTGCGGATGCGCTGCACCGGATCAGTCCGTAGGGTATTCAGCATCACATGCGGATGCGGCACGTTCAGGATGCCCAGGCGGCGCACACTATCCGGCGCACAGGCAGCGAGTGTCCACGCTACAATGGCGCCCCAGTCGTGGCCCACCACATCGGCCTGTGCACGGCCCGTGTCATCGATCAGGACGCGCACATCGTCGATCAAATGGCGAATCCCATAGGAAGCCAGGTCGGATGGTTTGTCGCTCCAGTGGTAGCCGCGCTGATCGGGCACAATCACGCGCCGTCCGGCCTGTGCCAGCGCGGCGATCTGATGCCGCCAGCCGTACCAGAACTCCGGGAAGCCATGCAGTAGAATCACCGGGTCGCCCGCAGGCGGTCCGGCCTCAACCACATGCAGCCGCACCGACGGCGCAGTGCGCACGAAGCGATGACGGCACCGCATTGACGTACATTTAAGGGTTGACATGGTCGATATGCAAGATTTATTGGTAGTGGATAGACGTATAGCTTCCCTGATAAAAATCTTTCCTGGGGCGAACGGTCCCGACAGCAGTCGGGACAGGTTCCTGCGTTCCCCTCCGCCGGAGACGTCCGCGCCGGGGGCGCTCCCCGTCTTCGGCTACAGGCTCATTCCTTCCATGACGTAGCATTGAACCGCTACCGATTTATTTTTTATAAAGCGAACGTGAAACGCATAAACGGCTGCTCCAATGATCCATGTTTCTGACGCAGTCGTAAACACTGGCTCTCATGGAAAGTACACACTGCAGTTATATATGTCTGCTATCTTATACGCGGCTTGCTGCGCCGCTTGATTTCTCACAGGCTTGCCTGCCCCGCTATGATTCTCATCATTGACAACGAGGACCCTGCCATCAACGTGCTGGCAAATGCGCTGCGCATCAGTGGGGAGACCGTGCGCGTAGTCGATAACACCGCCATCACACTGGACGAGGTCCGCGACTTGCGCCCGAACGGGTTGGTATTCTCGGAAGGTACCGGAGCGCCCGAAGATGCCGGCATTACTGTGCCTGCCATTGAAACGTTTGCTCCGCTCGTGCCCATCTTAGGCGTGGGGCTGGGACATCGGGCCGTGGGCGTGGCCTTTGGCGGATCTATCTCGGAGTCGGCCCGCAACGACGCTACCGGCACGGTTACGCACGACCATCGTGCCCTGTTTGAGGGGCTCGATGACCCATTTGAGGTGACGAGCGATTCGGCTCCTGTGCTCCTTGACGACGAGTTTCCAGTGGCCCTGCAAGTGTCTGCACGCACGAAAAGCGGCACCATCATGGCGGTGCGGCATCGCGGATTCAAAACCAGCGGGATCCAGTTTCGGCTCGAAAACATGAACCCCGCGCAGGCCGAACGCCTTGTCTCTAACTGGATTGACACGCTGTACGACATCCGCGACGGTGCGTTTGATCAGCTGCAGTTGCCGTCTCCCGATGCATCGTCGAACACCGACTCCTCATCCAACTCGGGAAGCGCGGAAGAGACGGCTGTATACGAAAGCGACGGCAAGAGCATGTTCGACCGAGTTAAGGAGCAGGAAGAACAGCGCAGCACACAGGAGCAAAACGCCAAGTCATAGTCGGCTGCCGATCGTGATACGCTCGTAAGATGTTGCCTGCGTCGGGCACGGAGGCGGCGCGCACACGTGCACAGGGCGTGCTTTTCGTGCACATCTACCCAACCGCCCTGCATCACGCCTATGGGACGCCGAAGCTCGTCTGATCTTCCCTCCAAGATCTGCCCCGTGTGCAACCGCCCGTTCGAGTGGCGGAAGAAATGGGAAGACGACTGGGAGAACGTCAAGTATTGCAGCGAGCGCTGCCGGCGCAACAAGCACCGCGACGATGTGCCGTGGGCGGCTCCGACCGATGACCAATAGCTTCTACCTACCCCTGCCCTATTGCTCTGTCACACGTTATCCTTCAGGGGTCCCCCATTTTTATGTTGTCATTTTGAGCGTAGCGGCTCCGCATAGGAGACGCGGAGTCGAAAAATCTCCCCCAGAATGGGCAGGACTGTTGGTTCGCCCGTAGCTACCAAGCGCCGAGGAGATGTTTCGACGCGCCTCGGGCATAGTGTGCCCTTCGCTTGCTCAACATGACAGAACATGTAGATCGGGATACTTCGGCGCGAGTTCTTCTTACACATCATAACATTCAGCTGTGCCCCCCACTATGGCCCGCCCGCTTCTCGTCTGGTTTCGCAACGACCTGCGCCTGCACGACCACGAACCGCTCTCGTACGCGCTCTCTGAGGACTGCCCCATCATCCCGCTCTACTGCGTGGATCCGCGTCACTTCGATACCGTGTGGTGGGACCTCCCAAAAACCGGTCCGTTTCGGGCTCGCTTCCTACTGGAGAGCCTGCACGACCTGCGCAGTTCGCTGGAGGCGAAGGGCAGTAGCCTGGTCGTGCGCGAGGGCCACCCCGAAGATGTGATTCCCACGGTCGTTGAGCAGTACGATGTGGCCGAGGTGACCTGCTACGAGCAACTGGGCACCGACGAGCGCGATGTGGAGGACGCCGTCATTGAAGCGCTGGAGCCCACCGATGCCGACATGGCCTTCTTCTGGGGGCAGACGCTCTATCACATCGACGACCTGCCGTTTTCCGGGCCCGAGGCGCTGCCGGACGTCTTCACCCCCATGCGCAAGAAGCTCGAAAAGCAGAGCTCCATCCGCGAGCAGTATCCGACGCCCGATTTGGTACCCCCGCTTCCCGACGGACTCGACACGGGGGGCATTCCTACGCTGGGCGATCTCGGCTTCGACCACGACGGCGTGCCCGATGAGCGCAGCGTGCTCCCATTCAAAGGCGGCGAAACGCGTGCCCTCGACCGTGTCGACGAATACATCTGGCGCGGCGACCATCTGAAGCGCTACAAGAAAACCCGCAACGGACTCTTGGGCGCCGACTACTCATCGAAGTTTTCCGCGTGGCTGGCCCACGGCTGCGTCTCCCCCCGCTACATCTTCGACGAGGTCAAGCGCTACGAGCGCGAGCGCACGAGCAACAAATCGACGTACTGGATGATCTTCGAGCTCATCTGGCGCGACTTCTTTGCATTTATTGGATGGAAGTACGGCGACCGCCTCTTCCACCAATCGGGCCCGATGAACGTGCAGGTGGACTGGACCACACATGAGCCCTCGTTTGAGGCGTGGGCGAGCGGCACCACCGGCATTCCCTTCGTGGATGCGAACATGCGCGAGCTCAACCAGACCGGCTTCATGTCCAACCGAGGCCGCCAGAACGTAGCCAGCATGCTCGCCAAGAGCCTGAACATCGACTGGCGACGCGGCGCCGCATACTTTGAGGCGAAACTCGTGGACTACGACGTAACGAGCAACTGGGGCAACTGGGCCTACAACAGCGGCGTGGGCAACGACCCGCGCAACCGCTACTTCAACATCGTGAAACAGGCCAAGCGCTACGACTCCGACGGCGACTACGTGCGCCACTGGCTGCCCGAACTGGCCAATGTGCCCGACCACTACGTCCACGAGCCGCACACGATGTCGCACGAGGAGCAAAAGGAATACAACTGCGTCATTGGTGCCGACTACCCGAAGCCCATCGTGAGCCTGGAGAAGACGTACGAGCGGTTGCGGAATGGGTGAGGTATCGTGCATGTCACCCTCTCGCTCTTCTTGTGATGCTTCTGTGTCCTATCAGCCGTAACGTTGCTGTTCCTTCACCCTCCATAGCCCCTGGTAGCGCATCCAGGCCACGCACATTCCAGGGATGCAGGCGTTACGTGCAAGTGACGTGCACTTTTGCATGCTACCCGACTCCCTTTTTGCTATGAACATGTCTGCTAACGGATCGTCTTTGAACGGATCTGCCCCACCCGAGTCGCCTGCTGGCGCGCCGCCGCATGTCGTTATCATTGGCGCGGGCTTTGGCGGACTGCACGCTGCGCAGGCGCTGCGGCGCTCGCCGGTCGAGGTCACCCTCGTGGATCGCAACAACTATCATAAGTTTCAGCCGCTTCTCTACGAGGTGGCCATGGCCGGGCTGGAGCCGGATGACATTGCCCACAACGTGCGCGATATCTTCCGCAACGACGACAACATCCGCTTCCGGATGGGCACCGTCACCGATATTGACACGAGCAGCCAACGCATCGAACTCGATAACGGCTTCATCACCTACGACTACCTGATCGTGGCGGGCGGCGCCGAGGTCAACTACTTCGGTGTAGCAGGCGCGCAAGAGCACGCCTTCCCGCTGAAAAACGTACCCGATGCCGTCAACCTGCGCCATCACACGCTGCGTCAGTTTGAGCGCTACGACCGCCTGCGCCAGGAATCCCCCAACACCATTCCCGACGGGATGCTCAACTTTGTGCTCGTGGGCGGCGGGCCCACCGGCGTCGAAATGTCGGGCGCGCTCGTGGAGCTCTTCGACACACTCGATCGCGACTACCCCGACTTTGACGTCCGCGATCACGCCCGCGTCATTCTGTTGGAGATGCAAGACGCCTTGCTGCAGGGCTACGACGACTCGCTGCAAGACTACACGCGCCGCACCCTCGAAACCCGCGGTGTCGATGTGCGGACCAGCACCACCGTCGAACAGGTCGGTGCCGGCGCCGTCACCCTGGCCGACGGCTCGCAGATTCCCACGCAGACGCTGATCTGGGCTGCGGGTGTGCAGGCCAGTCCACTGGCCGATCTGTTGCAGGCGGAGCAGACGCGCAGCGGACAGGTCGTTGTCTCGGACATGCTGGCCGTGCCTACCCACGACAACGTGTTCGTGGTGGGCGACATGGCCGCTATGGAGCGCGACGCAACCAGCGACTGGCTGCCGCAACTCGCGCAGGTGGCCATTCAGTCGGGCGAGCACGCCGCCAAGCAGATCCGCAACGATGTGCAGGGGCGCAGCCGCACGGCCTTCTCGTACAGCGACTACGGGCAGATGGCCACCATCGGGCGCAACGCTGCCGTGGCCGAGCTCGCGGGCGGACTCAAGTTCAAGGGCATCATTGCCTGGCTCATGTGGGTCGTCATCCACATTGCCAAGCTGGTCGGCTTCCGCAACCGCGCCAGCGTCTTCATGGACTGGATCTACAACTACTTCACCTACAAGCGCCACGCCCGCCTCATTCTGGATTCGGAGCATGCCCCCCAAGAAGCCAAGTCGCCTGCCGCGCCCGTGGCATAATGCTGCTTCGTAACTTTGCGTTTAGGGGATGCGTACAATAGGCGACTCCGACTCTGCCTTTCGCATCCCCATAGCCAACCTGCCTTGTGTCCATGCGTCTTACCGCCGACGAACGTGCTGCCCGCCGCGATATTGATACCTGGGCGCAGAGCATGGGCTCGCCCGTCTCGCAGCTCATCAACTGGGCCATGCAGCCCGTTGATTGGATGGTAGAGCGCACCGTATCGGGCGAGATGCTCGACCGCGCCGAGGCGGTCACCTCCGAAGCCCTCTCGCAGCTCAGCGACATGTCCGCGCGCACCGGCGTGCTCGACACCGTCCGCTCCGACGCGCATGCCCAAGGGCTCGACATTGAATCGGTGGAGGACCTGCGCCACGAGCCGCTGGAGGTGCTCGACGAGCTGGCCGAAACCCGCATGCAGCAGAACGCGCTCATTGCCGCGCTGCAGGGCGGCGGTACCGGACTCGGCGGCGCGGCGCTCCTGGTGGCCGATATTCCGCTGCTGTTTACGATCAACTTCCGCGTCATCCAGACGATTAGCGCGTGCTACGGCTTTCCGATGCACGACGCCGCGTATCGTCCGCTTGTGCTGGCCATGTTTACCGCTGCGGCCTCGGGCAGTCGCGCCGCCCGCGCTGATGCGCTTCGCGAGTCGAGCGTAGCAGCGGCCGCCCTGGTGCACGACCACCCGTACAGCGGGCGCCGCACGGGGTCGTTTCACGAGCAGAATCGACACGTGCCGCGCGAGATCGCCAAGGCGCTTATCCGCCGTAAGCTGGGCCAGCTTATTCCGTTGGCCGGGGCCGCCGTGGGCGCAGGGGTCAACTACTGGTTTACCAAATCCACCGCCAAAACCGCGTTCATGTGCAGCCGCGCGCTCTACCTGGACTGGAAGGAGCGGCATCAGTAGTGGAGCCGTGCGGGGTCCGTGGGCACAGGTACCGGGCGACGCGGCAAGCGCACGCACACCGTGGTGCCGGTATCCGGCGCAGTATCCACCTGAATGGAGCCCTGCATGAGCTCCACCAGATGCTTGGTAATGGTGAGGCCCAAGCCGCTGCCTTCGTGCGAGCGCATGTCGCCAGTGGAGGCCTGCTGAAATGCCGTAAAGATCTGCGGGACCATGTCCGGTCGCATGCCAACCCCCGTATCTTCCACAATAACTGTAAGGCCCGTTTCGGTGGCGCGGATGCCCACGGTAACCGTCCCACCCGCAGGCGTAAACTTAACGGCGTTGTCGATGACGTGCGTAAGGATGCGCGTGAGCGCCTCGCGGTCGATGACGGCTTCCACCTCAGAGGGCGGGCGCTCGACCGTCAGCGTTACCCCCTGATCCTCGGCCTGTGCGCGGAACGACACCGCCACGTCGTAGAGTACCGCCGCCGCGCTCAGCTTCGCCGGCTGCATGCTGACGGTTGCGGCTTCGAGCTGCGAAAGCTCCAGCACCGCGTTGAGCGTATCGAGCAGGCGCTGACTCGACCGCCGCATGAGCGTGCTGAACTTATTGGCCGAGCCTTTTAGATCTAGGTCGTTAAGCACATCTGCAAACCCCATGATTGCGGCCAGCGGCGTGCGTATCTCATGGCTCATATTCGTGAGAAACGCCGACTTGAGGCGGTTCATTTCTTCGGCTTTGTCTTTGGCCTCTCGCAGTGTAACCTCTGCTTTTTTCTCGGCGGTGCTATCTAAGAGCACCCCGTTCAGCGTGCGTCTGTTCGGGCCTTGTTCGGGGATCGCCACCCCACGGATCCACCGAACGCCTCCCGTATCGGTCTGGAACGGCACGTCATGACGCCAGGGCGTACCGGTACGTACCGCCTCGGCCACCGATGTGAGGAACGCCTCGCGGTGGTCGGGGAGCACGCGAGCAGCAAACCACGCAAACGCCTCGCAGGTGCCGCGGGCATCGAGCGGATAGCCGAGCAACTCCTTCGCGTACTCGCTGATAAACTGCACATCGTAGCGCGGCGTGCCGTTGGGCTCCACATGTGTGTCCATGCGAAAGACCACGCCCGGAATGCTGTTGGCCAAGCTGCGCAGCCGCTGCTCGCGGTCGTAGAGCTCGCGGTAGGCGCGCTGGCTTTCGGTAGCGCGCATCTCCAGCTCGTTCATGACTACCTGCGCGAGCTTCTCAATCGTCTGGCGGTCGTGTTCGGTGGGCGAGCGCGGCTTTGTATCCATTACGCAGAGCGTGCCCACGCGGTAGCCATCGGGCGAGGTGAGCGGCATGCCCATGTAGAAGCGCAGGTGCGGCGGTCCGGCCACAAACGGATTGCCCTTGAACTGCGAATCGTGGCGTGCATCTTCAACGACCATCAGTCCCGGCGTGCGGATCGTGGTGTTGCAGAACGCCTGATCGAGCGGCGTCTCTTTCACGTCGGTGCCCACGCACGACTTAAACCACTGCCGCTCGGCATCGATGAAGTTGACCACCGCAATGGGTACATCGAGCGTATGCGCGGCGAGATCGGTGATGTGGTCGAACGCCTCCTCGGGCGGTGTATCCATAATCTGGTAGCGCCGCAGGGCTTCCAGACGTGCCGAGGCATGCGACTCGCCGTAGCGATCGTGCTCTGTAGAAAGGTCTATCGTATCTGCCTTCATAGGTGAACATCCAGTTGTATGCGCGCCTACGGCTTGGCAAGCACAAGGATGCATGTCGCTACGCACGCATCATGTGAACAGGAGCGGAATGATGTAATCTACAGCACTCAAACCCTATTATCCGCCCGAGAGATTCAGATTGATATGCAACGAAGTCGACCGCGCAGGCGAACGTTACTTTTGCTCGTAATTCAGCGCACGATGATGAGTTGCTGTACGGCACCGTTTAACGCGCCTCTTCAGACGAATCGTCGGGCTCTGTCTTCCACCGCGGCCATTCCACATAGAACGTAGTGCCATCGCCCTCAGTAGAGTCTACGCGAATGGATCCGCCCATCAGGTCGACAAGGCGCTTTGTGATCGCCAACCCCAGCCCGTTGCCCTCGTAGGCCCGCGAATCGCCGGTCGACTCTTGCTTGAAAGCCTCGAACAGGTGAGGCACGAAGTCCGCATTGATACCAATTCCTGTATCTTGCACGTCAAGCTGAAGCTGCTGGGCGCTCGCCCGCAACCGCACGGAGACCGTCTCTTGTCCAGGCGAGAACTTCACGGCATTGTCTACCAGATGCGTAACGACCTGCTCAAATGCCGTCTGATCGATAACAACAGGCATGGGCTCTTTAGGAGCTTCCACGTGGAGGTGTACAGCGCTGTTATCGGCCTGGCGAGCTTGCACGCGTACAACCCTGCGCAAGACAGATGCTGCGTCGAACTCTGCTGGATACAATGTCATGGCTTCCGCCTGAAGCTGCGACAGGTCGAGCACGGAGTTCAGCGTATTTAGAAGCCGCCGTCCCGCCTTGTGGATAAGCGCGGTGCACTTTTGAGCGCGCTCCGGTAATTCGGTCGACATGAGCACAT
The DNA here is from genome assembly GCA_913056335.1 of uncultured Rhodothermaceae bacterium. GTDB lineage: Bacteria > Bacteroidota > Rhodothermia > Rhodothermales > Salinibacteraceae > Longimonas. The sequence continues at coordinate 22,583 of CAJXLX010000034.1, forward strand.
CCGAGAATCCCATAATTGATGTGAGCGGTGTGCGGATTTCGTGGCTCATATTTGCTAAGAAGGCGGTCTTCAGACGGCTCATTTCTTCGGCTTCCTCTTTGGCCGTTATCAGTGCCTCCGTCGCCTCTTTGCGTTCTGTAATGTCTTGTAGCGCGCCCCCCACCCGCGTGACCGTGCCGTCTTCAGCTCGGTCGATTACGCCGCCTACAGCGCGCACCCAACGCGGTTGGCCCTGTGCTGTCGTAATGGGAAGCTCCAAGTCGTACGTTTCTCCGGTGCGGATGCACTGGTCCAGGACCTCCTGGAGGCGAGCACGCGCTTCCTCGGGATAGAAGCTGAGCGCCTGATGCACCGTTATCGGCGTATCAAGCGGTACTTCGTGAATGCGGTACACCCGCTCCGTCCACGACAGCGCATGGGTCTGTACATCCAACTCCCACGCTCCAGCAATGCGCTGTGTCTGCGACAGCAGATTGCGCTGCTGACGAAGCGCTTTTTGGCGGCGATTACGCTCGGTCACATCTTGCTGCACCGCGACCCAGTGCGTACAAGTGCCTTCTTCATTGCGAACGGGGGCCATATTCCACTGCACCACGTACGGCGTTCCATCTTTCCGGTAGTTTACCGTCTCTCCTTCCCACGGCTGCCCGCGATTCAGATGCGCACGCAAGCCATCCAGCACTCCCCGATCGGTTGCTGGGCCTTGCAGAATGCGTGGCGTTTTGCCTTGCACTTCCTGAAACGTGTATCCTGTCATGTCTTCAAATGCAGGGTTCACGTAAACAATACGCGGCCCCGGTCGGTCGGCTGGATCGGCTTCGGTGACGACAACTGACTCGTTCAGCTGCTCAACAGCTTGTGCCAGCAGGGTTCGTTCGCGTGCAATAGCCTGCTGCTCAGTAATGTCGTGCATATACACCGATAGCCCCTGCTCAAACGGGTGCACATGGATGCGGTACCAGCAGTCTGCCTCTGGATCCTCAAATACCGTTTGCAGCGACGTTTGCTCGCGCTGTGCGCTGCGCAACGTAGGCTCCAGGGCGGCCCGCTCTGCATCTGACAGAAGCTCCCATACAACCCGGCCCCGTAGCGCTTTAGGAGATTCGCCCCAGTGCTCTGCTGCCTTATCATTCGCATACGTAAGCCCCCACTGCGTGTCTACCGTGTAAAACGCCTCCCCAATTGCCTCCAGCACCGCGTGTTTTTTGCGCTCGGCAGCCCGCTGCTCCAGTTCATCGATCACGACCTGGGCCAGGCGAGCCAGCGTCTCTTCGTCGTGGGGCGTAGGGTGCCGAGGCGTGTGGTCCATCACACAAAGCGCGCCCAGGCGGTGCCCATCGTGCGTAATGAGCGGTGCCCCCATGTAAAACTGCACCTTGGGCTCGTCCTGCACAAACGATTTGTCGGCGAACCGGTCGTCGGCACGCAGATCGGGAATGGTGAGCACCTCCGGCGTTTCAATGGTGATGGTGCAGATAGCGTTGTCGAGACTCGTGCTCTCTACCTCCAACCCAACGCATGACTTGGACCACTGCCGGTCGGCCCCGATGAAGTTGATGATCGCGATGGGCATGTCTAACACATGCGATGCCAGCTCGGTAATGCGGTCGAAGGAGGCTTCAGACGCGGTATCCCACACATGGTAATGACGTAACGCCATGAGCCGCTCCGCGTCGGGCGGCCCCTCGGGCGCTCTATTTGATGTAATAGAATCAGTCATGCAAGAAGATGGGCAAGTCAAGAGAAACAGCAGTCTGCAACAGTGAAGATGGGGAATCTTGGCTACAGAACCAAGAAGCACGGCTGTAGCCTGGAGATACGTGCGCTTGATTCTTCATAATTGGGCACAAATGTAAATATTTATAGTTATGTTTTGCACTTTAAAGTGCAGGATGTTTGCGCAACATGACTGTCACGTACGAGGTCCCTCTCTTCACTGAGTGAGCCCTATTCCTTATGGATGCACATAGAACATGCCACGATTGTATTTCTTTGTCTCTCTCTTGAACGCGGCTTTCTGAAGCTGCGTATCTATTGATCGTGGTTCGATTCTGCCAAATCCCTTATTTACCCCTTGCTGCATGGCTGATGATTCTTCGTTTCCTTCTTCGTCCTCTTCAGCGCTTCCGACTCGACTGTGGACGACCGTCCGTCGCATTCTGCGGCTGGCCTGGCCGTATCGCTGGCGGCTTGGCGGCGCCGTGTTGGCTACGGCATTGGGCGCTATGGTGGCCCTCGTCGTGCCGCTGGGGCTGCGCGAGCTGCTGAACGCGGTCTTTGAAACCGCCAACCGCGCTCTGCTCGACCGTCTCACACTGGGTCTGCTGGCGCTGTTTGTGCTGCAAGCCCTGTTTAGCTTTCTGGGACGCTACGGACTGGAGTGGACGGGCGAGCGCGTCGTCACGGATCTGCGCAAGCGGCTTTACGCCCACCTGCACGGGCAGTCGCTCCGCTTCTTTGCCAACCGCCGCACGGGCGATCTCACCTCGCGCCTCACCAACGACGTCAGCTCGGTCCGCGATGCCGTCACGCAGGCCCTCGCCGAGTCGTTTACGCAGGTGCTCTCGCTTGTGGGCTCGGTTGCGCTCATGATTGTGCTGAACTGGCGCCTCAGCCTCATTATCTTTGTGGTGGTGCCGGTCGTAACCGCCGCCGCCATTGGGTTTGGGCGGTGGATTCGCCGCCTGGCGCGTACGCTCCAAGATGAACTGGCCGACACCACGGCCATTGCCGAGGAGTCGATTGCAGGCATCCGCACCGTAAAGGGATTCGCACGCAGTGCCTACGAAACGAGCCGCTATCACGAGGCTGTCGAGCGCCTTTTCGACACCGCCCACCGCAAGGTGTGGGCCTCGGCGCTGTTCTCCGCCTCCGTTGGGTTCCTGTTTTTTGGCGCGCTCGTGGCCATCTTCTGGTACGGCGGTACCGAGGTGCTGGCCGGACGCCTAACGACCGGCGACCTGGTTGCCTTCATCTTCTATGCGTTCAACATTGCGCGTAGCGTAGGCGGCCTCTCGCGCCTGTACAGCACCCTCAACAGCGCCGCAGGTGCCTCCGAGCGCATCTTCCAACTGCTCGACGAGCCTGCCACCGACACCGATCCGAGCGGCATGCCTGCGCTTCCCCCCATCAACGGAGCTGTCGCGTTCGACCACGTCACGTTTGCCTACGATCCTGGCACGCCTGTACTGCACGACCTGTCATTCGCCGTGCCTGCCGGGCAGACCGTAGCGCTCGTAGGCCCCAGCGGAGCGGGCAAAACCACGCTTATGAGCCTCATCCCGCGCTTCTACGATCCGCAGGAGGGCTCCATTCGGGTGGATACGACGGATATTCGCTCCGTGACGCGGCAGAGCCTGCGCGAGCAGCTGGCGGTGGTTTCGCAAGATGTGCATCTCTTCAACGACACCATTCGCGCCAACATCTGCTACGGCAACCTCGACGCGTCGGATGCTGCGATCGAAGACGCCGCCCGCGCCGCCAACGCACCGGTATTTTCAGAGATTTTCGCAGACCGGGGGTATTTATCCTCAGGCCAATTAGTCCCCCGCGACCAAGACGGCGCGATGATCCATGACCCCACTGAGGCCGCCGAACGGCTGATTGCCTTTCTTGAGACCGGCCTTATGCCTGTCATTGATGGTGATCCGATCAAGCTGAACGCACATTCCATTTGCGTCCACGGCGATAGCGCCGGTGCCGTCGATATGGCCCGCGAAATCCACCAACGCCTTACGGCCCACGGCGTCGAAATTCGTGCGTTTTCATCTGTGTGAGCGTCGGAATGCAGCCCCAGTTCAAAGCCATTGCCGATCACGCGCTATTGGTGACCTTCGCGGACGAAATAAGCGAAGCGGCGCATGCGTCCGTTATCGCGCTTGACCACGCGATTGCGAC
>CAJXLX010000035.1 GCA_913056335.1 uncultured Rhodothermaceae bacterium
TAAAAAGCAGCGCCCGCCTCCATGGCTGGAGGCAGGCGCTGATGTTATGTGGTGAATCCGATACACCCATGCTGCATCTGTCAGGTCAGTTCAGGCATATCACGCCAAACGGCGACGCGTAGATCGGCATGAACGAGGCGGGCTTGAGCACCGGCGCATCTGTTTCCGCGTATCCCTCATCGTATCCCATACCGTCGTTCGCCGCAGACCCGCTCGACTCGGCTACCGCCGACAGGTCGGGGAGTTGTTCTTTGGTCGGCAGGAACGAGCCGCGTGCCTCGGCCACCACCTCGTCATCGTCGCTCAGCAGGAGCACAGTGACAACTGCACGCGGCGGCTGCGTGAGGATGACTTGCGCCATAGCACGCACCGGACCCGTGTATCCGTCTTCCTTCATTTCGACCTCGAACTGGTCGACGCGCACCACATGCTCTTTGTGAAGCGATCCAGCCGCCAAACGGGCAGCATCGGTTAGGAGCTGTTCAGCAGCGGTGGTACCCGGCAGATCGCCCTCAATATCGCTATGAATAATGGCGCGCCCAAAGGACACTGCAGCCTGGGTCGATGCAGCGTGCGAGCGTCCGTATAACTGTTCGAGTCGTTTAAAGTGCGTGTTCATAAGACGATCACCACATCTTGGAGGAAAGAGTCAATCGCCAGGGTCGCAAGGAGATGCCTCGTTGCAACCCTGGACTATGTCGATGTGCCAAAGTAATGCCAGCCGCTTAAGGCGTGTGATTCTGTCAGCCTACAGCGCTACGGCCCAGAAAGGCCGTAACGGAATCGATACCCAGCCTGCCAGCCCCGCAGATCATGCCACAACGTCACATGAAGCAATCGTTCAGAATGGCAGCAGCGTGCAGCATTACTCGCCCCTTGTGCTGTACGGCGTTGGTGCATTGGGAGCACGTAGCGTATCGTTGAGTAGTTGGCCCCACACTGCATCATACGGATGCACGTGGCGCACACGCTCGCCCTGTCGCACCACCGGACGGCCTTCATTCGCCCAGCGGAAAATGGAGCCCTCCACGTTCACAACATTGGTGTAGCCGTCGTCGCGAAGCGCCTTCACCACCCCCGCTGAGCGGTAGCCCACCGAACAATACACCGCGATGGGCCGGTCGGTAGCTACCGTATCGAGCAGGGCCGTGTTGGGGCGTTCTGGATCGTAATGACGGGCGCCCTCAATGTGGCTGGTCGCGTACTCCTCGGGCGCACGGGCATCGAGCAGCAGCGGACGCTCGCTTGGGGGCTGGTTCAGGCGCTCAGCCAGCGTCCCAGTCGAAATGGCCGGCACCGATCCGTGCGACTGCGCAATCATGCGGTCCACCGCCTTCCAGCGCAGCGCCTCGTCGCCACGAACCCACCACAGCCACGCGCTGCCCGCAAGTCCGATAACAACAGCGATGCCCACTCCGACTTTTGTGTGTTGGCTCCACGACATACGTGACTCGGCATTATGATAAGAAGTACAGCGGTAAATACGTAGAACGAACGCCTCCAAACGAAAGTTCGTGGAAACGCCTTGTGCCAGTGCATCCGCGCAGCCCTTACGGATCTTTTCGGCACACGGCTCCTACGTACCTCTCCCTATCGTATCTGCCAACCCAACCCGGCGAATCCCTCGTGAGCGACGACTCTGCCCTGCCGCCCGCCACCAACTTCATCCGCGAAATTATCAACGACGACTTGCGTGCTGGCCGCCACGGCAAGCGGGTCGTTACGCGCTTTCCGCCGGAGCCCAACGGCTACCCGCATCTGGGCCACGCGAAGTCCATCTGCCTCAATTTCGGCATTGCCCAGGACTACGCCGACGTAGCCGACACGCGCTGCCACCTGCGCTTCGACGACACCAACCCCGAAACCGAGAGCGAGGAATACGTCAGCGCTATCAAAGAGGCGGTGCAGTGGCTCGGCTACGACTGGGACGCGCACTGCTACCACGCCGCCGACTATTTCGAGCAGTTCTACGACGTTGCCGTCAAGCTTGTAAAACAGGGGGATGCGTACGTGGATAGCCAGACCGAAGAGGAAATTCGCGAGAACCGGGGTACCGTCAACGAGCCCGGCGTGCCAAGTCCGTACCGCGATCGCTCGGTCGAAGAGAACCTGGACCTGCTCCAGCGGATGCGCGAGGGCGCGTTCGACGACGGCAAGCACGTACTGCGGGCCAAGATCGACATGGCCTCGCCGCACATGATTATGCGCGACCCGCTGCTGCTGCGCATCAAACACGCCCACCACTACCGGCGCGGCGACGACTGGTGCCTCTACCCGATGTACGATTTTGCGCATCCGCTGGAGGACGCGATCGAAGACATCACCCACTCGCTCTGCACGCTGGAGTTCGACAACAACCGCCGCGTGTACGACTGGCTCCTGGAGCGCTGCCTTCCTGAGGAGGAGCACGAAAGCCGCCCGCATCAGTACGAGTTCTCGCGGCTGAACGTGGGCTACACCGTCATGAGCAAACGCAAGCTGCTCCAGCTCGTGGAGCGTGGCGATGTGGCCGGGTGGGACGACCCGCGTCTGCCTACGCTGGCCGGATTGCGCCGCCGCGGTGTGCCGCCTGCCGCCATCCGAGCATTTTGCGAGGACGTGGGCGTAACTCGCACCGAAAGCCGCGTGCAGATTAGCCGCTTCGAGCATGCCATCCGCGACACGCTCAACACCACCGCGCCCCGCGTGATGGCGGTCATTAATCCGCTGAAGGTGGTGCTGACGAACTATTCTGCCGACGACACCGAGTGGATGGAGCTGCCGTCGTGGCCACACGACATCGACAACGAGGGCAGCCGCCGCGTACCCTTCTCGCGGACGCTCTACATCGAGCGCAACGACTTTCAAGAAGACCCTGAGGACGGCTTTCGCCGCTTGGCTCCGGGCCGCGCCGTACGGCTCCGCAACAGCTACGTCATCACCTGCGAACGCGTCGTGCGCAATGACGACGGCACCGTTAAGGAACTGCACTGCACCTACGACCCGGCTACGAAAGGAAACGTCGCCTCCACCGACAGCCCCACCCCACAGGGCGTCATCCACTGGGTCGATGCGCAGGCCGGGCTTCCCTTTGAGGCGCGCCTCTACGACCGCCTCTTCTCCGTGCCTGCCCCCGACGGCGGCGACGAAGACTTCAAAACGCACCTCAACCCCGATTCGCTACAGGTGCATGAGGGTATCGTGGAGCCGAGTATCTTGGATGCCCCCAGCGACCAGCGCTACCAGTTTGAACGGGTGGGCTACTTCTGGCAGGATCCGGAGGACTCCTCACGCAAGGCACTGGTCTTCAACCAGATTGTGCCCCTGCGCGACCGCTGGGCCGATGACGACGACACGGTCGACCTGGAGGCTGAGCGCAAAGCCAAAGAGGAAGCCAAACGCAAGCAGCGCGAGCGGTCGATTGCCGCGCAGCGCGACCCCGCCGAGCAGCTCTCCGAGGCCGAGCGCGCCGTCTACGAGCAGTACCACCGCGAACTGGGCCTAACCCGCGACGGCGCGGCCCTGCTCGCGGGCGATGAGCCGCTACGTACGTTCTTCCAGGATGCACTCAGTCACTACGACGCACCACAGGCCATAGCCAACTGGATCGTGAACGAGCTGCAAGCCGCCCGCAAAGACCAGTCGCTAACTGCCCTGCCATTCGACGCCCGCCAATTTGCCGACCTGGTGCGTCTGGTGGATACCGAGGTCATCACTAACCGCGCAGCGCGCGACATCTTTGGACGCATGATGGCTGAGGGCGGTGACCCGGCTGCCATCGTAGAAGACGAAGGGCTGCATCAGATCGACGACACCGATGCCTTGCGTGAGGCCGCGCAACAGGTGGTTAATGAGAACTCCGACGAGGCCACCCGCTTCCGCAACGGCGAACAGCAGCTCATGGGCTTCTTCATGGGCCAGATCATGCGCGCCACCAACGGCTCTGCCGATCCGCAGGAAGCACAAGCCGCCCTGCGCAAGGTGCTCTCTGAAGGCTAAATACGCGGTATCGAGGGCCAGCACCGGTCCGAACCCAACAGTGTGATTCATGTTATACACATACAGCACTTTGCAATTAGCTCCAGATCGCTATGCCGATCGACACACTGAAAGCTTCAAAACGGCTCAAGGCTCTTGGCTTTACGGAAGAGCAAGCCGAAGGCGTTGCTGCGCTGCTCAACGAAACCGATGCGGCCTCTGCCACAAAAGACGATCTCTACGCACTGGAGAGTCGTCTTGATGAACGGTTCGAACGCATTGATGCACGCTTCGAGCAGATTGACGCACGGTTCGAACGTATCGATGCACGCTTCGAGGCGCAAAATAAACGTATCGACGAGCAGTTCGAGACGCAAAATGCACGTATCGACGAGCATTTCGAGACGCAACAGACCCGCTTCGATGAGCAGTTCGAGGCGCAACAGGCTCGCTTCGATGAGCGGTTCGAGGCGCAACAGGCTCGCTTCGATGAGCGGTTCAAGTCACAAAGTGCACAGATGGAAGCCCTTGAAGCTAAACTCAAGAACTATGTAACCTCTCGGGTTGGATGGGCAGCAGGCTTACTTGCCCTATATTTGACACTCTTAAATTACCTGCTTGGATAAAGCGGGTAGGCTCTACCCCCAACGCACCCCGCCCCGACGGAGGCTATTCCTCCATCGGGGCGGTTCTGTGTGGGGAGACGACCCTCATCGCCTCATCCAGAGACAGCAGCTGTTTTGTAGTTAGCGTACTACCGTGATGCGCTCGGTTTGCCGCACGGAACTGCCATTGGCGCGCACGAAGTACATGCCGCTGGACAGGCGGCTCGTGTCGAGCGTAAGGCGCAGCACGTCATCGGCGCGAGCCTGGCCGCTGTGGAGCGTCTGTACGCGCTGGCCCAACACATTGTAAAGCGCGACCGTCACGTCGCCAGACTGCTCGGGCTGAATCGTAAGCTCCGTCGCCATGCCCGACTGCACCGGGTTGGGTCCGGTAAGGCGCATCAGGTTACCTTGGCGCACCTCAACCGTAATGGGCGAATGCAGTTCGTCCGTGCCGTCCAGGTCAATCTGGCGAAGGCGGAACGTGTGCGTGCCAGCATCGAGCGCACGGGTGTTAAAGCGGTAGGACTGCGGCGTGTCAGTCGTGCCGTGGCCTTCCACAAAACCAAGTGTGCGAAAGCTGGAGGCAGAAGGCGCTTTATGCTGGATGTCGAACCCAGCGTTGTTGGTCTCCGACAGCGTCTCCCACTGCAGCTGCGCCTGCGTGCCGCTTACTTGGGCGGTGAAGGTGGCAAGTTCGACGGGGAGCGGATTGCCGTTCAGATCACGACCCGGAGAGAACGCATCAGCACTCACCGTGGTGTGCTGTACGAACGACCCGGTAAACTCGGGGCTGCGCACCAGCGACTCGTCATTGCCGCCCTCGCTTCCGTAATTGTGACTGTCAACAATTGTGCCCGACATGTTCTTGAGCGTAACCGTATCGCCACCGTTATTCAGCCCAAAGGAGCCGCTGGACGCGGTTTGAACAACGCCGGAGATTCCTGTTGGCGTTCCACCACCAAATACGGTAAGCGCCACACCCGGTTCGAGTGTTGTGCCACCTGGAATGATATGACGAAGGCCATTTTCGTCTTCAATCGTATATCCGCCTATATCAACGTCTGTGCTTCCATTGTTATAGATCTCAATAAACTCATCGTCTGCAAAGTCACGTGTCCCGTCGCCGTTAGCGTCGCCCGCCGCCCCAGTCGCAGGATCAGCCAAGATTTCGTTGATCACAATCTGTCCAGATGCAGGTACCGCTATGGCAACTGCGAACACAAAACTTAAAACACTCAGTACCACTTTTCGCATACAACTCACCTTGTTTATTTATGACATGCTTATGAACATGCCCTTAAGATCAGAATAGGAGCGCAAGAAAGCAAATCGTATTCGTTACCTCTGTATTACGCAGCCTGTTTTTATGCCTGTCTGGCCTTCGTTTGACACCCGTGCCGTCCACGAACCCGAAATTATGGACGATTTTTCGGTGACCGATGAGCGCCTCACGGTCGCGCTGCGCGACATCCGCGTCACCAATCGGCTCTTGGGCGGCTACGGACCGTCGCATCGGGCCATTCGGGCACTGCTCACCGGCAATGGTCCACACCGCGTGTTGGATTTGGGCAGCGGCAGTGCTGACTATCCGGCGCATCTGGTGCAGTGGGCGGATGCGCAGGATCTCGACATCCGCGTGGATGCGCTCGAAGCCAATCCCGTCACCGCTCGTCACGCCCGATCCTACCTCGACCGCACGCTCCCCGCCCGGCTCCGCTCCCGCGTGCAGGTCATCTGTGCCGATGTGTTCGACCATGCGCCCCGCGACGTGTCCTACGATATTGCGCATGCCGGACTCTTTCTGCATCACTTTCCCGATGATGACCTCGTTCGCCTTCTGGGGCGTATGCGCACGCTCTGCCCGCACGGACTGGTGATTAACGACCTCCACCGGCATCCGCTGGCGTACGCGAGCATCTGGCTCTTGTCCCGGCTGCTGCCGACCTCGCCCATGTATCAGCACGACGCGCCGCTCTCCGTCCGCCGCGCCTTTACGCAGGATGAGTTGATGCGTGTGGTGCACGAGGCCGGCTACGCCTCCGCCCAGATTCGCTGGCACTGGGCCTTTCGGTGGGTGGTACAGGCGCATCCGACCGCGCCCGAACTACCCGCGTAGCACGCAGCATTCGTAACAATGTCGGTGTGCCGGAATGCGACGCTGAGCCCTGCATATAATCGCGCAGTACATGTATTTCCATAGCACACTGCAAAGTAGACTGCGATGATAGATGTTGCCGTTATCGGTGGCGGGCTGGCCGGGTGTAGCGTGGCCATTCAGATGGCTCGCGCCGGACATGACGTTGTTATCTTTGAAGCCGGATCATATCCGCGCCACAAGCTCTGTGGCGAGTTCCTTTCGCCTGAAGCGCAGTCCTCGCTCGACCGGCTGGGCGTGCGTGCCGATCTGGAGGCCCACCACCCGCCGCGCATTAACCGGTCGGTGGTCACGGCGTCCGGCGGAGCCACAGACACCGTGGCACTGCCGGCTGCTGCGTGGGGCATCAGCCGGTATGTGCTGGATGCGTTGCTGGCTACGCACGCATCAGAGGCAGGAGCAACCGTGAAGACAGGCTGCCGCGTATCGGACATCGTCGGCACGCTCGACACGGGGTTCACCGTTACGCATGCCCACGGCACGACCGAAGCACGCACGGTGGTCGGCGCCTGGGGCAAGCACGGCATCCCCGACCGCACAATGGGGCGCAACGATCTTACCGAGCCCGACCCGGTGGTGGCCTTCAAAGCGCATTACGAGGGCGACATGCCCCCTGTCATCGACATTCATGCATTTCCAGGCGGATACTGCGGCTGTTCGCCTGTTGAAGCGGGGCGCTTCAACGTCTGCTGGATTGGCCGACGCGACGCGCTAAAGCATGCTGGATCCCCTGAGGGCATGCTACAAGCCGCAGCCGAGGCCAACCCGCATCTGGCCGCACGGCTGGAGGCGGGCACACGCTGCACCGACTTCTGCGCCGTCAGTCAGGTTACGCTCGACACAAAAGGCCCCCTGCACCGCGATGTGTGCATGGTCGGCGACACGGCGGCGATGATTGCTCCGCTCTGTGGCGACGGCATGGCCATGGCGCTCCACGCTGCCGATGTGCTTGCGCCGCACCTGCATCGGTTCCTGGCCGGGCAGCAGGCGGCGGCCACGCTTCGCACACGGTACGCCTCTGATTGGCACGCGGCGTTCGATGGACGTTTGCAGTGGGGACGCGTCGTGCACCGTGTGGCGTTTCGTCCGGGTGTGGCGCGGGCCGTTGTCATGGGGCTTCGTCTGCTTCCGAGTCTGCACCGCTGGGTGTTTCGCCAGACGCGTGGCCCGCTGCCCGCCTGAGGCGATCCATGAGCGCCCGACCCAGCCCGGTGGGCGCAACCGGCTCGCAGACAATGCGGTCTACTCCTTCCGCATCAAACTGGCGCAATGCGGCGTAGAGACGCGCGGCATAATCGGGTAGGTCGCGCGCCAGCACCACCTGGCCCCACGAGCCGGACTGCGTGGGCGCATTGAGACCAAGAAAAGCGGCATTGGCACCGGGCACGGCTTCTTGGGCGGATGCCAGTTCTACAGTGGCGTCTGGAGCATAGTGGCGGTGGCGCGTGCCGGGACTGCGCTTGGCCTGCTCGACCGAGTCGGCCACAGCCAGATCCGGCACCACACGCCGCGCCTCTTCCACCGACACCGCCCCCGGACGCAGTACCACGGGTGGATGGGTCGTGGTGTCGATCACGGTCGATTCGATACCAGTCGGCGACTGCGGACCAATGAGGATACCGCGAATCCGCCCGTCCAGATCATAGCGCACGGCCTCCCACGTCGTAGGGCTGGGCCGTCCCGACCGGTTCGCCGACGGCGCGGCCACGGGCACCGCACAAGCTGTTAAAAACGCCTGGGCTACAGGGAGCGACGGAATCCGTACGCCTACGGTGTCGAGCCCGGCGGTGGTCACATCAGGCACCTCGCTGCGCTTGTGCATCACACAGGTGAGCGGACCGGGACTGAACGCGCGCAGTAAGGCCCAGGCCGCACTCGACACATTCTGTGCGACGCGCTCGACCTGTTCGACCGAGGCCACATGCACAATCAGCGGATTATCGGACGGGCGGCCTTTGGCTTCGAATATTTTTTCGACTGCGTCTGCGTTCAAGGCATCGGCCCCGAGGCCGTACACGGTTTCGGTGGGAAACGCCACGCAGTCGCCTGCACGAAGCCAGCGGGCCGCTTTTTCGGGATCGTCAGTGCGTTGGGTAATCATGCAATGCAGTAACCGTGAGAAAACCGGTGCGAACTCCGTTGTAGGCTGTGCATCAAAGATACGGGGCGGTTCCAGATGTTTCGTGGAGCCGCTCTGTTCTCATCTTGCGTGCTTTTGCTCTCTGCTAACCTCATGCTCAACAATAATGCCTGACCCAACCGAGTCATCCTCCTCATCCTCCGAATCCTCCTCCAACGCATCTGTGGAAGCATCTGAGGCGGCGGAATCGCCCGAGACGGATGCAGCGCCCGAATCCGCCAAACCCGATCATGACGATGCTTCAGGCGCCGCGTCGTCGCAAACGTCTCAGCAAACGCCGGAGCAGCCCTCCCTCACCGACGCCTTCAGTGAAGCCGCCCAGGAGGTGCTCGAGAAGCGCTTGCAATGGGTCGGCGTGCTCCGCAAAGCCGTGCAACGGCTGGGCGAAGACGACTCGGTTCCAGCAGTGCTGGCCCGCGACATTGCCACGCTCTTTCGCATGATTCGCGCTTGGCGCAAGGGCACGTACGCCCACTTTCCGTGGCGCTCGGTGGGGGTCATCACGCTGGCGGTGCTATACTTCTTGCTGATGGGGCGTTCCTCGGGCGGACGCTCGCTGGCCGGGCTCGGTATTATCGATGACACGGCCATTCTTGCGTTTGTGGTGCGCACGACCCACAACGAGCTTGTGCGCTTTCGTACGTGGGAAAACCAGGACACCAAGACGGGTGCGTCGGATACGCCATCCGATGACGAGGCGTAGCCGCCTGCCCTCCGCATCCCTCTTAACCCGCAGTATATTGCGTTCGATTTATGGAAATTGCCGACTCGCCGCTCTGGTACGTGTTGATTTTGATCCTTGGCATTGGCACCGGGCTCGTCATTGCCTGGCTACGCCGTAGTAACGACCAGGCTTAACGCACGTCCTGTTGCTTTGCTGCACAAAAACGGCCTCAGTGTCTGGCAGATGCCAGCATTGAGGCCGCTTGTTTTGGGGAATCCGCTTTGTTTACAACTGCTTATGGTACGATTTGCTCATCGCCGTCGTAGACGAGCAACGCGTCAACTGGGCAGATCTGGCACGACTCGACGAGGCGGCTGGCGTCGATGCTGTCATCGACCTCGTCTTTGAAGTCGACAATGGCATCTTGCCGAATGGTGAAGACCTCGGGGGCCAGGTTCACGCAGTTGCCGGAGCCAATGCACAGGCTGCGGTCGATGTGGACCTCCAGCCCGTTGATGGTTTGTTTTCGGATGTCTGACATACAGAATGGGAAGCAATGCACGGGGTGATCGGATGGTGCGCGGCGCTCCAGTGATACGGCGTTGCGGCACGCAGTTTGAGCGCCTGCGCACCGCATAACACCTACCGCGCACTTGGCACGTTCCACCCGAACGGATGCGTAACAAAGCGGCTCGGCAGCAGCATGTGTCTATGCGCCTGACACCGACTCGGGGGCATCCCCTGCAATTTCAACGCTGGATTCGTTGGAATCGTCTTTCTCGTCATCGTCGAGCAGGTTATGCGCGACGTCCATAAACTCGCGCTCGGTGATGATGCCTACGAGCTGGCCTTCACGCACGACGGGCAGCGCCCCGATCTGCTTCTCGCGCATCAGGCGCACGGCTTTCAGCGTCGGCATGTCGGGTGCCACTGAAATGGGATCCTGCTTCATGATGGACCCGATGGGCGTGTCGTCACTCTCAGTGCCATCACGCTCGGCCATGTGGCGAAGCAAACGTCGGTGGCTGATGATGCCTACGAGATGATGATTTTCGTCTTCAATGAGCACATGGCGCAGGTGCTGCCAGTCCATCATACACGCTACAAACTCGACCGACTCCTGCTCGTGCACGGTCATCAGGTCGGTGTTCATGTAGTCTTCGACCCGCGTTTCGCGGATGTGCCCTGGCGTGTAGGCTTCGCCCAGCGAGGCCAGCGTCCAGGTGTGCACCGGTTCGCCTTCAATTTGGCGCTGCACCATGCCACGTGTTACGCCGCTGAGGCGCTCGGTACGCGTGCCGCCCTTCATCGAAGCCAGCGAGTCGAGTTGCCACTGCGAACCGGTCTGCCCCGAGGCCACGCGCGCCTCGATAATCCCCAGGTAGCGGTCGATGTCGTCGGTGCTGATCCCCGAGGTGTCGAGGCCGTCGCGGGCCATGGGAAGCAGCGTTTCGAGCAGCAACGAGCGGGCCGGCCGCTTCGAGCCGTCGACCCAGCTAAACTGTGAGGCCAGTCCGTGGCGAGCGGCTGCAATGAAGTTGTGGTGGGCGTCGTCGAAATCCATGACCTCAGCCACATCGTGATAGTGCTCGGCCATGCCGGTTACGAGACCGTACCAGAGCACCGCGTTTGCCATCTCGTCGGCCACGGTTGGCCCCGAGGGTAAGATACGATTCTCGATACGCAGGTGCGGCTTACCGTTAGTGATGCCGTAACAGGCGCGGTTCCAGCGGTACACGGTGCCGTTGTGCAGCTGCAGCGCACTCAGGTTGGGGATGCGTCCTTCATCGAGCTGCTGTAGCGGGTTGTCTTCAAACTCGGTGGACAGCAGCACCCGGAAGCGCGAGATATCCTCCTTGAAGATTTCGGTGACAGACTCTTGCACCCACTGGCTGCCAAAATGCACGCGCGGACTCATTTCGCGCAGGTAGAGGTTGCTCGACCGCGTGTCTACGGCCTGCTGAAAGAGTGCAATCCGCGTTTCCCGCCACAGGCGTTTGCCAAAGAGCAAGGGCGAGTTGGTGGATGCGGCTAAGCAAGGAGCTGCTACGGCCTGTGCAATGTTGTAGAAGCGCGGAAACTCATCGGGCGTCACTTGAAAATGCGTCTGGAAGCTGGTATTGCAGCCCTCCAGCATAATCGAATCGTGCTTAACAAAGAGCTCGTCGAGGCCGCGAATCTGATACCGCCCCGCACCCCCGCGCAGCCGCGTGATCGCATCATTGAGCGCATAGTAACGCGGCTTCGGGGTCATGAAGTCCATAGAGAAGTTCGCCAGATGCGCCGTGGGTAAGATGCCCACCAAGATCGGCTCGGCCCCCTCTTCGCGCGCCAGCGTACGCACATCCGCAAGAAGCTCGTCGGTGGCAGCCTCCATCGTGCTAAAACAGTCGCCCCCGTACACGAGCGGATCCATGTTGAACTCCGCGTTGAACTTCGTAAGCTCTGTTACAATACGCGGATCGGTATTGCGCTCCATGAGCCCTTCGATGACCGGAGCCGCCTCTCCCCGATGATCGACCAAAAACAGCTCCTGTTCGGCGCCGATGCGTCGCGTATCCGTCTCAAACATCTCTTCGTCGAGCATGCGCTCCAGCGCACGCACGTCATGAATAAGGCGCCGCGCAAAGTCGCGTAAGCGGCGGGGGTCGCGTTCTTCACTCACATTCTGTTCGCCCATAACATTAACGTACTTGGTGTACTTCGGGTATAAGGAGTTATACATGAAGATTTAGTATACGAACGACACATGCCTTGCGCAAGCAGTCCGGCCGGCGCAGAGGTCTGCGTATGTGGGTACGGAACACCAGGGGCTGTGCGTTATGCTTGTGCCGCACGCCCACCCCGGCGCTATCTGCCAGGGCCCTGTGTCGTTCATATATTGCTCACACGTTGTTCGCCGCCATGCGTAGTGCACTCCAGTGTTCCCCATTCCGTGGGGTTGGTATCGTAATCGGGATACTCGCCAGCCTGCTGCTGCTTTCGGCATGTGGAAGTAGCGCCCCCGTTATCGAAGAAACCGCCATGCCCGATGCCTTCCCCAACCATACGCATGCCGACATCCAACGCGCCGTGCAGGGCCGCACCGATACCCTCAGCGCATTTGAGGGCGACCTGCGCATGAGCCTGAACAGCCCCATGCGTGACGAACGTTTTCGTGCTACGCTGCGCCAACGACGAGCCGACTCGCTCTGGATGAACGTGCGCGGACCGCTTGGTATTAATGCAGCGCGCATGCTCGTTACCCCAGACAGCTTCTACGTGCACAACCGCATCGACAACGAGTTAGCCGCGGGTCCGGTCGAGGCGGCGCAGCAGGTTCTGCCTGTTCCGATGTCGAGCGAGCGGTTGTTTCAGAACCTGTTGGGTCTGCTCGTGCCTCCGAACGGCCCTGCTTGGTCGGTGCGGGCCGATAGCGCCCTGTACCACGTGGAGGATGCCTCTGGACGCTATACGTATTCGGTGGATCCCTCCGTTTGGCGCGTGGTTCGGTATGTCGAGCGCGCCGAAGACGGTACCGTTGTAGATGAGCGCATATTTACCGATCATACACGGGTAGCGGGCGTACTGCTTCCTACACGCATCGTGCTGCGCCGTCCGAATGAGGGGGTGCACGCACTCATGACATACCGCTCGATCACGCTCACGCCCAAATCGCTTTCGTTTCCGTTCGATGTACCTGCCGATGTGCAACGCGTTGCGCTTCCATAGCTTCTCTTGCCCCGCGTACTGGGGTGCAGGGGTGGCCGCTCTCTTGCTACTGGCCGCCCTGACCGCGCCCGTACATGCGCAGTCGGCTCAGGAAGAACGCGAAGAGACCGAGGCACGCCTTGAAGCCCTTCGCACGCAGATCAACCGCGACCAGGAGCGGCTCCGCACCACCGAGCGCGAAGCCAATGCCACCCGTGAGCGTCTCAACGAACTGAATCGCGAAATTGCACTGCGCCAGGAGCTTGTGGATACCTATGAGCGCCGCCTCCGGCAGCTGCAGCAGCAACAGCGACAGGCGCGCGACACGCTCCAAACGCTCGATGCAGCGCGCTCAGAACTCGTTGCCGAATACAAATCCCGCGCCGACCACGCCTATCGCTATGGACGTCTGCACGACCTGGCGCTCATCTTGTCGTCGAAGTCCATCAACCAGATGATTGTGCGCGTACGCTACCTGCGCCAGTTCGCGGCCCAGCGCCGCTCACGGCGTAGCGCCATTCAGGATGCTCAGGCCACCATCGAAGCGCAGCAAGAGGAACTGGCAGCCTCGCAACGCGAAACGCAGCAGCTGCTCACCGACGCCCGCTCCGAACGCAATCGCCTGCAGGGCTTGCGCCGTGACCGGCGCCAGGTGGTCGACGAGCTGCGCGCCGAGCAGTCGGCACTACGCGAAGAGATCGAACGCAAGCAGGCATCGGTGCAGGAGCTCCAAGACCAGATCGAAGCGCTCATTGCCGAGGCCGACGCCGCGTCGCAGGGCACGGGGCGCACGGGCGTACTCTCGGATGCTGCTTATGAACGGCTCTCGGCGTCGTTTGCTGATAATCGGGGACAATTGCCATGGCCGGTGGAGGGCGCCATTACCGAGGACTACGGCAACCAGGTGGATCCGGTACACGGCACCACGACCAACAACCCCGGCATCACCATTGCTACCAATCCGCGCGATCCGGTACACAGCGTGTTCGACGGCAGCGTGAGCGGCATCGACTTTGTGCCTGGGTTTGGCACGTACCTGGTCATCCGCCACGGCGATTTTCTGTCGGTGTACAGTAACCTATCGGAGCTCGACGTATCTATGGGTGAATCGGTCAGCGCAGGAGAGCGCGTAGGATGGGCCGGCACAGAGAACGAACCGCGTGGGGCGGGCGTGTTCTTCGCTATTTTCGATATGGAATCGAACGCCTCCAACGACCCGACGCAGTGGCTTCGCAGCCGGTAGATTCTCGCCTCTCCAATTCACACAAGATTGCGCCCGGGGGACCGCCCACTGGTGGGAACGGTGCCCACCGTCTCGTATGTTGAATGTGTTGGCCCAATGGGCTGCGCTATCGACCTTGGAATGTTTCGCATACTGTTTCGCACCAATCTCTTATTGTGTCCATGGCTACCCATTATGATTGCATTGTGATCGGGACCGGACCGGGCGGCTACGAAACCGCCATCCGGGCCTCGCAACTCGACATGAAAACGGCGGTGATCGAGAAAAACAAACTCGGCGGTGTGTGCCTCAACGTGGGCTGCATCCCAACCAAAGCGCTGCTGAAAAGCGCCGAGGTCATGGCGCAGGCCGATCATCTGTCGGACTACGGCCTGGAACTCGACGGTACCGTTACGCCCAACTTTGCCAAGGTCATCGAGCGGAGCCGCAACACGGCCAACAAGATGAACAAGGGCGTGCAGTATCTCATGAACAAGAACAACATCGACGTCATCCAGGGGCACGGACGCCTCACCGACCCCAACACGGTGGAGATCTCGCCGTCGGTCACGATGGATGGCGACGAGGTCGGCGAGGAAACGACGATTACCGGCGATACGGTGATTATTGCCACCGGCGCCCGCGCTCGCGAAATCCCCCCGCTTCCCATTGATGGCGAGAAGATTATCTCGTACAAAGAGGCGATGCTCCAGACCGAGCAGCCCGACCGCCTGCTCGTAGTTGGCGCGGGCGCCATCGGCGTGGAGTTTGCCTACTTCTATCACCACATGGGCACGGAGGTCACCATCGTCGAGGTGGAAGACCACCTCGTACCGGTCGAAGATGAGGAGGTCTCGCGCGTCCTGGAGCGCTCGTACAAGAAGAAAGGCATCAACGTAATGACCGGCGCCATGCTGCAAGGCGTTGAAGAGCACAACGGGGCGCTGCGGGCCAAAATCCAGGTGGGCGACGACACCGAATATGTTGAGTGCGACCAGGTGCTCTCGGCGGTCGGCGTAACAGGTAACATTGAGGATCTTGGCCTCGAAGAGCTCGGCATCGAAACCGAAAACTCGTACATTACGATCGACGAGTACGGCGAAACCACCGTTGACGGCGTCTATGCTATTGGCGATGTGGCGGGCGGCCCCTGGCTTGCCCACAAGGCCAGCCACGAAGGCACCACCTGCATCGAGCACATTGCCGGGCACGACGTGCAGCCGCTTGACTTCGACAACATTCCGGGATGCACCTACTGCCAGCCGCAGATTGCATCGGTGGGATACACCGAGGCGGAAGCTGAAGAAGCGGGCTACGACATTCGTGTCGGCAAATTTCCGTTCTCGGCGTCGGGCAAAGCTGCCGCGCTGGGCCACACCGACGGCTTCGCCAAAGTCATCTTTGACAAGAAGTATGGCGAGTTCCTCGGCTGCCACATCGTGGGTAACGAAGCCACCGAGCTGATTGCTGAAGTGGTGGTAGCGCGTAAGCTCGAAACCACTGGTCACGAGATCATGGAGGCGATCCATCCGCACCCCACGCTCTCCGAAGCCATCATGGAGGCTACGCACGTTGCATACGACCAGCCCATGAACATATAGGCGCGCCGCTGCGCTTCTCCTGTTCCATGCAACGCCCGTTTCCGTGCGGCGTGTGTCTCCTGTAAATGAAGACGCACACTGCGGAGGCGGGCGTTTTGCGTTTCCCCGCTTGCTCGTATCCCTCAGCTTATGTTGCCTTTCGCATGCTTACCATAGACCGCTCGGCCCCCACCTCGGTACACGATCAGCTTGTTAAGCAGCTGCGCTATCAGATTGCGCGCGGTGAATATGCGGTCGACGATGCGCTTCCGTCTACGCGCAACCTGGCCGAGCAGCTCGACATCTCGTTCCACACCGTCCGCAAAGCCTACAACACACTCAAAGAAGACGGCCTGCTCACCTCCAAAGTCGGCAGCGGGTACACCGTACAAGAGCGGCGTCCGCTCGACAAAGCCGAACGCATGGAGCGCGGCGCCCACGTCATGCACAGCGCGCTGCAGCAGCTCATTGGACTGGGCTGTACCGAGCCCGAAATCGAGGCTATTATGCAGGAACAGGTCGCCCAGCTCGACTACATCGGGTTCGATCGGAAGCTGCTCGTGGCCGGCCCGTATCCCGAAATCAACGCGCTCTGGGCCGACCAAGTGAGCAAACGTATCCAGCAGCCCGTGCGGGCCTGTACGCTCAACGCGCTGTCGCGCCATGCCGATGCCGACTTCGTATTTACACCCTACGACCATCTGCATGACGCGCGCGAGCAGGTGCCCCGGGCCGATGTGCTTGGCTTCGTTACCCACCTTCCACAAGACGTGCTCGATCGCATTACGCGGCTGGCAGAGCGGAGCACTGTTGGCCTTGTTACGCAGCGCCCCAGCAGCGTTAGCCCGCTTGCCACCCTACTCCGGCAACATCCGGCCTTTCACGGTCAGGTCATTGCCGCCTCAATCGACGCAGGCACCGATCACTTAGACAGTTTTCTTAACGAGGTCGACTGTGTGCTTTACACTCCTGCAAGCAAACGCCGCGTGCGTAGTCACCTGAATGCGCGCCAGTCGCACGGCTTGCTGCGCGTGCTCATTAGCACCGATTCGTTGGATGCGATAGCAGCGGCGGTTCCGGCCTAATCCGTTCCGCGCCGCCCTGCGAATCTCTTACTCAGGCTTGCCGGAAATCTCGGAGGTATTGGCCGCACCAGCGCCATCATTCGATTCGGCCCCCGACGGCTCTGATGCCGAGTCCGCATTTTCTTCGGTAGGATCGTCGGGCGCATCCGCCTCTATGTCATCGTCCGAGCGGCTGGTGGGCACCACCACTGGCATTCCGCTCAAGTCGGGCGCCCCGTTGCCCCCGTTGTAGGCCGAGGCATCTTCCGCTTCAGGACGCAGCATGAGCGAGCGCCGTTCCCCTGGAAGCAGCGGCAGCGGCTCAACGCCAGCACTGGCCTCAAACCAGCCGTCTTCGCTCCACACGACCGAAACGTCGGCAGGCACGCTAAAGTCGATCGGAGCAATCCACGGCTCCTCAGGCGGGGTGCCCTCCTCTTCTTTCTGGCCCGGATACTTCACGCGGCTGTGGTACACGCCCACCAGCAGCGACATAAATTTCTCTTTGACCGCTCCAATCTCTTTAAATGTGAGGTTGGTATCATCCAGCTGCCCCGTCTCAATGTGGCGCTGAAAGATGCTCTCTACCAGCTTGCGCAGGTTGTTTTCAGTGGGATCGTCGAGGCTGCGGCAGGCGGCTTCAACCGAATCGGCTAATAGCAGAATGCCCGTTTCCTTAGAGAACGGACGCGGCCCCGGATAGCGATAGTCCGCCGCATTGACCTGCGACTCGTCCCCATCGGCGTTCTTAAGCGCCTGCTGATAGAAGTACTCTACGCGTGCTGTCCCATGGTGCGTAGCGATAAATTGCAGCACGCGGTCGGGCAGGTTTTCCTCTTTGCCCATCTTCAGCCCCTGCTTTACGTGTCGCGTAATGAACATCGCACTAATGCGCGGCGTCTGTTCGTCGTGCGGGTTCTGCCCACCGCGCTGATTTTCCACAAACTGCGCGGGCTTAATCATCTTGCCAATGTCGTGGTAGAACGCCCCTACGCGTACCAGCAGCCCATTGGCTCCGATTTTCTCAGCAGCGGCCTCGGCCAAGTTGGCCACCTGCATCGAGTGGTTGAACGTACCGGGAGCCTCCAGGCTCAACCGCTTCAAGAGCGGACGGTTCGTGTCCGACAGTTCCAGCAGGGTCAGGTCGGTGGTGATGCCAAAGGTGCGCTCAATGACCCACAGCACCGGCTGCACCACAATCGTGAAGGAGGCCCCCACAGCGGCAAAGATCAAGTCATCACCCAAGCGGGTCGAGGGCGTGCCCAGAAACAACCAAGTGCCGAAGATAATCAGCGCGTATCCTACCAACACCAGGGCCGCACTCAAGAAAAATTGGCCTCGATTTTTGATGTCGCGCACGCTGAAGATGCCCAGCGTCCCCCCAATAAACGCAGCCATGGCGTACTGTAGGTTCATCCCCATCATCTGTCCCCCTAACAATGCAAGCACCAGGGTGGCAAAAAGAGCTGTGCGCGCGCTGAACACGATAGCAAGCGTGACCGAGATAAGTGCCACTGGCACAGCATACAGGTCCAGCCACGGCACGCGAATCGCAGTGCCGAACAGCCCAATCACCACGCCAAAGAGGATAACAATGAGCGCAATGAGTCCGTTCTCGTCCCAAATGTCGGGGCGAATGAGGTAGATATAGAAGAAGAAAAAGAAGAAGGTGACGAGCACCAGAATGAGTTCGCCCGAGACTTGCCGCCATATGATGGTGGTAGCAGCCCGCTGATTCTTCTCGCGCTCCAGGGATGTCAGCTTCTGCTTGATCTCTGAAGTCACGCGCTCCCCTTGCTGCACGACCACCTCGTCGCGCTCCACCCCTCCTGAAATGGGCGACACGTTCTGGGCCCGCTGCGTCCGTCGATCGCGTGTTTCTTGGGCCATGTGCTCGTAGACCGGCTGGAACGTGTCGCGGAAGAACGCAAAGGCGATCTGCGCCGCATCGGGGCGATCCTCGAACCGATCACGCAACTGCTCGTCGGCCCGGCGAAAGGCTTCAGGCATCCCCACCAGTCGGTCCACCGAAATGCGGCGCTGGATACGCTCTTCCTCGTTGCGCACAATCACATGATCGGTGTAGACCGAGTCGAGCGGAATGTCGATGACGCCGCGGCGCTGCAGCACCTCGGTAACCTCGGCCACAGCCTGCATAATTCGCCGGTCGAGCCGCTCGGTGGTAGGCGGCGCCCGTGTGGTGTCTGACAGACTCGGGATCTGAGCGATCGCGTTTTCAGTGAGCACGTTCCACTGCTCTGGACTTAGTGTGACGCGCGTGTTGCGACGTAGCTGGATATAACGGAGCGAGTCGGCTTCTGCCTGTTCATCATTTCCGCGGATGCGCTGGTAACGCGAAGTGGTGTACGCGTCGAGCACCGCATTCACCTGCTGCTGCACGGTGTCGCGATAGGCTCGGCTTATCTGCTCTGGATTTAGAATTTCCTCGAAGTACGGCGGGGTGGTGCGGCGGGCCTGCTCGCGTTCGCGCTCTACGCTATCAGCATCCTTGTAGATGGGAAAGTTGAACGGAGCCACCAGCGTGGGCTGACGCCACGTATCGCCCACCTGTACCGTGTACTCAAACACCTCGCCTCGCGGAAACGCAGCGAGCGTTGCCGCCACCAGCACCACAAACAGCACCGTGCGTACGGTTACATCCCGCCAGTACGTGTCTTCGGGGACGTTGCGCTTGCCGCTTTCCAAGTCGGTGCCTACAGGGGTGGCGCCTTTGGGGCGCAACCCGAGCCGTTCCAGCCACTTTTTCATACCAATACCAGGAAACCGGTCAAATAGAGTCAGGCAGCGTTGTACAGCCTGCGTTCTGCATCAGTCCGATGCAGCCCCTGAACGAGACGCATTGCCCAACAGATCCACAAGCGCTGTTTCGTCGAGAATGGGAATGCCGCGTTCCTGGGCGTCGTCGTACTTTGAGCCGGGGTTGTCGCCCGCCACCAGGTAGTCGGTGTTGCCGCTTACACTCGACGTAACGCGCCCCCCGGCCTGCTCAATGCGCTCGGTGGCTTCCCGGCGGGTAAGGGAGGGCAGTGCCCCCGTTAGCACAAATGTAAGCCCATCAAGCGGCTGCTCAGCGGCGGGCTCTTCCTCGGGCAGCCGTTCGGTGTTCACGCCCACCTCGCGCAGCGCATCCACCAGTGCACGGTTGTCGTTGACCGCAAACCAGTCGTGGATGCTCTCCGCAATCACAGGGCCAATGCCGTTGATGGCTTCCAGTTCTTCGACCGACTGCTTAGCCAGGGCCTCCATCGAGGGCACAGCGGATACGATCTGCTCCGCCACCGTGCGGCCCACGTGCCGAATCCCCAACGCAAACAACAGGCGACTGAGCGGACGCTCCTTCGAGGCGGCAATGGCATCTACAAGGTTCTGGGCGCTCTTTTCGGCGAACCCTTCCAGCGAAGTCAAGTGGTCTATGGTGAGGCGGTACAGGTCGTCGAGTTGCTGTACGCGCTCCGTATCCACCAACTGCGCCGCCACGCGCTCGCCCAGCCCCTCAATGTCCATCGCGTTGCGACTTACGAAGTGCTCCACCAGCCGCTTGAACTGCGCTGGGCATTCGGTATTTAGGCAGTACACATCGGCCTCGTCGGGCAAGCGCACCAGTTCTGAATTGCACACGGGGCAGTGCTCGGGAAACGTCCACGGCTCTTGGTGGTCGGTGCGTGCCTCAACCACTGGACGCACTACTTGCGGAATAACATCGCCCGCGCGCTTCACCACCACGGTGTCGCCAATGCGGATGTCGCGCTCGGCAATGTAGTCTTCGTTGTGCAGCGTAGCCTGCGACACGGTAACGCCGCCGATTCCCACCGGCTCAAGCACCGCTTCAGGCTTCACCACGCCAGTGCGGCCCACGTTGACCTCAATGTCGAGCAGGGTCGTGGTGGCCTCGCGCGCCGGAAACTTGAAGGCCACGGCCCAGCGCGGGGCATTGGCAATCGCGCCCAGTTCCTCCTGGTAGTCGTGCCGATCGATTTTGAGCACCACGCCGTCGATCTCGTAGTCAAGCGACTCGCGCTGCTCGACCCAGCTGGTGCAGAAGTCCACGGCTGCGTCAATGTCGTCGAACTTCGCCCAGTGCGGATTCATCGGCAGGCCATGGGCTGCCAGCTGTTCCAACACCGCACTGTGGGTATCGGGCAGGGCGCCGTCGGTGGGGCCTTCGCCGTAGGTAAAGAAGCTCAGCGGACGCCGCGCTGTTACGCTCGGGTCGAGCTGGCGCAGGCTACCCGCTGCGGCGTTGCGCGGGTTCGCAAACGGCTGTTCATCTTCACTGCGCAGCCGGTCGTTGAGCGCCTCAAACTCACTCTTCCGCATAAACACCTCGCCGCGCACCTCCATGGACGCAGGCGCCTCGTGCTCGCCGTTCAGTGCAAGCGGAATGCGGCGGATGGTGCGCACGTTGCGGGTAATGTTCTCGCCCTGCTCACCATTGCCTCGCGTGGCGGCCAGCGCAAGTTCACCGTCGGTATAGGTGAGCGCCACGGCCAGTCCATCAATCTTGAGTTCGGCCACGATGGCCGGGGTGGTATCGCCAAACGCATCCGCCAGGCCCCGCTGGCAGCGGGCATACCACTCGCGTACATCGTTTGCATCGAAGGCGTTCGAAAGCGAGAGAAGCGGCTCGGGGTGGGTGTGCTTCTCAAACGCATCAAGCGGATCGAACCCAACGCGCTGCGTGGGCGAGTCGTCGTGCTGCAGAGCCGGAAAGCGCGTCTCGATGCGCTGTAGCGCCTGAAACAGCCGGTCGTACTCGGAGTCAGGAATGAGCGGGTCGTCGTGGCGGTAGTAGCGCTCGTCGTGGGTGCGCACGACTGGAACAAGCTCTTCATAGAGCGCCTCAGCGGTCTCACGGGTCAAATTATCCCACGACAGGGTGTCGAGTTGCTCTTTCACAGAGCGCGTAGAAGCAAGGGGGTCCATGAACCAAGACAGAAAACGAGTTGGGGGGATGCGATGGGGCCTTCCGGTGCCAGACGTGCATGCGCACTATGAGCGATGCGCTGCTTGTGCGTAGAAGGTTTAGGAGTACGCTGGGGGTTAGGGGATACGAAGTGTATCCGCCGCTGTCGGAAGGTTGTTTGCGGGTGTTTCGCGGGTCGTATCTGCCCAGGCCTCCAGGTCGTTGCGCGTGATCACGCGCCGCCCCTGATCGTCGAGAGGCTCGATTGGCATCGGATATTCGTTGATGAAGAACTGGAACTGGTCCAGCTCCTCTTCAATGACAATGCGCTCGGAGAACGGCAGCACAACCGCGTCTCCTTCTTCAACCCAGTACGGGCGGCGCAGGTCATCGTCCCGCTGCACGCGCACGCCGTTTACATTGCCGTTGGCCGCGTAGAACGTGGCGTAGAGGGTATCGCCCAGCACCGGAGGCGGCGGCCCGTCCGGTTCTTCATTGGCCTCCTCATTAACAGCAGCGGTGTCAGGGGGAGGCGCTTGCGTCTCTGGGGCCGAGGACGCCGCCTCGCCCTCGGTGCCGTCCCACTGCACCACGCCCCAGATCACTCCGCCAAGCAGGAGCAGCAGAACGCCCCCCAGCACAAGCAGCGGCGTCATGGTGCGTCCGCCTGACGTTGTCGTTGACGCGTGGTCGGCTGATGCAGCCTCGTCCGATTCCGAATCAGTGTTGTCCTCGGCCCCCGACCACCGGCGTCCGGCGCTATCGGGAAGGGCAGTTGAGGACGCCTCGTCATCAAAGGCCGATGTACTTAGCGGAGCAGACGCTTCCTCGGTCGTTTCGCCATCGTCGTCATCGGGCCAGGCAATGGAACGGGGCTCCTCGCCAAGCTCCTCGACCGCAAGCTCATTCGTATAGCGATTGGCCTGGGCCAGCTTGATGCACTCCAATACACGGCTCACCGGCGTAATGCCTACATGGCGCGCATAGGACTTTGCAAGAGAGCGCAGATAGACCGGGTTAAATGACTCCCGGTCGAACAGCGCGCCCGACTCAAAGTCTGCGAGCACGTCTTTGGACACACGGGTGGCTTCACGAATGTCGGCCAGCGACACGTCGCGAGCTTCGCGGATGCGCTTTAGATCCGCCAGGAATCGCTGCATGGAGGCTTCGGGCGAGGTGTCGTTCATGCGACGGCAGCTCAGGGATACATCAGCGGGTGGGGAAACGGGCATCTCCCATCGGAGTCTGTGCCCGATCAGTGCGGGTCAATGCCCGACTGAAACGAGACTTCAGAAGTTCGGGATTCATGAAGCCTGCGACTCGTTGGATCATAAAAAACGTCGTTTCCAGCACAAATGCCAGAAACGACGTGGGCCGAACACAATATTTCAGATGCGTGGGGCGCTGGCTGTGGCCAGCGTGTTACGGCATGCTCATTCTCATCAGTAAATGGTCGGGACACCCGGATTTGAACCGGGGACCTCCGCTCCCCCAGAGCGGCGCGCTAACCGGGCTGCGCCATGTCCCGAATGGTATGCCTTCATAGTAAAAGGAGTAGCCGTAGGTTCCGCAAGTCATTCACGGAAAACGGACGCGAATGCCGGTATGAGCGTGTCGATGCGCCTCCCCACAAACACGCCTGCACATCCGCGTAGTTTTCACAGGTTCTCGCTTTTGTACGGTATGCTTGCCGGACACGCGCGCTACGAGGATCGCAGCTCGCTCTGCATATCAACCAGGAAAGCCCGTAGCGTGCGCAAGCGCTGGGCCAGTGCCCTCCGTTGTTCATCATGCTGCAAGGCTTGCCGGGCCCCCGCAATGGTGTACTTTTCGTCTTTGAGAAGCTCCTGAATGCGCCGTGCTGTAGCTACGTCGCTTGCACGATAGCGGCGCTGCCCCCCTTCGTCTTTAACAGGCTGCAGAGCGTCGAATTCGGTTTCCCAGTATCGAAGGACATGCTCCTCAACGCCAAGCTCGCTGCTTACCTCGGACAAGGCGTATGTGGGTTGCTCGTTATCCATAAAGATAAAGCCTTTAACAGACGAAGCGCGGACGTGTACCGGTTCTCAACGATTGTTCAAGCCTATGCATCAACGGTTTGCAAGTTGCGAGGTACTATTACGCAGTTCGTTTCTTCGCTGCTCCCACTGGCTATGGCTCCCTCGTCCAATTCGCGCTCCTGGCTTGCTGACGCATCGCTGGTCAGCGTGGTGTTCATCTGGGGAGCTAACTTTCCCATCTTGAAAGCGGCGCTGGCGGTTATGCATCCGTTCGTGCTGAACATTTTTCGGTTTAGTATTTCGGTGGCGTTGCTGGGTAGCATTTACCTGTGGCGCCGCGGCGACCGCCCGTTCTGGGCGCCCATGCGCTCGCACGGCTGGTCCATTGTGGGACTGGGGCTGGCGGGCTATTTCGTCTACCAGGTGCTGTTCATTGTGAGCGTAAACAACACGACCGCCGGAAGCGCAGCGCTCATTATGGCGGGCGCTCCACTGTGGACCGCACTCATTGGACGCCTTTCGGGCCTGGAGGTGCTACGAGGTCTGGCCTGGGTTGGGCTGTTTATCTCGTTGGCGGGCACCGCGCTCGTTATCTTGGATGGCGCGACCAATGCTACTCTTACCGAAAGTTCGCTCTTCGGCAATACGATGATGCTCATGGGAGCTGTGGTATGGGGCGGTTTTACCACGTATAATAAGGCGATTGTCCACGACGTGTCGCCGCTGGGCGTTACGTTCTTTGGCCTCCTTGTGGCACTGCCCTTACTCGTGGGGCTGGGCCTTCCGTACTGGGGCACGGTGCAGTGGGCCGAGGTCGATACCTGGGTGTGGTGGGCCATCGTGTACTCGGGGGCGCTCTCTACGGGCATTGCGTTTCTAATCTGGAATAACGCTGTAAAGACCGTAGGGCCGTCCAACACCGCCGTCTACAATAATCTGGTGCCGTTTGTGGCGGTGCTGGGCGGCGCCTGGTTTCTCGGAGAATCGGTTACTACGCTTCAAATCTTGGGCGGCGCGCTCATCATCGGCGGGGTGGTGTGGATGCGCAGGGTCCGCCAGCGGCGCACCGTGTAGCACGCTACGGATGCAGCTCGAACCGACTTGTAACGCGGTGGGCCTCGATCTCGGCGGGCCGCTCAGGACGCGCCTGCACATAATAAGCGCCTTCCAGGTACGGCTCCACAAACATATCATAGTGCGTAGGCGCAAACGGGTGCTCGCGCTGCCCGCCTGGATACACCACGTGTGCCTGGGGACGAGGCCCTGAAAAGTCGATGACCGCTCGCTGGCTGGCGGTGTGGGTTACGCGCAGACCCGGCGCCTGAAGGAGCGTAGAGGCAAACCCCGGAAATGGATAGGGCCCCCGGCCCAACGCCTTGAAGGGCCCTGCCGGAAGCAGAAACCCCATCTCTACCTGATGATGATCACCCCACGTCCACGCCTCTGGCGCCCACCCGTAGCGCGTAGCCAGCGTGTCGGCTGTGGCGTGGAGGGCATCGCGGAGCACATCGGGGCCGGTTTCAGTGGGGGCGGTGGCGGTGCGGTCGAACCAGGGGGATGCGGGGGTTTCTTCCAACTGCTGAATAAGCACCGCATCCTCAGGACGCGGCACATCGGTGAATGCCTCCTCGTCCCACACCAGATCGCGCAGGGCGCGCAGGGCCTCGACCGCGGCGGTGAGCTCCATGCGGTTGTTGGTCGTGGCGGGCTCGTAGGCGCTTTCGCGCCGCTCGTGAGCGCCCATGCGGAGGAGGTAGGCCCAGCCG